>NZ_KB731326.1:0-300000 GCF_000353285.1 Leptolyngbya boryana PCC 6306
CCCGGAGATTGCCATCTCGACCACAGCCCACACCGGGTAATTGATGTCTCGTGCATTCGCTTCTAATGCTTCTCGAACGTGCATCGGCAGCCCTTCCAAAAAGGCTTGGGCAACTTCCGGTGAAAGATGTTCTTCTGTCTTAAGCTGCTGAAGCATTTTACTCTTCCTGCCTAATTTGAGAGTTATACCGTGGTCTGAGCTTTTGGAGGATCAACACCTCTATTTCCAACGATTGTAACCAATCCTCGAACGGAAGGGAAACAAAAGCGATCGACACCTCCTCTGTTTGAATGCCTTCAACCCAAGCCCAGAAAAACGCCTTATGCCCATTCTTCAGACGTTCTCTCAATCCTTTTCCTTTTCCAACATATAGAATTTCTCCAGATCTATGCTTGATCGCATAGATTCCAGGATGGCTGGGCAATCCTTCTAGCTCTTTAGTGATCGGATGACCGCGATCGAAATCGGTTGAGTACAAGACTGCAAGCATTCGGTCCGCTTTTGCTCGAAGCTCATCATTCATAAAACGCTGCTCTTTTTAATTCCGATATCTTTACCCGTTTTGAGGTAAGGTCACGATCGCAGATCGCGCTTTCTGGCGATCGAGCAAATTCTCAACGAGCGTAATTTGTTGCTCCAGCTCCACGATCGCATCTCGACGCGCCAGAGCCTGCTGCCATTCTCGATGTCTTTCGCTGCCGGGTTTACCGAGCGATCGCGCTTTTACCTTCATGTCTCCCGGCTTTTTGACGTTGAGCTTAATGTACTCATAGGTCTTACCACTCTCCTTCGTTTCAACTTGCGGCGAAAGCCAGTAGTATGCAGGTGCAACTTCGCCAGATTTTCGGATCTGCGCGATCGCGTCAAGCAGCCGACGACGTTCCGCTTGGAGATGAGGGCTTACGGAAATATTTTCGACGTGATTCATTTCATTATCATATCGAAAATTGCGATTCCAGGAGCCGATTAAAACATTTTCGATATGGTAGAACCTTTTATCGCATCGAAAAGGTTTCTGATTCACGCTCGTATTCAGCTTTGCGCTTCGACGCAACCGATTCAGAAGTTGCAGGAAGTGGAGTGGTAGCATAGACACAAATACTTTGAGAAAAATTTCTGACGATCGGAGACCGAGCCGTGAAACCGGGCAATTCTCGCAGTCGTGCCACTAAGAGCCGTAAACCGAAACAAGCAATCGCCCCAGACGGGTTGCCTCAGTTGTCGATCGGGCATCCACAGAACCCACAAGAACTCGAATTGAACTCGGCGAGCAGCGCTATCCCTGATATGGCTGACTCTCTAGATGTAAACAGTTCACTGCCTGTCTTACCAAGAGTTGCTCAAGTTCCTCCAACTGCCCAACAAATCAAAGTTACAGCTCAATATCTTAAAACTCGATCGCCGCTACTCGATCTGGTTACAGTTCAACTGACTCAGCGACTTGTCACGATTTATCAGCAGCGAGTTTCTAATTCAACCAGCGGTTCATCTGCGACCGAGACGAATCTACCCTACTTTGAGGTGATTGCAAATGACAGCGTTCCTGCAACGATCAGAACCAATCTTGAAGGTGAAACGCTGCTGAGCCGAGTTAAATCGCTAGTCGAGACGATATTTGAGCAACGCCATCTTTGGGAAGAAGCAGCAAAGGAGATTTGGTCAAATTTAGTTGTCTGGGCGCTCGAAGACCTGAAGCGGGTAGATAGTGGTGAGTCTGCTCCTGAATCGCCAGAAGTGCTACAGCAGAAACTTTCTGATTATCTATTTGGGCAGAATTCGATCTCCGTTCAAAGCAAGATCCATCGGCTTGAAGAATTCTATTCCCAAACGCTGGTCAACCAAATTCAGAGCGATCTAGATTTACCAAACTATCCGTTGGTTGCCCTGGCGCAACTCCTCGGATTGCACAGTGGCGAGATTGAAAAGCCGTCTCCTCCAACCGAAGTTCGGCTATCACAGGTCGATGCGATCGCGGCGATTCCGACAGGTTTACCGATCGTCAGCAGTATCTCAGCCCAGCTTCAAACCGATCTTTGGAAGCCAGATGCCAGCGGCATCGCGCATTTTCGCTATGCGTCAAGAACAAATCAAAGCAATTTTCTCGAACACTACATTACAAGTCCGGGTGACATTGAAGCTTTACCCTGGGAAGCAGCCGAACAAATCATCAACAAGTTTGGCTTCAATACCGTAAAATTGCAATTCATCTTCGCGGCTCACGCTATGCGTCAAGGGAAGCCGTGGGAAAGTACGTTTACCCTAAAAGCCAGTGATATTGTAGCTGAATTGGGTTGGGATAGAAATCATAGTTCGACCTTACCCACGAAGCGAAATGAAGTTGCCAGCATTGCTTATGCCTTATCTTGCTTGCTCGTTAAAGCCGTCTGGATTGAAGGACGAGGCAACAAAAAACTAGATGCAAGTACTCCGGTTGGCAGGATGTGGGAAGTTCTGATCGATGTACATGGACAGTTTGACTTAACCACTGGCAAAATCGAGCAGCCCAATGAGGTTTACATCACAGTACGTCCGGGCTTGTGGACAGCACATTTCCTGAATCAAGCTGGAAGTAAAGCAAAGGAAGCGTTGTACCAGTTCGGCTATCTTGCGCTGAACATTCTCAAACTTGATCCCTATCACGATGAGTTAACGCTACGTTTAGCAATTCATTTGACGTTAGATGTTCGGATTCGAGCCAGAGATCGCAACCCATATGAATATAAAGTCCGATCGCTGCTTGAAGCCGTTCTCACCGAAAGTGCAGTTCGAGAAGCCCGACAAAGTAGCGAAAAATCACGATCGCTGTTTGATCGCTGGAATCACGCACTCAAACTTCTCCTGAATCTAGGCTGGCATCCAGAAGACTACTCACCAGAATCAAGTGGACAACCAGACACAACCCCCATGTTCTACGTGAAACCCTTTCCAGAATGGTTGAATCCAGATCAAAAGCGACGTAAACCAAAGGGCTGGATTGAATTATGGTTAGAGCAGAAACTGGTGATTAAGCCACCGAATCCGATTCCTCAACGCATGGAAGCACTGACTCAATCAAAGCAGCCTCGACAGAAGCAGTTAGGCGGCAATTCTGCGACGGAAAAACTGACCGGCTCTGAAGTGAAAACAGCTCGCAAAGCCAGAAAGTGGACTCAGGCAAAGCTGGCGGGAACGATCGATGTGGATCAAAGTCTGATTGCTAAAATCGAGTCGAGTAAGCGTCCGATCACACCTGAGCTTGAAACTGCCCTCCGGCGCGTATTGGAGTTATGACTAATTGCCAGATTTTTGCGCTCAATTGATTGTCATAAATCGAGCTTGTCATAAAAATTTTAACGGTCAAAATCGAGCTTAAACTCGTATCACACGGGCATTTGATGCTTATGACAAACGACTCCAAATTCTCCCAATTTAGCTCCGTATTCTCCCATGATCTACCCCAAATTCTCCCATAATCTTTTTTCGGACTCTTGATGCTATAAGGCTTTCGGGGCTTTTATGACATCTGATCAGTCTGATCAAGACTGATCCGCACTAAAACGCCGAAAAATTGGATCTGTCATAATTCCGCGCAGTCGTTCTGCTTGCCTTGCAGGTTTCAGTATCATTCTGCGTCAGTCCTGTGTTATCAACTTCTTCACCTATCTTTCAATCAATTCAAGAGTCGGAAGATCTGTTTCTGCGATTATTCCCTCATCGCTATGACTACATTTGGGCAACTTATTCAGAGCCGTCACACACTCCAAATTGGCAGACACAAAGCCGTCACCCCTTGAGCGATCGCCAAATCGCTCAAGGGTCTCACCTCTACGGTGTGCGCTTCGGGACAAAAACTCAATATGCGATGCTCGACATCGATGCAGGCAGCTCTTATCACCCGAAACGAGATCCGTTTGCGATCGCTCGCATGATCAGCGCTTTAGAACCACTGGGGCTGGTCAGTTATCTTGTTTGTACTTCGAGCTACAGTGGTGGACTACATATCTATCTTCCATTTGAGGAGCCACAAAGCTCTTGGCAGTGCGCGATCGCGATCTCCGTTTTGCTTGAAAGTGCAGGGTTCATCGTGAAACTGGGACAACTTGAAATCTTTCCAAATCCTAAACTCTATCGGAACGATGGCAGTTTCAGTTTATTCAACGCTCATCGGCTGCCCCTGCAAATCGGCTCCTACTTGTTAAATTCAGACTTTCAACCGATTTGGAGCGATCGCACCACATTTGTACAGCATTGGAACTTTGCTCGATCGCGCAACACAATCAACTCCGGCGCAATTAAGCGTGTCCTAAAGCAGTTCCGTCGCCAGCAATTTCGCATTTCTGGCAAGGCAGATAAGTATCTGAATGACTTGAATGCAGAAATTGAACTTGGCTGGACAGGACATGGACAAACCAATCGACTTTTGGGGCGGATTGCCATGCGATCGTATGTGTTTCATCATGTCATTGCAGGGGGCAAGCCGTTGAGCGGACAAGCCCTGATCGATGAAATTGTGCGAGTCGCGCGATCGCTGCCGGGATACGAAGAATGGTGTCGGCATCAGCATGAGATTGAGCATCGAGCCGCAGAATGGGCGCGGTGTGTCGAAGCTAGTTACTACTTTCATTATGGCGATGCGAATGGAAAATACAAAGCTCAGATCAAAAACCACGATCGTCACATCAGTGAATTACCAGACTGGAATCAACAGCAATCGGAATCTGCACGATCAAAGATTCGGAACGCGATCGCAGATTTGTTGAACAAAGAATCTCTACCCAGTAAAGCAACTGAACGATTTAAGAAACTGCTGCAATACCACATTGGAGGCGGATCGCTTTATCGACATAAAGATCTCTGGCATCCACAGTTCTTAAGTCTGGAAACTGAAGAATCGAGCATCAATCAATCAGAGGATTGTGTTGAAACTACGAGCATTAGCCCTCCAAGCTTATTACCTGGTAATGGCGGTAATTCTTCGGACGAAGCACCTTACGCGATAGCTGCGCCACACGGAAACGTGCTCGATGCAATCAGTCCTGTTCTTCCACCCAGATCGATTGTTGCTGAAGCTTGGCATGATGTGATCCAAGGCGCAGTACAACACGCTGATTCAGCAGCAATGCCAACTTCTCATCAGGTTGAACGTATGCACAGCTATCTATTATCTAGTGATCCAATTTTGATAGCAGAAGCAATCTCCTGGCTGCAAGCTCTTCAAGACTACAGCGCATCAGGGCGGAAGATGGAATCCACTAGCTCCTCGATCGATTCCAGGTCTGAAGAGTTTTGTAGCTCAGACTCAAACCATGTCACTTCGTCTGGGTCTGTTCCCGGTAATTGATAAACCAGCAATACGCCAGTCACTCGCGCTACGGTCAGAGGATCAGGAGAAAGATGGCTGAGCAATCCTTGCGCTTTTTGATAAAGCTGTTGAATTGCGGCTACATCCTGCGGGTGTTCAAGCTCGATGCCTCTGGCACACGGGACGTGCTCGACATCTGCTGTAGACTTTCCTGAACAGCTTGGACGAGTTCTGCATCTTCGGCACTGTCGAATGAATCAGACATAAGGCTTAGCGTAATAACAGCGGTTAAGGTCTCAACTATCTTAATGGTTCGCCGTCATTCTTTTGACTATCCTAGTACTACAATCAAACCAATCTAGTTCTGAACAAGCCGCTATGTCTTACGCAGTGTTAAGCGATGAAACGAAAAAGCATCTCGAACAAGAGCGAGTGCGCCTGATGAACGATCGAGAAACGATCGTGTCAGGAATCGCATCTTCCGTGAGTGCTGAAGTCGATCAAGCCATTCAAACCCTGAATGCCCTGCTTAAGGAAGCACCAAAAGTCGAAGTCGTCCCCGCAAAGGACATCGTTGAATCTGTGACGAAACTATTGGATCAGGCGGCAACTGAAACGCCGACCCAACCTTCTCGCAGAACAAGTACGAAGAAAGCTAAGACCGAAGCAAAAGAGAAGTCAAGCCAACCCCAAGCATTTGATGCCAAGCAACTGAAGCGCAAGTTTAAGGGTATCAGTCTTAGTGATGCGGTCGTTCAAGTCATGCAGCAAGACCCAGCACGAATTTATACAACCGATGACTTGATTGCAGCCCTCTATGACAAGTTCGATGAAGCCGACCTGCCGCGAGCGAGAAAAACCTTGGGAGCGACGTTAATGCACGCCATTCGAGCAGGCAAAGCCGAGAAGGTTCAGGACAAGCCGCCACACTACAAGCTGAGCACTCCTGCTACAGTTTAAGGGAGGTGCATGATGCCCTCGATTCCGGGTGCGCTCGATCCCTTAACCATTAAAATCACGCAACTCCCCGACGCGCTTGTGGTTGAGAACGACTGGCGCAGTTTTACGATCGATACCGGCAGTGCGATTATCAGCGTGAGTGTACGACCGAGGATCTGGAACAACCTCGTCGAGGGGACTAAGCAGTATCGAAATTGGACGGCGATCATCACGGGGAGAATGGGGGAACTGACCGACGTGGGGTTTGTGCTAGAACAGCCAGGAATTCAAATCTTTGATACACCGTTAGGAGAGATTGATTGAGCCGCTTGTCCACGTGACGCGAAGCGTCTAGGCAGCGTTTTCCTGGATGTACGATCGATTCACAGATGCAGCAGAATTATCAAAGTTACCGCTGCTGTAGTTGCTCCTTGGTCTTAGGTAATATAGTTTTATTGCCCTTTTCACGCATCCTAATGAAGTCTCCTCAGTTGCCCCCGCCTGTTGCGTACTGTTTAACTCATACCGGAATCACAATAAAAGATCCAGAATATGGTTGGATGACGGCTTGTGAGAGCCAGGAGCTAGGTTATTTATATCTGATAGAAAATCAATTCGATGCTCCCCAGCCGAATGCCATTGCTCATTTTGTTCTGCCCGCAATTGCCCTTCGAGAACGCATCGCGCAGATTATTGAGCAGGGAGGCGAAATTTATCTCGGCTGAAGTGCTGTTCCTTAAGCAAAAAAACCGTTCCGATCGTTGGAACGGCACTCGACATTGGTATGGGGTTTGTATTTTCTTCTAGCTTAGATTGTAGTCCCTGCCCCGAAGACTAGATCGCTAGTAAGCCTGGTCTTTGAGGGAAGCTTGAGATATCTCAAACGTAGCGGCATTGATGCGATACTTCTGGCACAGCGAACCCTACGGGAAGCGAGGCTACCGCTGCTCGCACTCTTTCGCGATCAAGTAGCTCTAACGATTCTCATAGGAAGCAGAACGGGGCTTTGTCGGCGTTGCGCGTTGAGGACGCAGCGAGTGAGACCGAGGCTTAGACTGGGGCTGTGTCAGTTCTGACGAGAGCGGAGGCGGTAAAGTCGCTTCTACTAAATAAATGCGGCTCCCAGTCAAGACGTTGTAAAACAATCCTACCGTACATTGCCAGCCCTGATGTTCGAGTTCAGCTACACGCAGATCACGCTTTTGCTGTGCCTGTTGAGCATCGTCCCAGTCCTGTTCGAGAAAGACTTCGCAAAGAAAATCCATATAGCTTAAGCGAGTAGGAGGTTGAGTGGTGAATCAGCATCGATCGTGTCCTGCTCAACAGCTTCCCCGAATACTCATTCATCACTCATGATTGAGCTAGAGTTATAGACTCATGCCAGATTGATAACCGCGATCAATGCCATTCACATAACTTTGGCGAATTCGTGCTTGATAGGCTGCGGTTCGCGCTCCGATCTGTGGATCTAACCGATAATCTGCCAGAATTTGAGCGTCTGCAACTCGTTCACGCATCGCAGCATTCGCGCTTTCGTAGTTCAAACGCTGAATCTGCTGAAGCAGATCACGCTCCAGGTCGCTCATCTGTGACGCGAACTGATCCATCAGTTGTTGGTACTCTGCGGAAAACTCGTTGTTCCCGTACATCAGCCTTGCCTCGCTTCTTCAGCAGAAAAATGGTCTTCTTCCCTCAAGGCTAGCACTTTTGTACAAAAACACCAAAACATTCTAAGATTAAATCCATCTTCAGATTTGCAGTAAAGATAGCAGGAAAAATTTGTACAAATTCCTCCTGCGTTTGCGTCTCGAAGCGATTGAATACAGGGAGCGCTAAGCGCATCACAGACCGATGAAAGAGAATTCATGAACTGTGCTCCGAGATCGCTGCACTTGCAGTTGTTCGATGCAACTTTTGCACCAGTTTATCAACTGTTGCGAATCGCTCAACATCTTTCTTCATGACTTTAGATCGGAGTGTTTCTCCATCCACTCGAACAATGTCACCCCGACCTTCTTTAATGTCTGTAATGGTCAGTTGGTTGCCAGAGCGCTGAATCCGATAGTTATCTTTTTGGAACTCGTCTTTGCCAATCTGGTCAAGAAATCGGTGTGCTTGATCGACCAACGTTTTGACTTGCTGCCACTTCTGTTGGTCACGCTGCATTTGGCTTAAATCTTCTGTGGTTGCCTGACCAGTGCCTGTTTTCACCGCAATCCCGACTTCTTTAATTTTCTGCAAATGCTCAGGTGGACGACCAATTTCGAGGGCTTGTCTCCACCACTGCCGCATCTGCTCTAGCGTCGGCGATGAATCATGTGCTTGTAGCATTGGTGCCAGTTGATTTGCTGCCTCTGGATTAATTGCGCTGATGGTCTCGATCGCAACTTGACTTGCAAGAACTGTCTGAGTGGCAGGAGATAACGTTGATTGAACTTTAGGCTCGGTAACATCAGGCAACGTGATTTGCCGATCAATTTCTACAGTGTTTTGTGTTGCCGAATGCAGTTCTTCAGAACTTCTTCCAGTTCCTTGAGGACCCGTTTCCTCAGTCGGGTTTGTGCCTTCTTTGAGATTCGCAGGCGAAAGAACAGACGATTGTATCTCAGAATTCTGCGCGAGTGTAGTTTCTTCATTGACGGGAGTTGGAAGTGTGGCTGGGTCGTCCCAATCGGTGAATTGGTCAGTCATTGCCCATTGGTCTAACGACAGTAGGGTTAATTGCTGCTCGTCGGGCTGCGCTGCTTCGCTAGAATTCTCTACAGACGTAAATAGTGTGGTTTGTGGCTCTAGATCTGATGCAGTAGATAGCGAAGCGGATTGCATGAATTCAACTAGACGATCGGGCGCGAGAATCGAGAGAATCGCTAATCGACGAAACTCAACCGTTAAATCAACGCGATCGCGCTCTGGATAAATCGATTGAAACCGATCAATCAAAGCCTCACGCGCCTGATCTGACGCAAGTACAGATTCAAGTTCAATTTCAGGCTGACCATTAAGCCATCGCTCAAGGTTAGATTGAATGCGATCGCGCTCTTGGTCAAGTTGATGGAGAAACTGAGTGTGTCGGTCTTCGATCACAAACTGAGCGAAAGCGCTGAGATTACTCAGATTCTTGTCCATCTCGCTCCACTCGTCAACGCTGACATAGCCGATGTAAACTTCACTCGGATACTCATGCCAATTTGCCGTCGAACCAATGACCTCAACTTGCAAGAAGTCGTCGTTGCGGGGCGTAACGGTTGCTGTTAATACTCCCCACGTTGTTTCAATCGTTGCATAACCTGGAGTGAGAGTTTGGTGCTCTAACGGTATTTCATGGGCATGAGAATGCTGTTGCGCCCAAGCCTGTGATAGTTCAGATAATGCAGGTACAGTTGGAATTCCACCGAGTTCAGCAAATACGCGATCAGCATCAATGTTGCGAGTGGGAGCGAGATTTCGGAATTGGTCAAACGCGGCAGTGGCAATCGCGATCGTGCGATCGATCTGCTCGCGCTGCTGTCCGCCCACTGCCTCGAATTCATAGCGACCGTTGGCGTTTATCTGTTGGTCATTCTGTTGTGCTGCGTCAATGCGTGTGACGATCTCAGCGAGCTGATTGAGATGATGGCGGATTTGATCGATCGCAGCCGCAGGTACTTTATCGCATTCTCGTTGTGGAGTCGATTGAACAACAGTGGCTCGATGTTCTTGAAGTTTCGCTTCAGCGTTTTCAATTGACTTTGGCGTTGCTTCAACAAAGTAAATTGAAGCAACGCGCTGATCGGCGGTATCGCAAATGTTGATGTAGGGATAAACTTCGCCTTCGGTTTTTGCCCAGTTCGATCGATGAAATCGGTACTCAGAATAGCGTGCTTGCAAATCCTGTAACAGTGGTTCAATCGCATTGATTTTTGCTTCGACATACGATCGACGAATTTCAGAAGCCTCTTGAACTAGGCGCAAAGCCAAAGTGCTTCCATCGACATGAGCATTTTCGTCTGTCGTCAGATTGCGAAGAACCTGTTGCCCTTGGTTTGTTGCAACCGCTTCCTTGAGTGCTTGCAGTGAAAGTTTAACGGTTTTGCGATCGAGGGTATCTGGCAGGGTTAAAGTCTGCTTAATGCGAGTTTGAATCTGAGTGAAGCGCTCTAACGCAGTTTTTTCTCCACGACCATACGTTTTGGTATTTGCCTGAACAAACGCCTCCCATTCTTGCTGCTCGGCGCTGGGTGTAGATATGTTGAGTGACGACTGTGAAAATTGCGTTCCTCGACAGTCATCATCAAGCAACGCTGTGACCGCAGCTTCGATTTGTTGAGCAGGCAGCGCAGTAGACACAATGCGGCTTAAATTGTCTCTCAGTTCTGCACGAGAATACTGATGCTGTTGAGCGAATGTTTCTGCGATCGCTGCAATTTCTTCCCGATTGAAAACAACAATGCCGCCTTCATATCTGAGCGTGGGCTGATCCACGCTCAGTAGGGGCATCTCCTCCGGAGCTAGAAGCACGATCGGGAATATGTCGCGATCATGCTTTCCGTGAGCAACGACCACTTCCTGTTGAAATTGCAGCTGTTGCACCACTTGATCAAGTCTTGACTTTGGGAATCGGCTAAACGGAACTTCTAAATCTTCAACCTCCATTGTTCGTATCTGTCCGCCTGTCAATCGAGCTACAGATGTTGCAATCTCACCGAAACACTCATAGCAGCCGAGCGCTGGATTTTGAATGAGTACGATCGCATCCGGAGTGGCAATCTTCTCCTCAAGATAGTGATTGAGCGGAAACGGCAATATCTCGATTTTCCGCAGTGCCTCAAGGATGTTGTCTTCGAGCACGATCGAGGTTACTTCTGCGACCGGATCTGTGACAGTCGCATCTTGTTTCACGCCAGTCGAGTAGCCTAGATTGCGGAGCTTTTCAATAAACTCAGCCAGTTGATGAGGCGTGGGATTGTTATCTTTATCGGTCAACCTGCCGATCGTCACCCGTTCGCGAGTTTCCTTGCTAAACGCATCAATTACAATCCCAACGGTGCTGAGGCGTTGCTCGAAGCGCAGTGCTGGAAACTCTGCTCTAAGCGCTGGAAATGGTTCAGTAGCACGCAGTATTTCATGACGTTCGATTTGCTGCTGTGCGTTAGCATAAGCCACATTTCCAAACTGCGAAACATTGACATGAGCGGCAAGCGCTCCATCAGGATCATATACAAACAGCGTAATGTCAGAATAGCGATCCAATCTACTGCGATTTTGATCAAAGGTATAGCTAGGATAACGATTTTGAAGTTCAGCCAGTGTGGTCGCTGGCTGAACGCGCTCGGAAATCGCATCATTTGTATTTGCACTTTCGGTCAGAGGGGCTGAACTCGTGATTCCGATACTGTTTTGCCACGCCTCGCGTAGCTGTTGTCGAACCGCTGCTTGTTCCGTTGGAAGCAGTAGATGGCGATGGTAGCGCTGATTCTGATCGGGATTCTCCCTGAGCCAATCACTCAGGATCTGATCAAATCGCTGCTCAAAAACGGCTTGCGCGGTTTCTAAGTCTGGTGCTCCTGCTAAAACGCTTGACTGCATACCAAGCACAGGGTCATTCAACATAAACTCACGCAGTCGATCAAACGACTGTGAAAACACTTGGTTTCGATCAGCAGTATAGATGAGCCGTGCTACTTGACGAGCGATGTCAGACCCTCTAATCCCTTGTGCCGTTGCCCACGGCTTAGGCGGAGACCAGTCCAAAGTTTCAATCAATCGTTCGATGCGGTCTAGAATTGGCTCAACCTCCGGGCTATAAGGTAATGCTGCCGGATTAAAATCTAGGAACGCATCTTTATCGGCAACGCTTTTAACTACGTCTGCACAGTCTTCGCGCCATGCTGCTGCAAGCTGCTGCTCAAGCTCGGTTAACTCTTCTGTCAATGGCAGTACAGCGTTACTGTCGTCTCCTGCAAGAAAACGATAAAGTCGATCTAATGCGACTTGCTGAGGGGTTTGCTCAAACGCTATGACTGGCACTTGCTGATGTGCTTTGGCAGCAATCTCTCTCTCGCCCGCGCTTGCCGTTTCAGCCGACTGAATCACTGCTTCGCTGACGATCGATAGCTCGTTGAGGCGATTCGCCCCTAAAACAGCACTGTTATCGACCAGTTCCTCGATCGCCATTGATCGCGCATTTGGTTCACCTGGCAGAAATACGACAAAATCTTCGCTTTCGATTTCGGCTCGCAGTCGTCTGAGATGGGTTTGATCAAAAACAGTCGCGCTCGGCTGATTGTCCATATCTTCAACGGAAAATACTGGACGCGCAAGCGATTCTGAAATATCAATCACACTGATAAAGTCATAAAATCGTCTGCTACCTGGAACAAGCATCCGTCCTGACTCGAAAACATAGTCAAGACCATCGATTTCGACTTGTCGGGACAGCACAGTATTTATGTCACGTCCCAGCAGACTGCGGATTGAATTTGCGAGCCGCAGTGCAATTGCTTCTGGGCGCGATCGCTCATAAGCGGCTTGGGTAGCTTCGACAAAGCCACCGTCGTACAATGCCCGAATCAGGGACATTGCAAATGCACGATCCGGGCTTCGCACCACTTGACCTGTGGGAAGTGGCGATGCGACTTCAACAAAGCGGAGGTGTCCTGTCGGTTCAATTTGGAACACTGCTTCGCTATCTAAGATAAAATCACCATCAATCTCTCGACAGCGTGTGAACGACAAGCGATTTTCCTGACATTGAATTGCTAGAGGTTGATAAGTTTCGTGATCCACACCAAGCTCAAACTGATCGCCCTCTAAAATTGCTTCTGCAATTCCAGAGTCGTATAAAAATCTTGTAGCTTGTTTCTCTAATAGCGACAGTTGCTCGCGGGGAATCTGAAGTGATTCTGGCGGCTCGATCGCTGTACTTTCTGAAACAGTTGGAACCGGAAGATCGATCGAAGTGGGATTGTTCGGTTGGCTTCTTGACGAACGGCGTGGAGAACTTGTCGCAGCCTCATTTTCCTCTCCTGGATTGCTTTCTAGATTGTCTAACTGCTCTGATTCTTGCTCAGGTGCTGTTATATCCGATGGCGCGATTTCAGACTCAATGTTTGCAGATCTAGTTGCTTGAGGTCGTTCACTGCTGCGAGTAACTTGAGGTGCGGCAATCGTTCCATTGCGTTCTAGCGCTTTTGCCAAAACCGCTCTTAATTGTGCCCACTCTCGATACACGGGTGGATTTTGGGCAGCGGGTAAGGGTAGCGCGGATTTGCCTCGCCCCTCGATGACCACGACATCAACGGGAAATGAAGTGCCTTGCTTGCCGTAGAGATCTCCTGAAACAGTAAAGTGCTGCGTGACATTGTAGTTGTTGTACAGCGTAAAAAAGAAGGCTCGCTTGTCACTGCCGTTGTAGGCTTTGGAAGGATTCCTACCAACTTTTTGATCCATTGGCGCACCAAGGACTAGCACGGCTCGACCTTGATCGTTCATTGCGCTTAAGGATTTAAACGCGATCGCGTGATCCATTTGAGTGGTCGGATAAGCACGAGTTCCCGGTGCTGGGTTATTGCCTAAATCAACCTCCCACTGTTTCGGGCTTCCCGTGTGATCATCGGATTTGCCGAACGGAGGATTTGCGACTACTACGTCTACCTGAGTCGGTAATCTAAATTCGGTCGCATCACGCTCGGTGACTTCGTACCCTTGACTTCGTAGCCGTTCTGCGCGGCTTGAATCAATTTCATTTGCCAACACTTGCGTCGATCGCGTCGTTGCCGTCAACAAGGCACCGTTTCCGGCTGTCGGTTCCCAAACCGTCTGAGCTATCTGAATTTGAGCTAATTCCTGCACCAGTAACCCCAATGGAACCGGAGTACTATACTGCTGCAACAAAATACTATCGCTGGTTCGAGCAGAGAGATTCGGTTGCCGCTCGTAGAGTTCAACCAAAGCATCAAAGGCAGCCAAGGGATTTGCACGATGGGCTTCGGCAAGCTGCTTTGCTTGCTGCACGATGCCGCTCTCGATACATTCTTCGATCGTGCGATCAAGAAAATTCGTGCTGCGTCCTAACTGCTCTAGTTGTTCAATGCCAAACTGCCGAGCCTGCCGGATATCTTGAAACTGACTGCCGTTCGCGAAATGCTGTTGATAAGCGTCGATGAGTACGTCAATGTCGGACCGTTCATCGTCGATTTCGTCGATCGACTCTGCAATGAGGGTCGAGTTTTTCAGACGATGCTGTTCGATTTCAGCGCGAATTTGCTCAACTGGAATTTGAAATTCAGCCATGCCTAAGTCATCGTTGCTAATGGCTGCAAATGTTTTTAACTCCTGTCCGGTTACTTCGCGAGCGCGTTCCTTGAACGCGCTCTGAGTCACTTGTAGCGGTGTGCCTGTCTGGGATAGAAGCTTGACAAAAGCTTCTAAATTTTCATCGGGAACAAAGGCTTTCATTTTGTCGGAGTGCTTTGCAAATCCTGGTTTGCCCTCGCGGTTCAGTGTGCATTTCAGTAGCTCGACATCGGTATAGTAGTGTCCACCGCCGCGACGAGACGCGCTAACTGCGACTTCCACTCCGGCTCTGCGCGTATTATCGTCCATGATCCGGCTGGTTTTTTGCAGCGTTAAGTTGTCCGGGGTTCGTAACACCGCTCCTTCACTGATGAGTTGTCGAGCTTGAGCAAAATTGGCGACCACGATCGGGGCTGAGGCAAGCTCTTTTTCAACGTTTGATTCTCTTGGTAGCAGAATGCCTTGACGAACGACACCCTGAGCCGTAGTAAAGCTAACGTACTTCCCCCCGTTTTTGGCGTTGAGCAAATTGCCCGTTAGCATTTCGCGCAGTTCATGCGTCTCAGATTGTGCTCGATCAAATAGCGCTGGCACAGGCAATAGTTCAATATCTCCGGTGTTTGGATCGGCTCTTAAGCCAAAATCCATTGGTTGCAGCGTGATGCGTCCAGATGGGGGCAGTACGTCACCGATCGTGAGAGTCAGTTCACGACTGCTATCGACAACCGCGATCGTCAGTTTCCAAGCGCTCCCCGCAACCGGAGATTTCACGCCTTCGTTGCGCTGACAATCGAGCATAATTCCGAGCATTGCTCCGTTCGATGTCCGAATCGAAACTGACTGCCCTGGCGAATAATCCGAAATCAACGCTCTGACCGATTTCCAGCGGGTTTCAATGTCTTGTTTGCGCGATCTCAGCGTTGCTTGATCCTGCTCAATTTTTTCTAGCTTCTTCAGTTTCGACTCAACTTTTTTTAATTCAGCTTGTTTCTGTTTAATCTCCTGATTTACTGCCTTGTCCACTGGCTCGTCTTTCTGTTCAGAAAGTGCCTTAATGTCCGAGTCTAACTGTGTGCGATCTCGAAGCAGTCCTGCTTTTGGCAACAGTCGTTGAGCCAACTGATCGAGTTTTTGCTCGTAGTCTTGTAGCTGCTGCGTAACTCGCTCGTCAGCGTCATCAAGCCGCGTCGCGACTTGCTCACCTGCGGCTTCACGCAGTGCTGATCCAGCAGCAAAGTCGTCGGGCTGCACGGGCATGTCGTCGAGGTTTAAGCGAGAGCGAATCTCGTCGCGAATCTGTTCGCTGGAATATGGTTTTCGCAGTGCTTTAATTAACATTCGCTCGACAGTAACGGCTCCGCCAAACAGGTGTGAAGTTGATTGGGCTTCGATGAGTTCCAATCTTTCCTGTGTCCGTGCTTCGAGATTCAATGTCTTTTGTTCGAGCGGAGATTCGCCGAGCGCTTCTTGCTGAGTAATGTAGGCATTGAAGCGCTCGGTCAAGGTTGCGAACAATCGTCCTTGCTCTTCGAGCGGCAGAAAGATGGCGCGTCCAGTCACTTTTTTTGCAGCACCGTCATTCGTTTCAGAGTTGACTAGCGGATAATCGAGTGCTTGGTTCAATTCGTCATCATCTTTCAGCAGTTGAGCCGCAACCGTGTCGCCTGCTGAGTTCGAGAAGCTTGGACCGTCGAACGATTGGGCGGATTGGCGATTTCCAGTTGTATTCGCATTGAGCGAATCCATTTTGCGGTTAATTTCAGATACGATGCGCTGAACATATGGAATCCCTTCGGCTATGATTAGCTCAGATCGAGGCAGTCCAAACGCGCCCGGAATGTCGTAACGCTCTGTGACTCTTCCCCAAGTTGGTCGTCCAGACTCGATTTGATCGGGCGAATGCTTCGCTGGGTTAAGCTGTCCGGTGCGATTCGCTCGTCCTAAGAATTGCACAAATTTATTCACATCCGGGTGCGCTTGTCCGACAATCAAAACCCGCTGTCGCTGATCTTGAAACGTTCGACTCGCATGAGCGCTCCATCCGGTTGTAATGTTTGTGATCAATGCGTCAGACGTGCCATTGTTGAAAGCGGCTTTCGCATCAGTGCGAACCTGTACATCGCTTGCATTTACGGTTTTCAGCCGAGGCGTGCCGCTACTGTAGTCCAAGCCCAAACTTCGCCCGGACATCTCAGCAATCGAGTAGCCGCGTTGGGCAATGCGGTGCAGAATGTCGTCGATCGGTGAAATTGGAATGCCTGACCAATCGAGTGCTTCGACTCGCCGCTGAATTTGATTCACGATTTCGATCGCGCCAACCCCCAACTCATCGTCGGTCATGCGGTAGCGACTTTTTTCGCCGTAAGCATCCCCGATCGTCACCCAGCGACACTTTTCAAGCTGCCGCAACAGTAAATCCCCAACATTGAGACCAATCTCCGGATTGGTAGCAATCCAGGCTTGATACTCGCTCTTTGCCGCAGCGACGATCGCTCCAAGATATTGACTCTGAAAAATCTCTTCCCAAATATCCGGGGCGACATCGGGATGCTCAACGCGAATGAGATCGAAATGTTGCTCCCGATAGTCCGCTTTGATGGCTTCAAAAATTTCATCATATTGAGCGTCTAGGTAAAACTCTAGCGCTGACTGCATTGTATTGTAGAAGCCGACGATCGGTTTTCGTCCGGCTTCAATTTCAGAGATCGCTTTGTTGGCAATGCTTTCACTCGACAGCGCGAATAGAAGTTGCTGAGCAAAGTTGTAGGCAGTGCTGCTAAACAAGGTACTCGTAACTGAAGCTTCACCTGCACTTGCATCAACAGCTTTGACTCGTTCAGCACGAACGTAGGCGGCTTCTTCGAGGGTGTGAATTGCAAGCCGCTTGGCGCGATCGAACTCAACAATCAGCCGCATTACCTCGATCGACTGTTGAAACTTGGTGAGATTCACCGTGACTAACGTATTGGTGAACTCGACCCCCTCCATGCTTTTCTCTAATCGAACGAGTTCCCCCGCCATTGCAAGCTTAGAGGTGAAATCTTGTTGGGCGGGAGTACCCTGCCGAACGAGTGTCGAAGCTAACGCCTCAGCAGATAATCCTGTTTGCTGAATCTCACTTTTCGGGTAGAGTAATCGAGCCAGAACATATGGATCTTTGAACGCAGTTGCAGATAATAGTGCATAGTTACGACTGTTTGGCAAAACAACTTCAGTGAGAAAGCCAGATGTACTCCGAATGTCACCACCAGCCGCTTGCTGTCTTTTTTGACTTGCGTTCAACTCAGGTTGTGGTCCTGATGCACCGCCGCCCAAATCACACTCATCGAGAATAAACGTTGCAGCAGGCGCGATCGCTTCGATAAACTGACGACGAATCGAGCCTTTCTCTTTCAGTTGATCGTAGGTTGTGAATACTACGTTATAGTCACCGATCTTTCCCGTTTTATGAAATTCATTGATTAGCCGTCGCATTTCTCGCGATCGCTCGGCTGATCCTCCAGTGCGGATAAATCCTAGCGTTTGACCATCTGGGGCTTTTAGCTCTAAATCTAAGCCTGCATTTGTAAAGAAAGGACGAATGCGGTCTTTGATTCCCGTATCCACCATATCGCGCCCCAGCATATCCACGTATAGCTCTGGCTTAGCAGTGAGAAAAACCGCAATTTGCTGATTCTGGCTTGCCGTCTGCGCGGTCTCAATGATTTGAGCGATCGCTTGCTCTTTTTCTGATTCAGAGAGCTGCGATACGTCAGGCAGTGCGATCGGTGCGATCACACTTTGAATTAATCCACAAACAATCCGCCCTTTGCCTGTGCCTGTATCGTTACCGATGAGCGTAACCTTGCCACGCTCTAGATTGAGGTAGGTAATCGCTAAGGTATCAATCTGTTCAGCAGCATATCGATCGTGTAACGTTTCACGATCGATTCCTAGTTTGGTCGCGACATAAGTATCCACATTTAACCCAGTGACTTGCTCCACGCGATCAAGGCTTAGTGCTAGTGCTGTGGTCATGTTGGTTGGTGTAACCGTGTCGATACCTGTTCCTCGACTGCGTGGAGCGTATTGAGATTGTAGGGCAACCATAATAAATCAACCTAAACGAAGAACGAGCTAGATCACAGTAGCTAGCTTGTAAATACAGGGACTGAACGGATAGATTGTTAAGGAATAGCTTCGAGAATCCAACCGTCAAAAGTGATTTCAGACCGAATGCAGTCTGCAAAATCTCGACTTTCCGTAGCTCTAAGCGTTGTAACGGGGAACAGTAGAGTGTGCGGAAAAAGATGAGTTCTATAGTCTGTTTGGATTGTCTTCACGATCGCGGTTGCAATGGCACGATCGCTCATGCTTGAATCGAGTTGTTCAATGCCCAATCGAGCTTCAATCAGTTGTAGTGTCGCTTGCTTAACGACTTCACGATCGCGAGGATCAACACCCATCTCATCCCCATATTGCTCAATCCAATCTTGAAGATGCCATTCAACTCGTCGCACTAAGAGTAAACAGTAGTCATCTTCAAACTCAATCTTAACGGTGCGGGGGGGTGCTAACACTAAGTTCCAATGAAAGCCTCGGCTCCGCTCGCTCCAAGTTGGACACCAAGCTGTCCCAAAATTGAGAAATGACTCATACGGAGACTGTTCAAAAGCAATGTCGTTCATTGGAATTCACCCAACCTCAACTTGTTGTCGTTGTCGTGTAGATTGAGAAGACTGCCGTTGAGGATTGTGTTGTGGAGTAATATCTAGCCGCTCAAAATCATGCTGCGAAAGAGCAGAGTGAACAATTTGCCCTTTCCGAACCGTGAGCAGAATTCGAGATTGATCAAGTTCAGGGCGTGGATGCTGGGCTGTAACGGTAAGAGTATCGTCGTTACGTTCGATCCGGTAGTAGTTGCCGTCAAAAACCGAGTTTGCCTGCAACTGCAAGCTTCGTTCTGCGATCGCCGCGAATTTCAAGCTGTTGACATAATGAAGCCGTTCGGCTACATCACCGCCTCGCACGACTTCAAGCGGCTGTACTGCCTTGAGCGTTGAAATCAGCTCCGAATTGATTCTTCCTGCTGCTACTTCAGTCACATGGATTGCTTGAGACGCTGCATCAATGCGAAAGCGTAAGATTAGTTCACCTTCAGGATTGTTAACTCGAAAATCATTGTTTCCGGTATGAGTTACCGCAAATCCATTGTGGCGATAGCGATCTTCTCCAGTGCGAACATACCCGCGAACAAACAACTGATGGGCTGCTTGGGCTGCCCGATAGTTCTGTGCGTCCTGCCAGCGAGTCGCGAACCAGTTTTTTCCAGCTTGAAGCCATGTTTGTACTGTTTTAAGCGGTGCGATTTGCGATTGAATCGATTGAACTTGCGTTTGAAGCGACTGAACAAACGACTGGACAAATCGCTTGGGACTATTTTCGGGCATTCGCTCCAGTTCAGCTTGTGTGACTTCTAATGCTGGCACGTTTACGCCAAGTGGCTCTTTGGGTACAGGCTCCTGCTTGATTCGAGTTTCCAGTTGAAACACGCCTGCTGCGTCACGGGTCCATCCTTGAATTTCTTGTGCGGCTTGAGGTGTGTCTGGTTCAGAAAGAATCTGAGCACCAATCGCTTCAACAAGCACTCTGTCACCGTATTTGATCGTTAAGCGATCAGTCTCCCCCTCTGGTGACAGTGAAATAGTATAGCCTGCAACCTCAAACCGATGAAGTTTTGAGGGTTGCTCGTTTAAGGGATTAACAAGAGTTTTGGCTGATTCAACGACTTCAGAAATCGTGGGTTCAGATCTAGGATGCGATGCTTGCACCGTGCTCTGCGATCTCTGATCGAGAATGGCATCGATGTCCGCCGCTAAACTTTCTTTCGCAAGGTTGATCGATTGAAGATCATCTGCAATCTGACAAATTTGATCAGTTGAAAGTGGAATCCCATGTTCGTTTTGATTCGTGGCTAAGTAATCATTTAATCGATCGAGTTCTACATCTGCGCCTGCTGTGATTTCTGAGACGATCTCCTGTAGTTCCTGAGCATCTACAGCACGATCTTGATGCTCTAGCTCACTCAGTCGAACTCGTGTATCTCGCAAGATGGAAATCGTGTGTCTTGTTCCTTCGGTTTGCTTAGTGCTTAGTGTTTTTTGTTCGAGTTCAGTAATGGCTCTGATTGCCCAATTATGATCCGATGGTGCAGATCGATCAACTTCAAGAATCGAAGAAATGGACTGCTGCAATCCAGTTTGGTTAATCAATACCTCTTCACCGCCACTTAGACTCCACTGAGTTTCTAGTAGCAGTACATCACCGCGAAAAATCTGATAGTCTGGGCGAAGTGTTCCAACCGACCTCGCAGGGGTTGCACTCACGTCTTGCTGTAGAAGCGATAAAAGCTGCTTTGCATAATATGAGTCAATGTGATTTGTCTCGCCGCCGGACCCGTACACAACCTCTCCAACTTTGCGAATTTCAATTTCATTCGCTAGCACTTGCGGATCAGTGTTCATTGCCAGTGCGATTTGGTTAATCACCCGGCTTGCTTGAAATTCAGGTGTTGAAGGAGAAAGTGTAGTCATCCATTGCTGGATGGCAGGCTCGAACTCACGCTCAGGCTGATAAAGTAGATTAACTGAGGTAGCACCACTCTTTTCCTCGCGCAGCAGAACTTCATCGCCAAGCTTGATGAGAATTGATGGGTTTCCTGGATGATTGACTACATTAGTATCGGGCGAATTGTTGAATGCGGCAAGAATAATGTTTGCAATCGTGTCATCGATTAAACTATGCGATCCAGTGCGATCGCCCCGAACTGTATTACCATACACGACTCTTCCTCGACTTCCATATTCGATTCTGAGATTGCTGAGGTCGTCGCGGCTTACACCACGGCGTTTAGCGACTTCATCAAGCACACGATCAGTTGCAGGTTGATTCGGATTGCCAGTCGCTAATTTGTCTTCAAACGTACTCATCGAAACCTCCAAAATGCTATCCTTGAACGACTGCCTGCTCTAGCTGTTCGGCAAACGTTGCCATTGCTCCGATTCGATTCACGATTGCTTCGCCCGATACCAGAAACAGTGCGGTTTGATCGTCAAATTGAATCTCCGTAAATCGAGGGTGGTAGGCATTCGGACAATTTCGGATCAGCGTGAATTGTCCATCTTCCCACCGAATAAACGGCATATCTTCGTACAAAATTGTGACTGATTTGGGGACATAAGCAGGCGGAAACGGCGGCTTTTGTCGAGCCTGATTGAGATCCCAAACCAGTTCGGCATAAGGTTCAAGAACGCTCATCGCAGATTGAGAGATACTTGGCAACTTAAGCGATTCACAATCGCGATCGTCTAAGGATTGCTCGATCACTTCAGGAGCGGAGTGCTGCCGAACCTGCTGCATAATTTGTTGCCACAACGAATCAGACATCTTAACTTCTCCTGACTGCTCAAAATCCAACGATCGCGATGTGTGATAAAGAGTTAACCGAGATATTTTGAGTTGCGTCCCATACAAACACGATCGGCTCGTCGCGTGCATCCGTTTGAATCGTAATGTTATATGGTTGATAGGCGGGATTCAGCTTACGCTCATCTTCCACCACTCCATCAACAATCCGATAAACTTCAACCCCATCAAAGCGAATTGATAATGTACGAATCAAGCTGACTTGATGAATGACAAGAGCTTGATCAGTAGAGTCATATGCAGGCATCGAGCAATTGTTCATACAGAGTATGCAGATGATTTTTATACAAATTCGCTAACACGAATGCTCATATTATCGATGATGCTGATAGCAACGCGACAGCGCCCTATCTAACGATTTATGTTTTTATACTTGTTATTGTTCCACTTCTGTACAGAATCACATCGACATTTCTCCAATTCGAGGACATGATGGAAAGGTCAATCGTCCCCATCTTGCCATGCGTTCACTTTTTCTCTACTTGCTTCTGAAGGACTCCGCGCCACGATCATCTCTTTCTCTCGTTGGCGTACTTGGCATCGTTCTGCTGGGACTTGCATGGCTCCCATTCGCACTTATTGTGGCAGGAGTTCAAGAGCTATCAGAAGTCAGTCGAATGGATGAACTTAAAGACATGAATACGCCCGAAGCTCAGATGCAGCGAGCTGACTATTTTTACTACAAAGGAGGATGGCTGCGAGGTCTCAATTCCAGAGCTGCTGACGATAAGGCACTATCGAGCTACGAAGCGGTCATCGCTCGTTTTCCACAGTATGTAGACCTTGACAAAGCTTATCTCGGAGCTGGGGAATTGTATCAACGTCGCGGAGATTATCAGCAGGCATTAGCGCGGCACTCAGTTGGACTACAAATCACGCAGCGAAGAGACTACATTCCGAGACTATTGCTAAGAGGAAAGCTTGTCGATGACTGCTGCATCGGAAATAACTGTCAAGATTCACGCCGATTTCTGGCGTGCTTCAATAGCGCGTCGGCAACAGCACTCGATGCGAACAAACGTCGCTAGTTAGATTTGTGACGACGCAATGCACTGTAGAGGTTTGAGAAGTCATCGCGCCAGACTGCCATCTCTCCGCGTTGAAGGTCACGCCATTGATGCTGTTTAAGTATGGCGACTTGATTTCGGTTAGAAGTTAATACGACCCAATCGCTGGGAGAGCCAACTTCAACTCGATCGCCAAAATCTCTGCGGTCTTGACGCATCGTGCCAAGAAGTCCTGCTGCTGATGCTAACTGTGCTAGTGGTTCTTCTAAATCAACGTAGCCATTCGTGATGTTGTAAACGATCGTCCCATTTGGTTTGAGCTTTGATTGAAATAGCTTTAGAGCCTCGATCGTGAGCAGGTGCATCGGAACGGCATCTGATGAGAACGCATCAAGTACAATCAAATCGTACTGCTCTGCTGATTTGTCAAGTTCTAGCCTGCCATCTCCGGTAACAATTCGGTGATTGGCTTGCATCTCAGATAAGTATGTAAACGACGATCGTGCAATTTCAACAATTAATGGATCAAGTTCGTAGAACGTCCAGTTTTGTTGTGGCTTGCTGTGGCTCGCAACTTCGCCCGCTCCTAGACCTACAACGGCAACATGAGCACGATCACTAATCGTTTGCAGGACATCATCAATCGGACTTCCAGAACTGTAGTAGCTGCCCGGAACCTGGCTGAGCGATTTATCAAGCTTTTGTTCACCATGTACGGTTGAGCCATGCAGCAAAATGCGAGCGGTCGGAGTTTGCCCGACTTGATAAGCTCCATAAAAACTTCGCACAACGGTTGTGACATCAAAGTTTGGCTCTGGTCTTGGAATCACAACTAACATAGCGAGACAGATGCTAATGCCATATCGAAAGGCAGGCAAAGCTTGCACTCGGCAGAGGGGGTTGAACCACGACTTTGCCCACTCATCCGGTAATCTCAACCATGCGGCAGAGATTGCTAGCATCAGGGGATACTCGATCAATCGAGGAAAAATCAATGGTGCAACCAAGGCATTAAACAATCCACCGAGGCATCCCCCAAGTGCAACAAACACATAAAATTCAGCCAGTTGCGCGGCTGGAAGGCGTAGCCGAGCAAGTTCACTATGAAATGACCAAATGACTCCGAGAAAAATCACAATGTTTAAGCTTAAAAGCTGAGGTGAAATGCGAGAGCCGCTCATATGGTAAAGCCCAAGCGATAAAATCACCATCATTAAGATAATTGGTTTAACTTCAGTCGGAAACAGAAAAGGGGATGGCAGAAAAACGAGAATAAACGTTGTGAGATATAGCCCTAGAAAAATTGCCCAGACGATCGGACTCGGTGCAATATCACTGGTGGTGTAAGTTGTTATCCCAGCGAGTAAACTTGAGGGCACAAATGAGAGCCACAGCCACTGGAGACGCAGATGATTTGGATCGGACTGATGCGTAACTTTGGCTGAAGCTTGGTTGTTGCGGCTCACGATTCGACAAGCCTCCATCAGTCCGAGGAACAGAACGAACAATAGTGACCACGCAATCGATTGAAAGCTCAAAGTGAATGTTGGCTCGATTGCAAATGGATAAGCGATCAGAGCAGCCAGAGAACCCATATTGCTCATTCCGTATAAGAAATAAGGCTTACGGTCAGGTGTAGCAAACCACCCCTGTAGCATCGAGGAAGTCATTGCAAGCACGACTAGCGGCGACCCGATCGAGGCAAGAATTATAGCAATGATTTGTAGCGAAGGGTGTCCGGCAAAATCCCACGGTTTGAGATGAATTGGCAGATCCCAAAGCGAAAGAATAATCAACACTAAATATGCTAATCGACGAGTCAGCTTCTTTCGCTGATTTGCCCAATGTACATAAAGATACCCCAATAGGAGTAGTAGCTGAAAACAAGCAAGGCAAGAGGTCCAAATTGCAGATCCACCTCCGAAGTTTGGTAGCAGCAATTTGGCAAAGAATAGCTCAAGCCAGAAGAGCAGAAAGGCACTTAGGAAAACGGTTGTAGAGAATAAAAGCTTAATAATCACGACTTAATCCTAAACAAGGTTGTTATTGACTTAACGGACAGGTTCCAACGAGTGGTCTTTCGATTTTGCTAGCTTCTGATGAGCAGCAATGAAGCGCTCAACATCACGCTTTAACAAGGCAGATTCGACTCGACCAGTCGGTTCAAGGCGCAGAATTTCACTATATTTGCGTCCGTCTAGTGCCTGAACGGTTAATGCTCCTCCGTCTTCCTGCTTGACTTCAAAGTGATTGCCTTTTCCGGGTCCAAGTTTTCGCACCACACCAACAACAAATTGAACCTTCTGTGCATACTGCTGTTCAGCCTCATCGGTGCCTCGGCGTAGAGCCTGGGGTGTTTGCTGAACGAGTTCTAGTGCTTCGTACTGCGCCCTGGAAATACCTGAGTTAGATTTTCCAGTAATCGTAATTCTTGGCTCTGTTCCGATTAACGGTTTTTCCGCCTTAAATTTGAGTAGAAGATTTCCGACTTGATCATTAAGGATAAATTGGTTGCGTCCTTCAAGGCGAACCTGGAATCCTTCGTAGCGAAATGCTCGCTCCTGTGTGCGGTCAAACCCATATTGATAGAGTGCTAGCACTGTTTGTGCAGCCTGGTGCTCTCGTTTTGCTTCAGGAAGCGAGGCAATCCAGTTTCCAGCAGATGCAATGCCCTGCCCGACCGCTTGAAGTGTTTTTTCCGTGTCAGCTTTTGCTCTTGATTGAGCCTTTGCTTTGAGTGATTGAAACTGCTCGCTTTCTAGACCCTGCTGAATACTGGTTGTTGCTTTGATTGCTTGCTGCTTAATATCTGCGGTTAATCGTTGAAAGAATTGCTTTGTTGAACTAGGTGGCAGCGCCTCAATTTGTTGAGTGACGATCGCGATCGTATTGAGCGCGGACGGTTTTAATGTCTCAATCTCTGGAACTAGAGTATTTGCCGGACTGGAAGCTTGAGGCGACTGAAGTTCAACTTGACTAATCGCTAACTCAGCGATAACCTCCACTGGGGCTTCAGGAGAACTAAGATCTCTACTTGGATCAAGTACAGTTTCAGGTTGATCGAACAATGCTTGTCGATGGTTGAATGTTTCTTGTTCTGTGGGATTAGCAGTGAGTGGAGAAACTCGATCAATCACCTCGTCCATCGGGCGACTTATCTCAGCAACCTGACTCACCACAGACAAGCAGGCGTGGAGCGATTGCTCGTCCGAGAACTGTTGTACAGGTTCTTGCCAAACTCGATCAATCACAGCTTCAGTTTGAGTCGAATTTAAGCCTAATGTAGCGGTCACGCGATCGAGTATATCCTGTAAAGCTACGTCAATACTCAGGCTTCGCTGCTCTGCCCAATTCTTCCATCCGTTTACTTCACGAGCAACTTGGTAGAATGACGCTTCGGGACTTTGATTGCTCTGCTTGCCTTCGATGATGTCAAGTGTCTGTTCCGATAGAACTTCAGATAACACTAGGTTTAACGGTTCCTGTGCTTGCAACGGTGTTGAAATCGGTTCTACAAGTGTTGGTGAAACTGTTTGGCGTGTTCTATCTTCATCTGTACCGTTTAGATCGATTGGAGTGCTGCTGATAACAGGTCGTTCTGCTTCGATTGAAGCTTCTTCAAAAGCACTAGGCAATTCGGTTTTGGTTTCAGGCTCCAAGATTTCAGGATTTGCAATCTCCAACTCAGGAAGTTCAAACGCATTGATCTTGACCACACCCCCGGTCTGCTCAAATAGAACAGTCTTACCAACGCTGATTTTGATCGTAGATGGAGTTCCAACTTCCGCTTCGCTCGAATTCAGCTCGGTTGATACAGGCTTTATGATTGCCGCTTTGAGCAATACAATTCTAGCCTCATCAAGATCACTGCGTTGCTCTTTACCGACCGTTCCGTAGACGACTCTTCGCCCTAGCTGAATTCTAAGTTCTCCTGGCTCGAAATCAATTCCTGCTCGTCCAGATAAATTACGAACAAGTTCGTCGATCAGAGTTTTACTGATAGAGTCAGCAGTCGGTTGTGGCTCAATTGAAGAGATATCTTGTTCGCTGCTCATAGAAAGTTGCTAGGTTGGGTTTAACTGAAGATCGAGATTTGCCATTGCGTGAGTGCGATCGACGATCGCTTCGCCGTTGATGAGAAACAGTGCGAGCGAGTGGTCAAAATAGAATGCAGTAAACGGAGGTTTGTAGTTCACCGGGCAATTAACTAGTACGGCTGCAACTCCATCAACAACTTCAAGACACGGAACGTCATCAAAGCGGATCTGAATGTGGGTTGGTTGATAGTCAGGCGCAAATGGCAACTGATTGTTTGCTTCTGTGACTTCAGCAAAAATTTCTGGTTCTTTTGTTAATACGGCAAGAGCTTGAAAGGATAAATTCATAGGGGTTACTGTTGAGCTTGACAAGGTGGACTTCATTAAAACAGATTTAATTCAGGCGAAAACTTATTCCCGTTCAATGGATACCGAAGATGAAAGGATAGGGCGCTGTTTTTGAATTGCCGGATTCTCACGCGCTTTCTGATAAATCTGACTAAAGCCCTGCTGTTCGTCTGGAGTGAGATTTGCAATTAAAATTTCTCCGTCTTTTGCTTTGAGTAAACAGTAGCCGTCTTCATTGCGGGTAATTGTTAACGTTCCGTGGGTATCACGGCTGATACTATACTTACTGTTCGGACGGTTGAACTTGTCTGTATCGTATCCATCGAGCAGATAGTTCGCAACATAAGCTGCCTTTGCTCCTCGTGGTGCTAGACCGCCTAAATTTTGTGTTTGTTCGTTGAACGTGTGATCGCTTGTAATGGAATCAAGCCCATGTATCTCAATGTTGAGACGCGAAATAATAATGTCATGCTCTTGCGAGAACGAGAGGTCATTCTTGATGACGTGGTACTCGCCGTTGTCGCTAACTTGAAAGACAAGTACCTCATTCCCTTCTTCGTTGCAAATAGTATAGATACTCTGATCTACAGAAATAGTATAGTTCTCAGCAGCATAATGCCCTTCACTTCCATAGGCGTTTGTAAGTTTTGCAACAGTATCTGCAAGAATTCGGTGTTTTGAGTATTCGAGTTCTGTTGATGTCGGTAGGACTTGAGGCTGAATTGCGGCTGGAAGGGAAGGCAAGAGTGCAGGGGGGACGCTTCCTGTCAGTTGACCCACCGTTGTTCTCGGTTCTAGCAAATGAGGATTCGTTCCAGCAAGTTCTTGCAGTGCAGCTGTCACTCTCGGTGGCAGTGCGATCGGTTCAGAAATCCCTTCAAGCTGAATAGCTGGCGCTGTTCCTGCCCTCAACAAGTAGGGTGCTGTTCCAGCAAGCTCGTTTGGAGATTCATACTGCACTTCGATCTCCGGAGGAACATCTTCGATTTCTACACCGATTTTCGGTGACCTCGATTGTGTCTGTAACTGAAGAAAGCGCAGCAGCAGCAGAATTTCTGCAATGCGTTCCCACATATGCAGGTAGCTATTGATTGCTGATTGTGCGTCACCTTTGTCGATAAATACGTCTGCCATCTCGCCCTCCTACAACAATCCAGCCGCGATCGCCCAGGCTGCCGTTTCTTCAACATTCGGGTCAACTTTTTTCTCTAGTGGGTAAGTCTCCAGAAAATACTCTTTCCGCAACCGCATTGCGGCATCGTCAATTCGTGTTTGTGAACTTTTTTTGATTAGTCGCGCTTTTACTTTCTGCCACTTTGCTTGGCTCATCTCCATTCGCTGAGTGTCCGCTTTGGGAATCTTAATCGTGCAGCGAAGTGGTAGAGAAATTTCATCTTTGTTGCTGTATCCTCGATTGAGCAGAATGCACGTTCCTTGCGGCAATCTGAGAAACTGTTCGGGAGCAAACAGCTTACGAGTTCGTTCCTGTTGTGAAATACTCGTACTAGCCCCCCCTTTTCCACCCATGCTGCGCGATCGACCTTTGTATTGCAAATGCTCTTCGCCGAGGAACTTCGAGAAGACATCAGCCGACTCGTATTCTTGGGGATTGAAGATGACTTTTCCAGCACACCCCCCAAAGATTGCCCTCGCCGTCTCGCGACCGTAGACTTTCTCAAGCTGTGCTAGGTTTTGAAAGCCAAGCAGACACGATAAGCCATACTCGCGAAACTCGTTAATCCATTTGACCAGATCCGGAATGTAGAGAGTCGGCAACTCATCGAGTGCAAGCACGAGCGGATCTTTGCGGTTCGGGTTCGCATTTTTGGTCACAATCATGTGTAGAACTGTGGCAAGCAGCGGTGCTACCACATCGCGGCGTTCTTGATCCATGCCAAGGATTAACAGTTGCTTTCCAGAAAGCGTTAGCGGAATTGTCGATGTGCCGCAAAACACGCTCAGGATTGTTGGACTCATAAATCGGCTGAACAAAATGCTTGCTGTCGAAATGACGCTCGCAACTGTTTTTTCACTATCTGCCATTGAGATGAGTTGCCCAAAGCTTGTTTCGATCCAGGTCGGTAAATCGGCTGCTTGCATTCGTGCGGCTAGATTCGGGGCACCGAGTGCTTTAGCGCAGGTAATAATGTCTGGGTACGGGGTACTCTTTGCGAGCAGCAGGACGGCTTGAATCAGTTGATCGCCAGAATTAGTAAAGAACGGATCTTCAACCGTTTGGGTTCCGGGCTTGAAGTTGCGGTTGAGAACGATCGCGATCTGCCGCGCCATCTCAACATCATCGATGTCCCGAATAAAGTCGAGTGGGTTACAGACATCGCTCTCTGGAAAGCCAGGAGCAAAGACTCGCACTTCGTATCCTGCCTTCGCTGCAACGCCTGCGATGCGCTCACTTTGAATCGGGTACTTAAAGTCGTAAAGAATGAGCGGAAACCCCTGATCAATCACCGATCTCAGTGAGGGATCAATGATTGAGTGGGTTTTTCCGGTTCCAGGTCCACCGACAACTGCCGTTCCGCTTTGAGCTTCGGTAAGCCAAAGCGTTTTGGTATCATCTTTGATCCGGACGACCGTTGCCCCAGGTTCAGTCGGTGTCGGCTGACCAGGTTTTGAAACCGCAGTCGGAAGAAACTGGAGTTGAGGTTTGACGACAAACAGCGTGACGGCATTGCGCCGACGATCGTTGATTTGGCGATGAGCGAGTCGGCGGGCAGCACGCTTCTCTTTTTTGCCTGCCCATTGTGCGGTTGCCAACCGATTTTTTTTGCTGACTCGCCCTCCATCTTGACGATTGAGCCAAATCAAGCCCACCACAGCCGTGAGAATGACTGCACCATTCGGTGAAAAAAGTTGTTTTTGAATCGCCTGGACGGTTGGACTATTTGGCGTAGCGGCTGCTAGAGATTGCGATGCCTCTGGCACACGCGAACGTGCCTGCATCGAGGTCGCACTCAATAAACTTAGTGAGAGTGCGATACCGAGACCGAACAGCGCTGCTTGAAATGGGCGAATTAGCTTGTTCATGCGTGATCGAGGACAGCTTTGATCGGCGATAGATCCGAACCAGAAAACAGTTCAACCGTTTGATTTTGGCTGACAATAAACGAGGGTGTGCCTGAAATGCCCAGTCGATTTGCGAGATCAACATCTGCGCGAACGGCGGAGAGCGCTGCGTTCGATCTGCGATCGCGATCGAATTGGTCTAAATTTAACTTCAGGGTGCGAGCGATATCGAAATACAACGGTTCACCGAGATCAGATTGATGAGTAAACAAGGCATCGTGATACTGCCAAAATTTTCCTTGCTGCGCGGCTGCCCATGCTGCTAACGCCGCAGGCATCGCCTGAGCATGAATGCTCACTAACGGCAGATGTTTGTAAACAAGCTGTACGTCGGAGCGGTCAGCGACCAGTTTCTGAAGGTCAATATGAGCTTTGGCGCAAAACGGGCACTCAAAATCTGAAAATTCAACTAGCAGTAGTTTCCCATGCCCTGCACCTATTGCTGGAGATTGACCTAGAACCGTTGTTGGCGACTGCTTGAAGCGCTCTAATGCTTGAGATTGATCTTGCGTCCTTTGATTCTCTTGTTCGGATTGATAGGCTGTGATTGCGCCGATTAACACATCCGGGTGCGCTCGGATAATGCTTAATACCTCCGCTTCAATGTTGGTTGAATCAATGGTCTGTGGTTGGGCTGCAAGAACAACTGACTGTGGCAAGAATATTGTCCACAGTGAGATCGAGAGAGCCAGCGTACAATAAAATTTTTGTACAAAAGTCATTTGCTTTATCATGATTGTCGTTCTTAAAAAATTAGGTACGAGGTTGAATTGCAGAGTTTGCCATTGCAACTAGGGAGTCTCGATCTCCGACTTTGATTCCAACGACATACCGAACCCCTTTCTCATCCCAGACGACCTTGGCATCGTTGCAGTTCGCACCGCAGATCCAAGGGATGAAATAGCCTTCGATTTGGTTCGTGAGCTGTACTTTTGCCATCAACTGCTTTGAACGCAGTCCTTTGAAGGCTGGGTCTTTCATGAATCCATAAGCTTCCTCGATCGCGGGTGTGCCGTCTGTTTTGCGAGTTGCCGAAACGGTTCCTAACCGACAAGCATTTCCACCAGAACAGGTTGGACTATAGCCTAGTATCACAGCGTATCCATTCGGGGTGGCACGATCGATGACAGCATAAGCTTTCAGTCGTCGTGCCTCAGCTTCTGATGTTGAGTCTTTGTTGCGCTGTCCACTGCTTGGAATATAAGTAGGTAATCGCAGCGGAATTCCGGTCATTTGTAGTTGAACTAGAATTGGATTGAACAAATTAGTGGCATCCGGAATACCAGGTTCGATGCTTGTTGCCTGAGCGAGAACGGGTGTCGCTTTAAATATCAGTAAACAAGCACACAGAAACACGATCAGATAGCGGCAAATCCATTGATTAATCAATTTCATAAATTCTCCAGGAGTGTGAAATTCTATGGCATAGCAGCAGGTAAAGAAAGTACAACATGGTTTTTTTAGTGCTGTTACAGCGGTTGTGGTGAATGATGAAACAGAGAAAGCAGAACTTCAAGCGATGGGGTTTGAACTCCCACGGGTGTGCATGGATGCAACAATGGGAGATATCGGATAAATTCACTCTCTAGTACGGGAGCTAGATCGGATTTGCTGTTGAATTGCGTCTACAAGTTTGAGCGCAGTTGGTTGCGGAACACCGAAGCCTGTGATATCTTCTGCTCTCAGCATTCCTCCAGTTCCACGTACAAATTGCCATTGATTCGCAGTTAAATCTTTTAACACCACCGTTTGTCCACCTGTTTCTCCATCTACCCACGAATACAGTCCATAGCGATCTGCAATCGCCAGTCGTGTCACCGTAGCTTTTGGATATCGGCTTCTAACAAGCTGAACGATCGCTGTTTCATCCGGATTCTTTGGTACATACTGAGCTTGAACAGAAGTCTTCGACGCGATGCTCATCATGATCGGAAGCGAAAACAAAGTCAGTAATAGTAGTAATCGTCTTTGCATGAGCTTGTTCCTATAAAATGACGTGATTCTAATATCAAAATCGTGACGTGTTCTGAAACTTAAACTTTGACTCGGCACAGATAGCGAGTAAATCTGCCATTACAGCCATACGACCCGCTAAAACAACCATCGCTTTCCCAAACGAAATTACACCGACCCGATGAGTTAGATATTGTGGTTTTACAGCCATCACTGGTGCAAATCCCAATATGTCCAGCAGCAACGCTGTCATCCATGATTAAGATATCGCCTGCTTTCGCATCGCTTGCGTTGACAAGGGTACCGCGACTTCCATTTTTGCAGCCGTCGATTGCAGATGTAATGCTGAGCGCAGGTTGGCTACCACCAAACATTGGCAATCCTGCTCGCTTTAGCACTGTGTCTACTGCAACCATACAGCCGTTACGACCATAATCGGTTGCTGGATCATTGCACTGATTGATCTTTCCTTTATTCGCAAGGGCTGATTTGAGGACGCGATCGTTCACTGATCCACTTGCCGGAGCCGACGCAAGGCAAGTTGTTGCACCTGTCAGTTGAGCATTTGGGGCATTAATCGAGGGAGGAGTTCCAGGGGTTGCTGCTCTTGCTCGTTCAAGTGCGGCTTGGTAGCTGCGAGCATGGCTTGCAATCAGCTCAATCTGGTCATGGTCGTTGACTTGTTGACGGGCACAGCTATAGTTTGCTCTCCCACCTGAAAAGCACTGGGCGATCGGGCGAGCTTGACCATAGAAGCCTTCCTTTAGTCCCACACATAAAGCATCAGCAGCCGTATTGAAATCTTGTAATCGCTTGTCGGAAACACCCCCATACTTCATTCCGAGGCGCTTCATAATTTTGGTTTTTTCATAGCAGTGCGTCACTTGAATCATGCCTTCGCCTATGCCACACGCATCATAGGCTCGCTTGTCATATTCCTCCATTGTGTTGAAGTGATCCGTTTCGTGACGGGCAGTTGCCAAAGCATAAGCAAGCTGTGCAGAATCAGTCAATCCAGCCTTGGCACAAGACCGCATAATGTAGGGAATGTACTGTGCTGCACGTTTTCGCTCTCCGTGATCTGTAGGGGTTGCATTAATTACAGCCTGAGTGACAGCATCGAGGTGCTTAAGGTCGATCGGCAAGCTTGCAGAACAAGTATCACTGCCGCTATCTTCTTCTGTCGCTATCTCTGGTGGTGTATAGTCGTCTCCGGTGACATCCTTTCCAGTGCTTGGTGGCAAAAATGGGATAATTTGCTTTTCGCGGAATGAGCCGATCGGCATTCCTGCGTCACCGGGCGGGAAGAAGTAAGGCGTACAGGTCTTTCCGACAAAAGGCAGTCGTTTACAGGCACGAAACTTTAATCCTACGGTAATGCTGCCTTTGTCTTCTTGTGGACGAGTTACCACAACACGAAATGCTTTGCCAAACGGATGATTACCCACAGGTCCCTTGCAGCCAAATGGAATGCAAAGTGGTCCATAACCGTCTTTAGCCTGTAATCGACCGTCTAACCACGCAAAGCCAGAATACTGCGTTGTCATCATATCGTGCATCTCAATGTGCGGACATGACTTACCTGGACATTCAACCTCCTCGAATTTGTCTCGACGGGGGATGGTTCCACTAATTACCCGCAAACGGTTTTGCTCTTTTGGTCCGAGCACCACATCGACCTCAGCGAACCGCACTCCTTGAGCGAGTTTTGGTGCAACGGGGAATTTTGATAGCGGAATATTACCAAGTCCAACCGAGTTAAGGTCTTTGAGCAATGCTTGATCTGCTACCTTAAGCTGATCGAGGGGGGCAGTCGATAATCCCGGTAAATCATCGAGTTTGAATGATGTCAGTTTGAAATCTCCTAGCGATTTAAGCGGCAATTTGGCAATGTCTGGAAATGCTTTGACTAAATCTGACACGGTTGCTACTTGTTCAAACTGAAGTGGTAAATGCTCAAAATCGATATTTCGAGTGGGATCAATCGGCACACCAAGCTTAGTTTGCAAGCTTTGCATTGCCAGTTGAACAAGTGGTTTTGCCCGCTGAATGGGTAAATTGCCAAAACCGGGAATATCTTCGATGAGGCTTGTAGGCGTTTGCAGCTTGACTACATCACCAAGATGAGCGAGGTTGAGCGATTGTAAATTCGCTCTGGATAAACGCGCAATCTGACTGATACTGAGTTGCCCAATTCCAAATGCCTCACCTCCAGAAATTGAGCCAATTTGGAGATACTGCGTAGGATCGACATACGCACCTGGAACCAGTTGGCTAAAATCAGAATTCGGTGAGATTTGTTGAAGCTGAGAGAGAAGGTCACGATCAACCTGAATCTGTGGAAATTGCTTTAAGCTGACTGCGCCAAAATCAGGAACTTCAACCGACTGCATTCCTGCATTCGTTTGAACTTGCAGCGTTTGTGTTGGCATTGCTGCCTCGGTTGTTTGGGCTTGGGCGACGTTTACGGGTCCTAGCGTGGCGCTTAGGCAAATTACGAACAGTAAAACGACCCGAACAATTAATCTAAACATAGCGGAATCGTTAGGTAGAAAAGGGAGCTTATAAAGCAAGCGTCATGAGCCAATCAATAAATTCAGTCGGAACGCCAGAACTAGATACGGCATCATCAAACGATCGCCCAGACTCAACAAGTGAAAAAAACTTTTTCAAACTGTCACGAACCAGACTGTTTGGTGCAATCAAAGACTTCGCTTCTGCGATCGCAAGCCCTTGTCGAACTTTTTGAATATTTTGCTGATCAACATTACTCTTTCGGTTTTGACTAGGGCGAGTTCTAATTGACTGTGAAGCCTGACCATTATCAGCCACAATCTGTATTGTTCTAATATTGGTTTTAGATTGTTTGACTAATCGCAGTTCAAACTCGTAAAGTTTTCGATTACTGCCGTTAGAGCGCGACGTAATCACTATCAGCGTTGTATTTTGGATTCCTGCCGCCTGATAAGATGCTCTTGCGTTTCTTGGAAAGGCAATTGCATTCCGAAGCTGGCGGAGGTAGATAACTGTTGCCCCGGAACTACAGCCTGATCCACTCCCTGAATTCGCCGTGATTGAGCAAAGTGGAGAATCAAAGCCTAGAACTACCTTCGAGCGATCGTCGAGACGAACTTGCCGGACAATTTCACCAGATGGAATAAAGCTTAAATTGACAGTATGACCAAGCGGTAGCTCGATCGCGGGTAAGCCATTCACGCCTTGAGCATCGCGGCTGGTGATCGATTGAATTGTGCTAGCCCGAATCGGAAGAACAGTCATGCAAAGTGCAATCGTGGACAGTAAGCAAGCGAGGCGAACATTCATGTGTGCCTCCTAGAACTCGATCGTTTGGTTAACATAAACCTGTAACGCTTTTCCAGATGGGATATACCAGAGCGTTGGGCGAGCTGCGAGGTCTTCAGCCACTTTTTGGCTACGCGCCGTTTGGATTTGCGATAAAGCAGAAAACGCACCTTGAAGTACTGCACCAGCAACATTCGGACGCGAATTTGTAACCGAGGTAGCTGAACTACCGCTGCCACCATTAATTGACGAAATCGAAGCCTCTGAAGTCGAGCGGTTTAAAATTTCGCCGACTTTCGACAATGCGCCGGATAGCATGAGTGAGCGATCTCTTGCTGCCATTTCACGTCTTGGATCATTCAGCTTATTAGCTAAAATTGCACCGCCGTCACCGCCGCGAATTGTGATGGCTCCGCTCGGCGGCGAATACTCCTGATTGTTAATAATTACAGTGTCTGCGACTAGATCAGCCAGTCCGGATCTAGCATCGAGAGATCGCACAGTACAGACAATCTGAGTGCCTTGCGGAAGTACTATGAGTCCGTTCGGGTCTTGCATCGCTTCGTTTAGCTTGAGGATAAATTTTGGAGTCGTTGCCGAAGTTTCGCTGCCAGTTGCAACGACTGGAGTGACCAGCGTTGCCCTGCCGTGAGTTCCAACAAGCAACTTGCGTGCGCCTGTACCTGACTGAGCGACATAAGCAGCAAGAGTGGTGGGATTCGCAGTAGCCTCAACCTGTCTTGTGGAGGCTGTGTCTAAGCTTGTGCGCGGAGTTGTTTCAGTCGGGATGTCAGATATCGTATCTGAAGCATTTGCGATCGGGGATTGTGCTGATGCCGTAGGAACACTGCCAAACGTTGCTGCACCTGAAAGACGCTCCCACTCTTCGTCTGGATTAGTTGCCCGCGCAACGGGCGGGATCGATCTGACAACCGAAGGCGGCTGCGACAGAACCGGGGAGGGTAGTGAGACAGGTCTCGGTAAACTAGATGTTGCGACTCTAACAGGAGTGGGAATGCTTGTACCCCGCTCTGTGATCGTAGGCGAGATCGGTTCAGGACTGGATTTTGAACTCGGCAGTTGTGCGGGTTGCTTTACTTTGGGTTGTGCTTTCGCGGATGTCTTTTGGCGCTTGAGTTCTTCTTGCTGCGATTGAAACGCAAGTGCAGATTTATAGTCCCCAACTGCATCACCGTTACTCCCTGGCACCATTGGAGACGCAAATTTAGCATCGGGTTTCGGCGATGACTGTTGCGCTGCCGAATTCACGCTATTCATTACGCCTGACAGGAATACACCAAGTGAACCGATCACCGCAAACACCAGTCCACCACCAAGTAACAGTCGTGAGTAGGGACTGGAGACCCAGGACACCTGCGTTTGGTATTCAGTCGGATCTTCTTCAACATCCGGATCAAGCTCCGGGTCAAATTCTTCATCAGTGCCCTTGTCGGTTGAAGCAGCTTCAGCAGTGGGCGCAGAGCGTTGCGTTTGGGAATCAAGAAACTCCCACAACTGGGCTTCGTTTGGCTCAATGGTACTTGTAGGATGTTCAGATGTCATTTTGCCTCCTACGGTTTGAGATTTCCAGGTTGAAAGTCGCGCATTCCATAGATCTCCAGCCCAGCTTGTCGAGTTTGATAAACTGCTCTTTGCAGCGTTGAGGTCAAATCTCCAGGAGTTGGAGTATCAATCGCTCGTACAAAAATTTCTTTATTAAAGGGAACGCTGATACCCTCCGGATGGTTGCTTGAAAAAGTTTCAAGCCTAGCAATTAAAATGAGCTTCCACTGACCATCGGCAATTTTTTCTGGATCAGATAGCTTGTCAGTAATCAAGGTCATTTGTGCCTGTCCATTGAAGGCTCCGGGAGGAGTTAAGTCAGCAATGCTTGCGATCGCTTGAGGACGAAAATCTTGAGATAGCGCAAAGCTACTTTGCCAAGAGAGCGTTGAAATTCGCCGATCTCCGGATTTGGTACGGATAGAAATTCCAGCATCGCTCGCTTCTGAGCCTAGTTTTGCACCTGGTTCAAGCGGAAGCTTACCAGTAGCACTGAGTAAAGCCATCATCGAATCCATTACAAACTGCCGAACCACAGCAGGAGCGCGATCGTTGCTCGACGACATTGCTGCCACCGAGATTGCCTTACCATTAACAAGCTGAACGAGCGTTGGTGGCTTTTTGTGAGCCAGTGAAAAGAAAGCTCCGACTAACAGCAACGTTACAAGTGTGTTAATTACACTCAGCGCACCCGTAACCAAGACGAAAATGCCAAAGGTGTTGAGTGGATTTGCTGTCTTGCGGCTTTCACGCCGGATTTTTTGAATCGTTTGCATTAAATTTCTCCTCTTTATTTGCCGCCCCCGACAAAAGCGGCTGCCCCGCTTGCGATAATCGTAGTGGTGGTGCCAATGGCAGCAACAATCCCATTAAAAATTGCCATTCCTCCACCTGCTGATAAAGCTAGTGCCGCAACGGGTGCAAAGATACCGAGCGCGATCGAGGCAGGAAACAAATCTTTTGGTCCGGTGTTATAAGTTGCAACTGCGATGAGACCTGTGATGATGTTGAGGCTCAATTTGCAGATGCCTAAGCTCCAGAAAGCTGTTATCCAGGCATATAGGGGTTTTGCGCCGATCGGCAGTAGGGATGTTGCAACCGCGATTGGACCAAGCAAGGCTGTTAGCAGCAGTGATGCTTCGATGAGGTGTTGAAAGGCAACTTGACATGCCATCAAGATGATCTGAACGAGTGTCAGTAATGGGGCAGTCGTTGCTTTAAGTGCAGTTGCGGCAGCGGTCGTCGCGGCATCTGCTAGTGTCCCCAATGGATTTTGAATCGCAGCGGCTGCAAATTTTACCAGTTGCTCATACCATGCTCCAGCTCGTTCATCAGCCGGAACTGCGTTGAGTGCTGTTTGTGCGTCTTGCTCAACCTTTTTGAGACACTCCTGCACCTTGTCATTTGTCGTGAAGCTATCGCAACGATGGCTCAGTTCTGCAATTTGTCCACGCACCGACGCATAGTTTGCCATTGCTGACAGTATTTTATCAACACGAATATCCTGAGAAATCACACCGATGACCTGTTCGTTGGTCGTGTTGACCATTGAGCGCATCAACGTTGTGACTCCAGCAAGTGCAGCACCATTGTTGAACAACAGTACAAACACAACAACAATCCAGAATAGTTCGCTGAGTGGGCGATTTGTTTCGTCTTCGAGCATATTCTTGGTAAATTGTAGCAAGAAGACCGCACCGCACAACACAGCAAGCGTTAATCCAAGTCGAGTGAGCGTAGTATAAAGTGGTCCGTTGAGTGCAGATTGCCAGCTTGAATCCCAGACAGCAGCCGTGGCTCTGGACAACGTTTCGTTGATATTCAGGCTTGTATCGGGATCTACAATTTGTCCTAGAAGTTGCATAAGTTCCCTAGCTCAACGGAGCATTCTGAATCCATTGCTATTTGCTTCAGTCAAACTGGCAGTCTCATCGTGGCGTGCAATTTCTGCCCGCTGACGATCGCCTTGCATTCCTTGGCTGATATCACTCAAATTTGCGATTGATACAGCAGTTCCGACCTGGATCGATCGCAATGACACAGCTTGATCCCCTTGAATTGCTGCAATCTTTTCAAGCTGAGCAGAAGCTTGTCCATGCTGATTAGAGATGCCAGAGAGTTCAGTTGCAACGCTTGATAGTCCGCTAGAGTGACCTGCGAGCTGCGTCGAAACCCCAGATAAAATGTTGGCAATTTGCCCGTTCTGCTCAGCCTGAAATTTGATTGCATCCTGGGTTGATATCGCTGCTTTTGCCCTCACTGCAAGTGTGTTGACGGTGCCTGCTTGAGTCATGGATGTTTGAGCAATCTGCCCAGAGCTTTGGACAAATTGCTGAGTTCCTTGGGCAATCTGTCCAACAGATTGAGCAACTTGGAGTGAGTTTTTACTAATCATGCCGACATCTGCGGCAGACTGCGCGATCGATGTCATCGCCTGAGTATGCAGTTTTTGAGCATCGCCGCCAAGAATCGTTTGATTAAACTGATTCGTTGCTCGTAGGGTTATTTGTCCATCTTCGAGAATTGCTGGATATAAGCCATCAATGTTTGTCGTTTGTGGCGATGTGTTTAGAATATCTGAGCGGGTGGCACTGGGATCGGGCAGTCCTAAACTGCCCTGATTTCTTTGAATTGCAGTTTCGATGTGCTTTAAGTATTCGCCGACTTGACTTTGCAGAACGGCTTGCGTTGGCAGAATCTTCGTAAACTGCTGAATGTAGGCTTGAATTTGACCAATTAAGCCGTCAACCTGAGTTCTCACACCGTTGATTGGATCTTGAATCGATGAAATTGTAGAACTTATATCACCGATCGGGTTTTGGGCTTTGCCAAGGACATCCTGAACTGCTTGATTGAGAATGCCATCATTCGGTAGAAATACGTCCGCTAGCGCGATCGAAGGTAGCAGTACTGCCATCACGGTGCTGCCGATGATCATCGATCGCCGATCAAAACATGGTTTGCGTGAGGGTCGAACAGTTCGTGTCATAAAATCCTCCCTGTAAGTAAGTGCTTCGTTCCGTTTGATTGCACACTGCTGTCTGAAGGCAGCGTATTCAGTAATGGATCTGTCTCAACTGGTGTAGGTGCCAACTCCGGTTTACGGTAGGGACGCTGATTCTTAGTTGCTGCAATAAACTCTTTCGACCAAGCGGCTAGCGCTTGGTAAGGATTTGGATAAGCTTGTAGAAACGCTTGACGACATTCAGTTTGATCCGGATTGTTTGCGACGACCCCAACTAAGATTGGTGAACCGTAGTAACGCACAAAGGTTGGACGACCTCCTTCGTCGAGGAGCCACTGCGAATACATCTCCGACGCTTGGGGATAGAAGCGCTCACCCGCGTTGACGGAAATCAGTTCGAGCGGGTATCCGAAGAATTTGCAGAAGCTGCTAATCGCAACGGGCTGAATGCGTCCAATAAGCCGTGTACTAATGTTTTGAATAATTTTTGGTCCTGCTTCGGGCGAATTCAGGAGCGTGTTCGGGTCTTGAGCCGCAAGCCCAGTTTCAATCCCTGCTTTTCCTCCGTTTGCACACAGACGCGCAATTAAATTGGCAATTTCTTCCCATTCCATCAGAACTGAAAATTCATCAATGAAGAAGATACTGCGGCGATGAGACAAGGTACGCCGTAAGGCTGCTGCATAAGCAGACAATGCTAAAACGGCTGCATCTTCAGAATCGGATAGTCCTTGCAGTGCGAATACCAACAATGGATTATCGGTTCGGAAAGTTGAGGGACGAGCGATCGCTCGTCCAACCGTCGTTGAATCAATCCACAGAACAAGCTGCCGCTCGATCTGACTCACCGATTTCTTCGTGGTATCGTCTTGCCGCGTCGATTCGGAGAGACCATCGGTGCCATGCGCTTTGAAGAACTCGAAGAAATCTCTCAGCGTTGGCATATTTAGCCATGCTTCAGTATTGAGTCCGGCTCGATGGGCTTCAGCATATCGAGCTTTAATGTCTGAATCATCAAAAAATCGAGCAATGGCAGGACCAAGAATTGATCGAATGCTTTGGCGGAAGTTGCGATCGTCAGAAGTCGTTGGCTCTTTGCCACCGAACACCAAAGTCATCACCGCAGTTTGCAAAAAGTCGATGTACTGTGGCATTCGTTCAGCGTATTCCTCGTCGTTAAAGCCAGATAGATCCGGAATCTCGAATAGATTATTGGCTTCTTTACTGATGTCGAAGTAGCTTCCACCGAGGTAACGGCACCAGTCCCGAAACGTTGAAGCAGCTTCAGACGGTGGAAAGTCCATGATGATTACTGGAATTTTATAAGCGAGTGCTTGAGATAAAATTCCAGAAGTCAGAACCGATTTTCCCGATCTCGTTGTTCCGAACAAGGCAAAATTGCGCGGCTGTGACTGAGTGTAAAAATTGAGATGCAGCGGTACGCCACCTTCTTCAGTAATTAGCTCGAATCCAGATCGATCAATTTCACGCGGAGTCACAACAGGCATCATGCCTGGAGCTTCGCTCGTGAGATAGCCAAGCCGACGATCAAACGGTTTAATTAAGAGTCCATCCCAAGTAATGAGGAGCGTTTGCAGCCAAATTTTCCAAGCATATTCACGTTCGCGATCAACCCAAGCTGGACGCAAGAAGCAGCTTTTCAGATAGCGACACGCTTCATCGAGCTTATGAACGGTCGGGCGATGCACCAAGAATACGGTTGCCGTTTGTAGGACAACACCGCCTTCATACAAAGCTTCCTGCGCTTTTACGGTTTTGGTTTGTCTCAATGATGCGGCAACGTCGATCGTGTTTTTGCGAATCGATGTGCTTTGGTCGAGCAAGCTTTGCTTCATCACTCGACGCATATTGTCTTTGACAATCCCTTGGTTCGCTTTAGAGATTTGACAGAAAACCTCTGTATCAACTACAGGTTCACGCGAGAGTGTTTGCCATAGGTAGGACAGTTGGTTAAATTTAGTGCTCCAACCTCCTGGCTTATCGAGAAATACTAGCGGAGCAACATAGTTGCCATTGACATGAACCCAAGCCCGATCGTCTTTGGGGCTACCTGAGTGCAGTAGCAATGTTGTGAAGTGAACATCGCTATTGATTTCCTCACGAATTCCTGTTTCTGTAACGTGCAGAATTTGGGGAACAGGTGGAGTCTCAGTCTTATTGAAAATTTGCCACTGCGAAACCCAGAGATCGACGACATCCATCGGGTAGGTCTCAAGACGCATCTTGGTATCGAGAAGCTGCTGGTAGTTGAGATAGCCATCGGTAAAGGCTTTTTCAAACGCAATTTCATAGCTTTGCTGCACCGCTTGGGTGTCAAATCCAGTGAATTTGTGAAATAAGCTCTCAAGCTTAAGCAGTATTTTTTCCCAGATGTCAGTGCCTTTTACGGTTTCTGATGAAATCGTGTAGGTTGCGTAGACCCTTAAGAACTTTGGTTTTCGCAGCCCTTTTGGGTGACGAACGCCATTGTGATCAACTTTCCAAGTTAAATCCTGTACCCGCTGCTTTTCTGACATGATCAAGAACTTAAGTTGCGGGGTAGGTGCTAATTCGATCAGTTGATCAAGCTGCAATTGGCGTTGAGCATCTGATGCAAAACTGCCCATATGAAAGGTGATCCGTTCTCCTTCGGGAAGGTCTTTCAGTCCAGCCTCGATCGCATCGAACGCATCTTCTTCTTGACGTGGTGTAAGCGAGGTATGCAAGCCTTTACATGTCCAACCGAAGATGAATTGCAAGCTTTCAGCACCTTTTTTGCCGGATTGCAGCATAATGCAGCTTGCCGTGGAGCCGTCTTTTAGCTGATAGCGAATCAAGCATTCTGCTTTGAATTCGTTCTCGATCGCACGACACTTGGCGTTGCCTTGATCGCTCGATGAGATCGTGTGTTGTGATTTGCGTTCTAGCTTCATGGTTGAAGATTGAGGAAGGTGAAACTGGGTTTCTTGCGGCTCGAAGCTAGGAATGACTGAACTTCGCTGGCAATGAGTCGAGATTTACCCGATCGAGTTGTGCCAAACAGTTCAAGGCTTTGGCTATCCTCGCTTCGTTGAGCAAGAAAAGGTTGGCATTTAGGTTCTGAGAGAAAATGGCTCATGTAGAACGCGATGCGATCGCTTACGGGCAGATTTTTCAGTCCAGCCTCGATTCTGCTCAGCGCATCAGCTTGAGACACTTGTGAACTATCGGGGTTTGGATGTTTTTCTACCCTTTTTCTTTCTGCTGTTTGGAGATGATTTGGTTTTTTCATATCGCTGTCTGGTAGAAGATCGGTATGCTGCGAGCGACTGATAACGGATATAGCCGCGCGTCCAGTTCGGTGTTTGGATGAACTTGGATAAGAACTGATATGGACGAGAGCCATTCAGGAGCCACCAAGTTGCACAACCCCCGGCGACGCTCAACCCAGTCCAGAGATAGCCAACGTGCAAGAGTCCCTGTAGCACCGTGTAGAACACTACTGCGATTGCAAACCAAGGAATAATCAGATCGGCAGGAATTGGACCTACTCTAGGGCGAGAATCGAGAATCCGATTAACGGTGCGAAATTCAGGTGGATTCATGCTTACGCACCTGCGGCGTTCCCGATAATTAATCCAGCCATAAAATCACCCACAATCAAGACAACCAAAATGACGATCGGTGTTTTCGCTAGCTCTTGCCAATCCGATTCTTGCTGCCTTGCTTGAACGACTCGAATAATAGACACCGCAAGATAGATCAATAGAATTGCACGCAGAAAGTTAAAGATGAGCGAAATGACAGGTGTAAGATCTTGTCCGCCTTGACCTTTGAAATTTGCGGTCATCCATTTCTCAGCATTGACGTAGAACTGAGCACTAGCGGAATCTGCTTGCACAGTCAAAAGTGCAACAATCCCAATTCCAATCATTAATCCAAAAATAGTCGCGAAGCTCAGATTAAAGGTGCGATCAAGCCGCGCTCGCTGATGGCAATGATCGAGGTAAGCATAAGCATTTGCGATCGCAATGGGGAAAAGAAACGGAATCGTTGAAAGCAAATACAATGGCGTTGAGATTAGTTTGTGCATTGACAGATCGAGCGTCAATAGCATGATGCCAATGATGATGCTAGTCGCTGGCATTGGTGCTTGCAGTTGCGACCACAAATTCAGCTTTTGTAAAGCTGACGACCGGGAAAGAGCAATACCCATAAGTCAAAGAAGTGAGTGGAGGGAGTTTTTTGACAGAAAAAAAGGCAAAAAAGCTCTGAACAAGCTCGATTTGTTGGTCAATCAAAGCGTGTTAATCAGGCTATTTATTTCTTTTAAATGGACAGCAATCTCGTTGATTTCCTGAGGCGAAACTATGACTAAAGAGTGCCTGCGAGATGACTGCATCCTACGATATATAGAAGGGGCTGAGCAAGTAAATTTGCAATATCCAATATCAGCGGTTATGGTATTTTTCCTGATTCACTAAACTTATAAAAGCCTGTAAACATTGCAATTTCTAGTATGTAGAATTCGATAATTTGTGCAGTTTAAGTTAAAACTCAAACTGCACAAATACTGCTTAAAGTTATATGAACTTCAATATTTTATATAGATTAATGCAGTTTGATTTTTGTGATTTTATCCTTGTTAAAAACTGCTTTTAACACAGTTTGAAATTTTCTCTAAATCTAATTAAAAACTGCCTCTGATGAGGATCAAAGGCAGTGAATAAACAAAGTGATTGTGCAAGATGAGCTACATCAGTTTCTCTGGTTTAACCCAGGATTCAATATCAAGTTTGTGCTTCTCGCCGTAGGCATACAACAAACGCAAATACTTCTCTGGATCTTCCGTAACTTCCGCTTCAAAGCGCTTGGTGATTTCTTCAGGTGTCATAGAGAAAAGTCCGATGTCATTAATGCAGCCTTGTTCTTTAAGCGTTTGTTTAGCAAACTCAAGATATGGACTGAGAATGTCCCGAATCATTGCAGAAACCGCAGTTCCACTGATCGTGGCGAGAACCTTGAGCGAGGTTTGATCAAAAGCGTTAATCGAGGGATGTACTTCCTCCGTAAGCTCTGTTAAATAGGTTTAGATAGCCTGGTATTCATCAGAGTGAGCGGTTAAAATGACTGCACGAGCATTCGCAAATACCTTCGTATTAGGAGCTACAACTATTTTGTCAGAACCTCAGAGATTCGCCTACTTGTACCTGCGAATTTACTCATCAAATAAATGTCTTCTTAATCTAAATACAGCCTCTTCGCCCTGTATTTCTTGAATTGTTTCCAGATGCCTTTCCAAAAACTCAATGTAATTTTCGATACCGATCTCAAAAGCGATTTGGGTGAGTAGGACCATGACAGTTTCGATTTGAGAGGCTTGCAGCAAGTCAAATACAAGCAGACTATTCAGCAAACTAGAGATTGCCTGATCAAACTGTCTGGATAATCGATAGGCATCGCCTAGATTGCATGTTGCCGCTGCATATCCCCAGCGATCGCCAATTTCTTGAGTAATTTCGACACTCATTTGCTGGCAACGAATTGCCTTTTCATAGTCTTCTATACAGGTGTAGGTGTTACCTATGTTGCTGAGGGCGTAAGCCTCACTTTCCTGGCTTTGAAGTTGGCGAGCGAGGACCAATTTCTGACGCAGGTATTCCAAAGACGCTTCATAATCTCCCAGATCTTTATATACTGTGCCAATGTTTCCTAAAGCCTTCTCTTCACCTTCCAGGTAGCCAATCTCGCGAGACATCTCAAGTTGCTGCTGATAGTACTGAAGAGCCTCCTGAAACTGTTCAAGCGCAGTGCTGACATTCCTTAAACTGCCCAGAGTGGCTGCGATCGCTTTCCTATTGCCAATCTGAACACTTATTCGCAGACTGCTCTGGAAGAGATCTCTGGCAATATCGTGGACTCCAAGATAGTAGTGGGCAACCCCCAGATTCTCCAGAGCGTTGGCTTGTCCATCCTGATCATCAAGTGCTATGGCAAGGTGCAGGTGTTGTTGATGATAAGCGATTGCTTCCTCAAAGTTGCCCTCTAACCGTTGTAATACGCCTAAGTTGCCCAAAAGTTTGCCTTCTCCTCTGCGATCGTCTAATTGACGTGCCAGACCAAGTGCCTGTTTATAGAAGGTGGCTGCCGTAGAGTATTGCCCTACTGCTCCATAAACATTTCCCAGATTGCACAGTGCGTTCTGCTCTGCTTCTGCGTCTTTTACTTGCTTGGCAAGGTCTAAGTGTTGAGAGTGATACTCAATCGCTCTAGAATAATTACCTAAACTCTGGTAAGCTAGACCTAATCCATTCAAACAAATCATCTCACCATCTGGAGAGCAATGCCCTGATAGTTGTTTATATAGCTGTATTTGTACGGTGTAATATCCCCATCGCCCTAACTGTAGGTGTAATGGGTCAATCAACGAACCCTGTAATTTTGTATTGACGACGTTGAGCCGAAGCAGCAGTAACTCCGTCGCTTGTTCCCATGCAGTAACTTGACACAGATGGTAAAACGATTCCAACAAACCCTGAATTTGGTCTAAATTTGTTGTCTTTCCATCAGGCTGGTATTTTGTCAACCAATTTTTGACAGCTTTATAGTTAGCACGCTCTGTGCGTGAAGTACCACTGCACCGTCCATCGGTACCTACAATCTTCAGGTAGGACAGAATCACCTGCCCAGCCTGAGTAAGGTCATCAGTCTCCAGAATTGGTTGCATTTGACTGTTCATTGAGCAACCTCTCTTTCAGCATATCGCATTCTTGGCGTAATGAAATCCCAAGTTCTGTAGCTATAGAGTGAGCGCGATCGCAGCAGGAAAAAGCTTTTTCAGGATTCGTGAGTTCAGAATTAATTTCTGCCATGTCATAAAGCACCAGAGCTTCAAGGTGACGATCACCCACCTCTATAAAGCATCCCAGTGCCTCCTTCAAATTTGCCATTGCCTCTTCATACTGCTCCAGAGTTCCCAGGTTAGCTGCGATATTGTAAAGAGCTTTACCCTCCTCGTAACGATCTCTGATAGCTTCCGCAACCGCTAAACCCTGTCGGTGAAACTCAACTGCCTGAGAGTAATGTTTCAACTGATAAGAGGAGTTACCCAAATTAGCTAAGGCTCTGATCTCAGCAGGGCAATCGCCTAGTTCCTGTACGATCGTCAAATACTGTTGGTGACAATGAAGTGCTTGCTCATGGTCTTTCAGAGAAGCAAAGGCATGTCCTAAATTATTTAGAGCCGCACCTTCTATCGGACGATCGCCCAGCCTTCTAGCAATAAATAGCTGTTGTTGATAATACTCAATCGCTTGACTATATTTCTCCAGGGCATCGCAGGTAACTCCCAGATCCCAGAATGCTGCCATTTCCTGAGGTTGATCATCAAGGGATTGCACGATTGATAATCGGCGCTGCTGGAAGTCTAGTGTAGTGACATATGCCTTTAATTGAAAATAGGTTCGACCTAATGCATCTAACGCCTGAATTTCTATGGTATGACCTGGAACAGCCTGGGCAATGGCGAGAAGTTCCTCACCCCGCTTGATGGCGAGATCATACTGCTCCATCTCACGATAGGCACGATTGAGATAGAGAAGAGTTTGAGCTTTTTTAACTCGATCCTGAGCAAATTCCAAATGCTGTTCGCCGTAATGAATGACACTGGCATAGCTCTGATTTGCAGCATTGCAATCACATAGAGTCTTCAACGCCTGCTCTTGTCCCAAATGGTCTTGAATTGTTTGGGCAATTGCAAGATGCCGTCGATGGTAGTCCAGTGCTTTCTCTCGCTGGTTTAAAGCCCAGTAGGTGCTTCCTAAACCACCTAAAGCGTAGCCTTCGACTTGACGAAACCCGATTTCACGAGCAATGTTTAAGCAGTCTTCAAGAACAGCGATCGCTTCGTTATACTGACCAACACATTGATAAGCGTTGCCCAGATTACCTAATGCTTTCATCTCTCCTGGGCGATCGCTGATCTGTTGCGCGACGGCTAGACGCTGCTGCTGATGCTCAATGGCTTTCTCATAGTGCCCCAACGAATAGTAAACAATCCCCAAATTTCCTAAAGCATGTCCTTCACCGGGACGGTCGTAAAGTTGCCGAGCAATGGTCAAGCTTTGTTGATGGAAGTCGATCGCTTTATCGTAGTTACCCTGACTGTGGTAGTTCAATCCCAAGTTCGTCAAAGCATTCATTTCTCCATGCTGATCCTGAATTGCTTGGGCAATGGTTAAGCGTTGCTTCTGACAACCAATTGCTTCGTCATAGCTTCCCACGTTGTAGAGAAGCACGCCCAGATTACCCAGAGCACGTCCTTCCTCAAGGCGATTACCGGTAGTTCGTGCGATTTCCAGGCTCTGTTTGTGGCAGTCAAATGCTTGCTGGTAATCACCCAAATCAGCATAGGCATTACCCAGTCCCATCAGTAGTGTTGGTTGCGATTCAAAAGTAACATGGGCTAGCAACGTGGTATACAGTTCAATTTGGGTTGAATAGTAGCCCCATGTGGCTAATTGGTTGTGCAGTTCTTCCGCAGTCGCCGTATTGAGTGGTATTTGAAAAACGCTAATTGCCTGACTCCAAGCATCAATTTCGCAAAGATGATGGAAAGCTTCCAGATATCCTCGAACCTGCTCTAGACTGGAAACGCCTGCTGGAGGTTGATATTTCCCAAGCCAGTTTTTGATGGCTGTGAAATGGGCACGGTGGGGAGAGTGTCGCTGTTTAACTTCCTGTGCAATTAAAGCAGCTTCAATCTCAGTCAAAAGTTTTTTACCCGGTAGAGTCAGATCTGCCGGATTGATTTCGTGCTGAGATGTCTTTTCTGACGGAGCTTTGACGGAGACATTCGGCTGCTTGTTCATATTGACCAAGAGAATAGTAGATTATCGCTAAATTGTCTGAGATGCTATCTATGCTGACTGGATCTCCAAGTGTTTTTGCAATGGTTAAGCTTTGCTGATAGTGGTGAATTGCCTGATCGTCATCACCTACAGCATAGAAAATTCCTCCTAAATCTCCCAGTGCTCGCTTTTCTCCTTGAGGATCACCAATGGTTCTGGCAATGATTAGACTATTATAATAACAGTCGATCGCTTGCTGGTATTGCTCTTGCGCTGCATAAATACTCCCTAAATTCCCCAGTGCTCTGGCTTCTCCTTCAGGATCACCAATGTCCCTGGCAACCGCCAAACTTAGTTGAGCAAAGGTAATTGCTTGGTCGTAATCACCCAGAATTTCGTAGAGGCTACCTAAATTTCCTAAACTCAAACCTTCTACAGCACGATCGCCAATTTCATTGGCAATCGCTAAACTTTGTTTGCAGTACGCGATCGCCTGTTCGTATTGCTCTAATGCTTCATAAACAGTTCCTAAACTTTCTAGCGTTGAGCATTCTCCAGAGCGATCTTCAAGGTCACGGGCAATAGCCAGACTGTGTTGCAGACAATCGATCGCTTTCTGATAGCGTCCTAAAGCTTCACAAGTACTACCCAAATTCCCCAAAGCTCTTCCTTCTTCATGCCGATCGCCAAGCTCCTTGGCAATGGCTAAACTGTTTTGATAGTAGTCAATTGCCTGCTGGTATTCTCCCATCGCTTCATAGGTGTTACCCAGGTTGCCCAGCGTTGTTGCCTCCATTGGACGATTCTTAGTTTCTCTGGCAATTGCCAGAACCTTGAGATGATAATCCAGTGCGGTCTGATACTGACCTGAATAGGATAAAGCATTGCCTAAATTGCCCAACGATCGTGCCTGTGCCTTGCGATCGTTCATCTGTTGAGCCAGTTCTAAACTGTGTTGGTGATAATCAATTGCCGTTTGGTACTGCCCCAAAGCGCAGTAAACAATCCCTGAGTTATCCAGCCAGATGACATCCCACGCAGGTTCTAAATGTCCTAGCAATCTTTCGTAGAGCAAAATTCGTTCTCGCTGGTACCCCCAGGTTCCAAGCTGATGGTGCAGTTTTTCATAGGTAGGGGTGTTGCAGCGTAAATTTATTATTTCCTTTGCTCCAAGCCAGTCCCTGACCTCGCACAGATGATGAAATGCCTCTATCCCTCCACGAACTTGCTCCAGATTAATAGCTTCATTTGTGGGGCGATACTGGGTTAGCCAGTTTGCAACCGCCCGGTAATGGGAGCGTTTTGAAGGCTGAATGGTTTTGAGTAATCGCAGGTCAATCCCTATCTGTTCAAGAACTGATACATCAGAGGGTAGAACTCTTTTCATACTTTTCTGTAGCTCCCTTTGCAACGCTGAAAGTGAAACACAGTGCCTGCTCAGCCTGAACAAGATTAGCCGTCTTCGGAACTCTTCCTTTCTAATTGTTCATTCAGCAGCATCTCTTTAAGTTCCTTGCATTCCTGCAATAATGGAATTTCTAGTTCTGTAGCAATCTCCAAGGCACGATCGCAATACTCCAAAGCCTCCTGATATCTGGACAGCCTGCGATGAACAGCGGCAAGGTTCTGAAGCGTTACAGCTTGAATATAACGGGTCTTCAGGCTGATTGCTATCTCCAATGCCGACTGCAAATACTCGATCGCCTGCGAATACTGTTCCAACCGGATCGCCACCGCCCCTAAATTGCACAGAACGTTGCCTTCCCCTCGTCGATCGCCGATGTCCCTAGCAATTTCCAGGCGTTGCTGATAGTACTCGCTGGCGGGTTGATATTCTTCCAATGAGAAGTAGACATTGCCCAAACTTCCCAGGGCTACCCCTTTGCCTGATCGATCGCCAATGGCTTCAGTCATTTGCAGATACTGCTGAAAGTAGCCAATTGCCTGCTCATAGTCGCTCATAGAAAGGAAGGCATTGCCTAAAGCGCCCAATCCACTGGCTTCTCCATCGCGATCGCCAATTAACTTTGCAATTGCCATTTGCTGCTGATGGTAGGCAATCGCTTTCTCGTAATCGCCTGATGCATCATAAATACTTCCCAAACTACCCAGTGAGTTTGCCTCACCTCGACGGTCCTGAATGTCCTGAGAGATCACTAAACTGCGCTGATGGAAGTCAAGAGCTTCCCGGTATTGTCCCAAGTAGTAAGCAATGTTGCCCAGATTTGCCAGGCTGGCACTTTCACCCCGGCGATCACCGATAGTCCGGGCAATTTGCAGGCTTTGCTGATGATATTCAATAGCACCGATGTAATTCCCCTGGCTGACATACACAAGTCCCAAATTTCCCAATGCCTGCCCTTCGCCGAATTGATCGCTGATATTGCGTGAAATCTCTAAACTCTGCTGGTGGCATTCAATGGCTCTGGTATAGTCTCCCAGGCTGTTGTACGTTAATCCCAGGTTGCCCCAGGCTTCTCGTTGTCCTCGATAGTCGTCAATTTGTTGGGCGATCGCCAAACGTTGCTGCTGATAGTCAAGGGCTTTGGAATAGTCTCCCAGAGCATCGTAAGCTAGTCCTAAATTTCCTAGCGCCGCACTTTCTGCACGACGATCTCCAACTTCTCGCACAATTGCCAGACTTTGCTCAGAATATTGAATTGACTGATGGCAGTCACCCAGAAAGTAGAGATTTAACCCAATATTTCCCAATGCCAATCCTTCACTCTGGCGATCGCTGCTGGCTTTTGCAACTGCCAAGTGTTGGCGCTGGTACTGGATAGCGGTGTTGTAGTCTCCAAGAGAGTTATGCAGATTGCCTAAACCATTAAGCAGAACCATCTCCCAAGTAGAATTGAGCTTACCGAGGAGTTGAGTGAACAAGTCGAGTAGCTCACGATAATAGCCCCAGGTATTGAGTTGATTATGGAACTCATCTCTGGTGGGCGTATTCAGGCGAATAGAAAGAATTTTGCCTGCGGCTTTCCAGTTCTCAAGTTCAGACAAATGGTGGCAGGTTTCCAGGTAGCCACGCACTTTCTCCAGGTTAGAAGCATCTGAGGACGGCTTGTATTTGGTAAGCCAATTGATGACTGCTCGACATTGTACTTTCTGAAAGTGTGAAACCTGCATTGATCCCGAAGCATCTGGATTAATTCCCAGTTCGGTCAGTACTAATTCGCTTGAAGGAAGGATATCAACTGAGAACATTTTCTCTACTCCCTCCTTTGACTAAGCCTGTGCCAAAGCTTGAGAAATCTTAGAACTAGATGAGTCAATGTCAGATTGAGTCGGGCAAGGAAGATTCCTTGGCGATCCCCAATCTTCTGCGTAACGATTAATGCTTGTCGATGAAGCTCAATGGCTTGCTCGTACTTGCCCATCCACCCATACACAGACCCCAAGTTTCCCAGTGCAACTCCTTCACTGGAAAGTTCTCTAGTTTCCCGTGCCATAAATAGGCTTTGCTCAAGGCAGGATATTGCTTGATCGTACTGTTTAGTTCGTCGGTAAAGTTCACCCAAACTATTGAGAGCAATAATCTGTCCAGCTCGATTTTCTAATTCCTGGGATGCAATCAGGTAGTATTCGAGGTAAGTTGCTGCTCTATCATATTGATGCAGATACGCGTAGATATTACCCAGGTTGCCTAACGCTTGAGCCTCTATAAGTCGATCTCCACTTTGACGGGCAAGTGTTAAGCTCTGTTCCAGGTAGTCAATTGCTTTCTGAAACTGTCGCCGATCTCCGTAAACATTACCCAGGTTTCCCAGTACCTTGGCTTGTTCTTTAAGAAGACCAGTATGTCTAGCAGTTGACAAACTTTCTTGCAAAAAAGCAATTGATTGCTTAAAGTTCCCAAAACCTGCATGAGCAATACCAAGATTGATGAGAGCAGTCGCTCTACCTGAAACATTACCACTCTGCCGCGATAGTTCCAAGGCTTGCTGAGAAAAGTCAATAGCACGAGAGTAGTTTGCAAGATGTCCATATACATTTCCCAGCCCAACAAGAGATATCACGCGCACATCTAAAGGTGCTTCTTCCATAATTAAACTTGTGTACATCGCCATCTGTTCAGGATAATAACCCCAAATTTCTAATTGGTGAATTAGCTCATAAGTTGTTCCAGTAACCTCATTCTGTAAAGGAAGACGCAGTATGATGTTAGCCCTTTCCCAATCTTGCACTTCACAAAGATGATGGAAAGCCTCTAAATATCCACGAACCTTCTCAAGATTGGAAGCCTCCGGAGATGGAGTGTATTTAGTGAGCCAATTAATAACAGCTCGATAATGCGCTTTTTGACCTAGAGTAAGCGTCTTGAAGTCGCGCTCCGGTTTGATATCAAGACTTGACAGTACAGGTGTTGTGGAAGCAGGCAAGTTGCTCATGCATTACACCTCACTAAGTAAGTCTGTCTTCAAATCTTGGTACCGTTATATTTTCTAGCGTATCCAACCCTCGCAAATTCTCTAATGAAACACTACGGATCAGATTGTGCTGTCTCAACAGATATTGATCGCTACTATCAACTAATTCTTCAATTAAATATCGATCGCGCAGCGCATCTAACGCTGCTCTTTGTTCCTCTTCATCCCGATCCCAATCCTCCAGGTGACTTAACCAAAAATCTTCAGGAACTGGGCAACGGTAAACCGATGCCTCGCAAAGCATAATGTAAGCCCATTTTGAGTCTTCTTTCAGTCGCTTAAAGGTTTTGTTTAAACGTGATTGCACGTTTCTCCTCAGCGTCTTCGTAAATCGATCCAATTGCCATTTATCATCGGCTCCCACAGAAACTCCCTCTTGAGCTTCAGCAAGCGCTTTCTCGACTTCCTCAATCTCGTTACCGTATCTGTTCCAATAGGCGATAACATTGCCCTCAAAGGGTTTGTTCTTAATTTCACCCGCGATGACTCGTAGCGCTAAAGGGTGTCCTTCATAGGCAGTCCCAACTCGCTCCAAATAAGGTCTGCCTTCCGAAGTGGGGGCAATATCTAGTTCCGTTTTTTCAAATAACGCCATCCGCTCTGGTTTTTCCAAACCGCTCAACGGCTGACAGTACCAGAAATTATAAGATCGCTTACCTGCATCCTCAATATGTCCAGGTAAGTCCTGAGAAGTCAGAATGAAACGGCTTTCACAGGAATTTGCTTTCAGATAGCGATCAAAGAGCTTGATCCACCATTTATCTTTGAAGTCACTCCATCCTTCCTCTTCGTTACCCTGCAAAATATTCTCCAGAGAGTCCATCTGGATCAGGTAGCGATTCTCACACAAGTGTTTGATGAGACGTTCCAATAGTCGCTGGGGGTCTTTGCGATCGTCAGGTGTAATCAGTTCTCCCCACTTTTCTAACCAGCGGGCAGCAACACTGGCAAAGTCCGAGGTCTGCTGCTCATCGTCAAAGTTCTCCTGGTGATAGTGGGACCAGTCATTTCCAAACCAGTCACTCACTTCTACCGCCAGTCGCTCACCCAGAGCCGTTTTCCCAATTCCTGTGATACCCACCAGAATCAGCAGACGGCAGTTACCACGGATGCGATCGCTTAACGCCTGAATCAGGCTATCCCGACCAACCCAAGCATTATCGTAAGCAAAAAAGTTGGGAGAACCAACTTCAGGCACATTTTTACTCTGAACTATTCCGTTATCAATATTTGAACCAGGTTTATTACCTACCAAATCACCTGCTGGGTTTCTGGGAGTTAAAGGTTCGTCGAGCAGGAAATGTTTAGTAAAGCCTGCGGCAGCAGCAGCAGCATAATCATGCCATTCGTCATTTTTACTGGAATCTGCGTAGTCACAAAGACCACGAATCACTAAGCAGCGAACTCGTTCAAAACTTTGCCAGGTAGAAGCGATGACACCGTAACCTTCCATTTCAATTGCCATGATTTTTCGATTCACAGCAGCAATTCTGTCTCGCTCCATTGCATCTGCAATCACTTTATCGCCCGAAGCAATTACCCCTAGACCGAGTTTAGGACGAGTTTGAGTTCTATCAGGGCGATCGGCAAGAATTGGAAAAATGGATTCAGGCAATGCCTGCACTCGATCCAGGAGAGTAGCATCCACAGGAATTTGCTTAGGTTCGGGAAGTTTACCTTCCGAGGTCACCTTACCCATCTCATAGTAGTAAATCTCTTTTCCGACGACTAAATCTCCAAGATGTTGCTTTGATGAGGATTTAGCAGTAGCTGCAATCCCCACCATAAGTACCACAGCAGGTTCCCAATGATGTAATGTGTCATTGGTAAGAATAGCTGCGTTCACACTTGCCATATCCAAGGATTGTGCTACAACAATTTCGTAAAACCTACCATTATTGAGCAGTAGGCGTTTCCTCCAGTATGTGCGAGAACCTTTTCGGACGCGATCTTTTGCCTCGTCAATTTCAAGGACTTTTAGGATAGCTAATCGCTCAATCTTAATTGCGGTAATGATAGCAAAATCAATCATAGTATCCTCTTTAGCCTCTAACTTTGGAATTGACACTCCAATTAAATTGTGTTGGGTTTCTTGAATTTGGGAAATGGTTGAGGCGCTTAGTTGGAACTTTGCTAATACCTCAAATGCAAATGCGCTAGCATTACGGGCTGCCTTGTCCTGCCGCTCATCCTCAGTGCCCTCCGCAGGATCATCCGCGTTTTTGTCCTGAATCAGGTCAGATATACCCCGAATCACGATCGCCTTGATTTCAGGGTTGGCAAAAGCTGCACTGAGGAAACCAAACCCCTCCATCTCAACGGCAATTGCATCGTTGTAACTCGCTCTGATGAAGTTAAAAACATCCGATTCTTTCGAGGCAACAACTTTCTCTCCGGCAGCAATGGGAGCTACAAACACACGAGATTGCGGAATCGGACTATTGGACAGCCGTTTCAACCACTCTCCTCTTCTTGCCTCTGCTCTAGCTCGCTGCACTAATGCATGAGCCGATTGCCCTGACGCAGGGCGGGTAAAGAACTGCTCTCCGACTTTGCCAGATTCATAACCGTAAACTTTTGTTGCTGCCACGACATCGCCGATCGCAACATCTTTGATGCCTCCAGCTATGCCCACAAAGAAAAGGATGTCGGGCTTGAAGTAGGCGATCGCCCGTCCTGCTTCGACGGCTGCTCCCGCATTCCCGGCTCCCACCTCGGCAATCCCAACTTCCCACGCCTGCTCGTTCCCTGAAAATTTTCCCCGCTCGTAGATTGTTCCTTGAGGATGCGTTTCCTCCTGAAGATCTGTGAGATGGGCACGGACAGCCGAATATTCAACGGGTAAAGCAGTCAGTATCACCGCACGAGGCATAGGCTGGCTCCTCGAGAAACCTGAATACTCACTATTTTGGCGGTTTAAATCTGAATTGCCCACAGTTTAGAGAATTTCTTTGGCTGGCTGAGGGATGGCTTCTCATAATCCACAATAGAGGCAGGATTTGAGAGGGAGCCAATCATGAGCGATAAAGACCCGATTCTTGAAATCTTCTTCAAGGAATATGACAAGCTGAAGTCAGAGCAGGCGCAACGGATCGGCTTTCGGGACAACCTGCTTTATGTGACGCTAGGCTTGTTTGCCACGATCATCTCGTTTGCGGTTTCTAATGCAAGCAATTATTATGCTTTGCTGGTGGTTCCCTGGGTCTGCCTAATTCTGGGCTGGACCTATGTGGTCAACGATGAAAAGATTTCGGCGATCGGCAGGTACATTCGCTACAAGCTGGTTGATAAGGTGAAAGAGCATACGGGCTACGAGGATCTGGAAACCCTGTTTGGTTGGGAGGTTGCTCACCGGGATGATAGACATCGCAAGCGCCGTAAAATTCAGCAGTTGATTGTGGATGAAATTACGTTTGTCGCTTCGGGGCTGATTGCTCTGGGGGCGTTCTGGTTTCTGGTTCCCAAGCCACCTGTAGGAGTGACGATTCTATCCTGGGTAGAGCTTCTGTTGCTGATTGTGCTGGGAGTTGAGACGTTTATCTATGCTGACCTGGGTGAGGGACGCTGATGTTTAGTTCAGGTGTACGGTTCAGTAGGGAAAGTCTATGATGGGGGAGGGAAAACGGGATGAGGAGCGGGAAGAGCGCATCACGATGGAAGTTGTGGTGGATGCCTATGGGTCGGAAGAGCAGGCGATGGGCTGGTACTACTATTTGCAGGATACGATGCAGTTTCCGTTCACAGCAATCTGTGTCAGTAAGCGACGCATTTCTCCTTTGAGAGAAGGCACAACTGTGGAGGGGGTGGGTATGGCACCGGAGGATGAGTGCGAGCAGGAGATGTTTGTGAAGATTGACTGTGAGGGGGATACGCTGGGAGTGCCCTTGATTCAGCTAGAGGCTCCAGAGGCAGATGCAGAAACGCAGCAAGCGAACACTTTGTGTGAGCCAAAGGCACCGCCGACTGGCACTACTGGATCTCAGGGCTATGAGTTTGGGTAGGGTTTAGTGCCCGATTGCTTGACGTTGGGAGTAGATTTCTTCGAGCAATAGGTCGCGGAGTTCGTCGGCAATGTCATCGGGAGGATTGCCAGCCAGTGCTCGTCCGATCAGGCGTTCTGCATCTCGAAATTGATTACACCTGATCGCCAAGACTGCGGCACTGCGGTGTAATACAGAGCGAGTGGGTTCCAGGTCAAACTGGTTAGCAACGAGATCAGCAGCAGCCCGTTCTTTCGTAAAAGCGGCTCTGGAGAGAGCGTTTACCGCTTTAGCATCACCCCGTTGACGAGCCAGAACTGCCTGGTCAACCAGTTCCATTGCTTCTCGGTGAAGGGTTTCTACATCCTGCATTTTTCCACGAGCCGTGCTTTGGGGGTGCCAAATTTAACCACTGCAATGTAGCCAGGAGCCACCGTGTCTGAAAGGCTGATCCTTAGCTTCATATTAATCCTGGATTGCAGGAGGGTTTCAGAACCTTGACGAATGCCTGAAACTTCCAGACGGGCTTTCCGTTGGAACGGGGTGTCTGAGTCATCAATGGAGCCAAGCCAGAAATCGAAGCCAAAGCCTTTTCCTTTGACCGATCGCTCAATAATGGTGAGGTTGCTGAGGCGAGGCATGATTCAGTGCGGCAATGCCGTAAGCCCTGTACTCGATGGCAACTTCCTGGTCAGCGTTGAAGCGTCGAATAGTATCTCGATCGCATTCCACTGAAGTTCAATGGTGCAGGATTGGATGCCATCAATTTGCAATGCGACACTCTCTTGATGCCCCTGATCGTCCAGGCAAACAGCAGCGGCTTCAGCACAAGTTGCTCCAAAGGTCAGCGACCAACCGGAACGTTCGGGTTTGTTCTGGCAAAGGTCAATCCAAGCTAAAGGGGGAGTTGGCAGAACGACGATCGCCCGAAAATATCTTCAGCAAGAATTTGGAACGTTTTTGGAATTCCCGATTGCTAAAGAAACCAAAGATATTGCTTCGATCGAGAGTTTGATTGAAGAAAACTAAGGCAACTAGGAGAAGAGCCAGGGCGAGAATTTTTAGTGTCTATTGATCGACTCAAACGCAAACTCCAAAGAGATCGCATCAGCATACCTTGGGTCGTGGCAGCCATCGCCCGTCGCGCCATGCAGGGCGTGAACTTCGTCCATTGCCAGCATCGCGCATTTCCGACATTTCTGCGGTATTTTTGCCCGTCCTGTTTATGCCATGACCGTGACGATTAAGGAAAGAATGAACCAGAAATGCTTAGATCTTCGCTGTTAAAGATAAGTATTTACACTTATTTGCTACATTTTATCCCAAATATACGATGCAAATATCTGGTGTAAGACTAAGACAAATGTAAGACCATTAATTAGCAAAATTCTACATCAAGTGAATCGAACCGACTCTGCCCAATTCTTTCTGTTGTTGAAATTTATCAATTTTTGATTTAGGGGCACTGAGCAAACCGGCTTTATAACTCAATTTTGATTTTTTGCGTGAACTTCGTTAACACAGTGTTATGAGTAAAGTGTCACTATAGACTGGTACGCTTGATCTAAAACGAGGCATTATCAATCCAAAAGGAGGATGTAACGCATTTATCCTCTACGGCTGCATGAACAATATAGAATTTCAGAGCGCCTCTTAAGCGTTCTGCTTCCCGATTTGGAATCCTTATGTCAACTGCCCAGCAAGTCATCGCGCTCCTCAAGAGCCACATCGAAGGCGAGGAACAACAGTTCTATACTGTTGCGATGCAAGTTGCTGCCCATGAAGCAAAGCAAGGGCATTCCAGGGTCGCTCAGGAAATCCGGGACTTAATCGATCGCGCCAAACAATCCCGCTCGCCAAACATAGGAACGAAGTCAGGTCCCACTCCCTTGATCCAACCCAAAGGGGAACTGGCAACCCTACTGTCGGCTCGTTATTCAACGATGCGCTTGAGTGACATGGTGCTGGACGCAAATCTGTGTAGACGATTGGAGAGAGTCATTCATGAAAACATCAATAGGCGCCGATTAGAGGAACATAATCTTAGCCCCCGTCGAAAACTTTTGCTGGTTGGCCCTCCTGGATCGGGAAAATCCATGACAGCTGAGGTCTTGGCAGGTGAACTCCAGTTGCCGCTTTTTACCGTACTCTACGACACGTTAATCACCAAGTTTATGGGAGAAACGGCGAGCCAGCTCCGGCTAATTTTTGATGCGATGTCCGCTACTCGTGGGGTGTATTTCTTCGACGAATTTGACGCGATTGGAGCACAGCGCAGCAATGTAAACGATGTTGGCGAAATACGGCGCGTCTTGAATTCATGCCTGCAATTTCTGGAAAATGATCAAAGTCCCAGTCTGATCATTGCGGCAACCAACCACCCTGAATTGCTGGACAAGGCGTTATTTCGGCGGTTTGATGATGTAATCCAGTATGAGCTGCCTACACCCAGCGTGATTCAACAACTTATTCAAACTCGAATTTCTAACTTCAAAGCTTCCTGGTCTGACTGGCAGCCAATTGTTGGCGGTGCTGAAGGGCTGAGTCAGGCTGAAATCATTCGTGCCATCGAAGATACCGTGAAAGCCACAGTGCTGGAAGAAAAAAAAGTCATATTGGAACAACTCCTTATTGATAGCCTCATTGAACGTAAAAATGCTACATTCCGTTGAATTCGCTATTAATAAAGATAGTGTTCAAGGAGTGTCGCGCAACCGATGGCTGAACCTTTTTCCGACTTGCCACATTTTTATCTGCAAGGGACTTCCAGTGCCGCAAATTATACTCGTCCAAAAGGCGGCGGCGACTCAGACCCTCCTCCTGAACGCGATCGCATCAGTCATGCAAATTTCCTCACGAGTCGCCTTCAAACGGCATTAGAAGCAGCAGCGAATGAGCGCAGCCTTCGCGTCAAAGACTTAACTTACGGAGAGTCCGGGTTTTATCTAGAATTTACGGTTAACAAAGAAGAATTTAAAGAGATTTCGTTGGATGATCGACGTAAGCAGATTGAGCTTCGCGCAGTTCGGTTGTCGGAGACGGATGACAAGTTGATTCACGCCACAGTTTTTGTTCCTGACAAAGCTGCGAAGCATTTTCTCAAGAAGATTGAGAACTACCGGGATAAGAACTCCAAGTGGGACAAGCCGCAAAACCAGGGACTCGTTACGCGCTTAGATGATATTCGACTGGGAGCGGTTAGATCGCTCTTTACTGACCGAAAGGAGCTTTATCCGCCGCCTGATCAAACCATCTGGTGGGAAGTCTGGCTGAAACGCGATCGTAGAGCTGATTTTCTGGAAATTGCAGAAAAGCTCAACTTTCAAGTAAAAAGCCACTCGCTTTCGTTCCCGGAACGGGAAATTCTGCTGGCACTCACGAATATTACGACGATCGCGACCATCATTCGCAACACTGATGGCATTGCGGAGCTGAGGATTGCTAAAGATAACCCTTCTTTTTACTTTCAGGAATTAGAGGTTCTGGAGCAAGCCGACTGGGTTGAAGCCCTGAAGCGTCAGCTCTTCTATCCCACGTCTGACCAGATTGCCGCTGCCATTCTGGATGGTGGGTCTAACCGCTCCCATTCGCTTCTTGAAAAAAGTCTTGCTTCTAACGACATGCATAGCGTTGATCCTACGTGGGGTGTAGGTGATAACCCAAACTGTGGTCATGGCACTGCGATGGCAGGCGTCGTCCTTTATGGTGATCTCGAAGCTGCGCTCGCTTCAACACAGCCGATTGAACTCACATACCAGCTTGAATCGGTGAAAATTCTTCCTCCGGTCGGGCAAAACGATCCAGACCTTTACGGAGCAATCACCGGGGAAGCGATCGCAAGAGTCGAGATTCAGGCACCACACCGCAAGCGCGTAATCTGCATGGCAGTCACAAGCTCAGGTCACAATACAGGGTGTCCTTCGTCTTGGTCAGCCGCAATTGATAAACTGTGCTTTGAGGACAACGAGACGCGCCGGTTGATTGTTCTGCCAGTCGGGAACATTCGAGACGAGATTCTACCGAATGAATATCTCGATCGAAACGATACTGAAGCCGCCGAAAATCCCTCACAGGCTTGGAATGCGCTGGTGGTAGGGGCCTACACTGAAAAAGTTAACATTACAACACCGCACTACAAACATTATCAAGCGATCGCGCCCGGTGGAGATCTCTGTCCCCGTAGCCGGACTTCAACCCTATGGCATTCACAATGGCCCATTCGCCCCGACGTGGTTTTTGAAGGCGGGAACCTAGCGACAGACGGCAGCTCGGCAGGCATGGTTATTGACGATTTAGGATTGCTCACAACCCACCATAAACCGATGGCGCGGCAGTTCGATTTTCTAAGTGACACCAGTGCTGCTACCGCGCTGGCAACGCGAATGTCGGCGCAAATTTTGTCTGAACATCCTGATTATTTACCCGAAACCGTTCGGGCACTCATGGTTCATTCAGCCAGATGGACACCCGCCATGCTGGATCGCTTGCCCACGAAAGTCACGCAAACCCAAAAGCGAACTCACCTTCTGGCGCGCTACGGCTTTGGTGTTCCAAGCCTCGATCGCGCACTTCAAAGTGCAAAACACGACCTGACGATGATCATGGAGGATCAATTTCAGCCATTTTGGAAGAAGGATGGCGAGATTAAGACCTATCAGATGAATTTCCACAAGCTCCCCTGGCCGAAAAAGGAACTTGAGAAACTCGGCGGAGCGGAGGTGGAACTTCATATCACGCTTTCTTACTTTATTCAGCCCAATCCCGGAGAGCGAGGATGGACACGACGGCATTCTTACGCTTCGCACGGACTGAGATTTTCTGTGAAGAATTCGCTTGAGTCCGTTCCAGAATTCAAGAAGAGAATCAACAAAGAAGCACGCGATGCTGAAGAGAGTTTAACGTCTTCTGGAAGTGACAAGGGATGGGTTCTAGGTCAGATGTTGCGGGATCGCGGCTCGCTTCACTCTGATATCTGGCGTGGTACTGCGGCTGATTTGGCAACAAAAGATGCGATTGGCGTCTACCCGGTCAGTGGATGGTGGAAGGAAAAACCAAATCTCGACGCTTGGAGTATGCTTGCACCTTATACGTTGATAGTTTCCATCCGTGTCCCGACAGGAGCTGACATTTACACCCCTGTTGAGAACATTGTTAAGCAAACAATTGTGATTGAGAATGAGTACTAGCGGTAGACGCTATTAACATTCCAAATCGCTTGAACTGTAACCCGATGTTTCTGGGTGGTATCGACGTATTATGGGTAGTGGCGAGATCACTCCTCTACCATGCGTCAGCCGATACCACAGCCACAACTGGTTATCCCTGCATCTTCCCCTGCGCTTCTGCCCATCCCTGTTGCGCCTCCCACTGATGTACGGGAAACCTATGTCGAATCATTCTTGCAAGCGCGAAACATTCAGCCAAATACCGCCAAAGCTTACCGGCAGGACTTGCAGACCTTCATGGAGTGGAGCGATCGTCCGTGGGGAGCCGTCACCCAGCGTCAGGTCATTCATTTCAAAACCTACCTCACCAAGGAGCGCAAGCTTGCGTCAAACTCAATCCGACGCATTCTGCGAACGCTGAGATCATTCTACGGCTGGATGGTCAAGTCGGGGCACCTGAGCATGAATCCCACGCTGGAAGTGGAGTTGCCGGAAGCCGAAGAAGCGGAGTCGCAAGAACTCCGCGATCGTGAAGTGGATCAAATTCTCGCCGCCGTGGCGCGATCGCGCTTTCCTGAACGTAACGCCGCGATCGTGATGGCGCTGTTGCACGGAATGCGAGCTGAAGAAGTGGTCAGCCTGGACATCGGCGATTATCAGACGCGGGAGGTGGCAGGGTACGACTCGAAGCAGCTACATATCCGTAAAGCCAAGGCGAACAGTATCGGCTGGGTGGTTCTGCTGCCGGCCGGAATAACAGTGTTTGAGAATTACCTGCGTTGGCGAACAGCGCCGCCAAGTGCAGAGCTTGCACCCGATGCCCCGATGTTCCTGTCCTACTCGAATCGCACGAAGAACGCACATCAGCGCCTGACCTACTGGGGGATTGATGAACTGATGCAGTGGCTCAAAGCAGAGACCGGGATTGACCTGCACTCTCACCGAGGACGCCACACCTATGCGACAAACCTGATGATTCAGTACGGTGTACCGGAAGCGGAAGCAATGAAGCTGACCCGGCACCGCGATCGGCGCAGCTTCCGACGCTACACCAACAAGCAGGAAATCCACGCGGCGCAGATGACCATCCTCAAAGCCAGCGGGCAAATCCCTTCACCTTAGCGGCAGGCTGCACGGTTCGGAGTGTAGGGATCGAGAGTCGTCATTCAAGGATCGAGTGGACTTTTCACCCCTCGTCCTCCTTTGTTTAGGACAACTTTGCGATCGACGGCGAGATGTGTAAGGTAGGCACTTATTTCGGCGGCTCCCATTTCGCGAGGGGGACGACGATGATGAAACTCATAAAAATCTCGAATGTATCCAAGATAAGCCTTTTCAGTTTTATCGCTGAGGTGTTCAAGACGAGCGACAGCATGAATTTGATCGACTATCGGTTGGGCGTAACCAAGAGGTTAACGGTTGAGTGCGATCGCCAGATGTGCAAAGTTTTAGTGAAGCCCGTTAATTTTCCGGTCAACTATAAGTGAACTTTGTACTCTTCAATGAATAAACTGTTAGAGTGCCATAGCAATAGCCTTGTAAGCTTGTTAAGCTTTACAGTTGCTTACATTCTGAGGAAGGAGCTGAATGGATAATTTGAATCGGCTCATCGAGTATAAGCTCGATGATGGGCAGACGATTTTAGTTGAGGTAGTCGAACCAACACCAGGTGGTTTAGCGCCAGTGGGAAGAACTGCCGATACTATTGTGCAAGCTCAGAAGACGCTTTCAGAGGCTTTAGATAATGTTCGACCAGTTGCAGAGGCAATAATTGGGAAGTTATCCAACCTATCAACTCGTCCAGATGAAGTGTCTGTTGAATTCGGGGTTAAGCTGAGTGCAAAGGCAGGCGCAGTCCTGGCAGCAGCAAGTGCTGAATGTAATTATGTTGTTAAACTGACATGGAAACATGTCAAGTAGACAGAACTATCATCAAGACTTCCGTTCAGCAACTTATGAGTAAGGATATCGAGGCTTAATTATGGAAGAACAACTTATCAAGTCAGTTGTCTGTATTTGCAATGAGAATGGTACTCCAGAGGGCGTTGGTATTCTTGTAAGTAAGAGGCATATAGTAACTTGTGCCCATGTAATAACAAACATAGTTGGGCATAATTTTGAAGATCGAAATAGTGATATTGAATTAAATGCTATGGTCTTCATCTATGAAAAACCTTTTCCTATCAAGGTTCGAGTGGTAGAGATATTCCCCCAGGATAATATTGATTTCGCTGGACTTGAGATTTTGACTGAGATATTTGAGAGTATTCCTCCAGTTAAATTTATAAGTAATAATTCCTTGTCAGGGGATACATTTCGGGTCTACGGTTTCCCAGACTACTACAATAACGGAGTTTGGTCATATGGTGAGATTCGTGGTAAGCAAACTGATGGTTTAATTCAAGTAGAAAGTAACCCGAACAGCGCGTACTTTATAAAGAAAGGCTTTAGTGGTTCGCCTGTATGGAATGATGACCTTCAGGGATGGGTTGGAATCATAAATAAAGCTGATGCACTTCGTGGTGCAACTATGATTTCTGCATCTACTCTTCGCCAATGTTGGACTCAGGTTATTGAGTTAATTGCTACATCTGAGTCACAGTATCTTTCTCAGTTGGTTGAGGATCTACAATGCTTTGCAGGAATTGTTGCATATGAACCTCCTGCTATCACTATAAGGGTCAAAGCAGGTAAGCCGCAACCTCATATCAAGCATGGGATTAAATGGTCGAGTGAGTTTAGCGATGTAGAATCAAGCGCACGTATTGATGATGGTTATCTGATCACAGATACCAAAGTAGGAATTGAAGAAATTCTTCCTGTGCATTCACGATTCATTCTCTTAGGAGATTTGGGAAGCGGAAAAACTACTTCATTGCAACACATCACAATAAAGCTAGCACAAGCACGTTTGAAAAGTGGTAAGGGTACTATACCGCTTTTTGTGGATCTCTCTGATGAATGGATTAGACCACAGACAATCGACAATAAAAACACTAGTTACTTAGAAGGTTTCAGAAACCTTCTAGAAAAGAATTGGAATTTGGAAACCCCACTTGATGAAATGCTATCAAATGGAAAAGTGATAGTTTTTCTCGACGGGCTTAATGAGATGGGTGTAGATAAGCTCGAAAAGGTTAACGCAGTTAGAAGCTGGATTCAAGGGCAGCGTAGTCCAAGATATGTGGTTGTCGCTTGTCGAGACACAGCATACACCAGTGAACTAGATTTAGGATTACCAACAGCTTATATCGGTAAGCTTAAAATAGATGCTTGGGAACTAATCGCTACTAAGTTAATCCAGCATCTTATTGATGAGGGGCAGGGGTCTCAACTTGGGGTAAGTGATTTTGTAGAGGCAGTTCGTAATCAGCATGAACTGAAAAGTATTTTAGATAAACCCTACTTTATTGAGCGTTTAGTAAAAATCTATGTAAGTAGTGGACAAGTTCCTAATACAGAGGCTTTGATCTTAGATGACTTTGCGAATACTGTATGGAAGCGAGAGAGACAGCAACAGAATAAATTGCCGGAATTTTCTATCATGCAGGTAATGCTGGGGCATTTAGCTTTTTTATTGCTCTCACGTCAAAAAGTATCACTTGACTATAAGGAAATTGTGAAAGAAGCAGTTGGGCTTCTTGGTTGGTTATTTAAACGTGAAGAGTTGACGAACTTAAACCTTGTTATTAATGCAGCGGTACATGCCAGTTTGTTGAGACAAGAAGGTGCTTATTACAGATTTTCAGATGAATTTTTCAGAGACTATTTCGCTGCGACATACATGATGGTTAATCCTTCAAAAGCAATCCCTTCGCCAAAGGCTGATAGCAGCAATTTATCAGAGGTATGGCAACAGCCAGTAAAATATTTTCACCAGTTACTTCCTACGGAAGACACTAAATTAATCGAACTCCTCAAGAGAGTAATACCATGTAATCCCGTTATTGCTGTAGATTCAATTTTGAATTCAGAGTCACGATTGAGACATAACGATTTTGTTGTTGGTCAATTACTAAACTTACTGAAGACTAACTATCCATCTTCTCTTGAAAACTCACTATTATTAGCTTTCAAGAAAATTGGTTCACACTCACATTCTCAAATTATTCAAGCACTCGCCGATAAAAATGAGAACTTCCAACAGAAAACTTATCTTGCACGACTTGCTGGAGAGTTAAGGATTCGAGAAGCAACTCCAGTTCTTGTAGAAATTGTTCAACGTGAAGATTTTTACAGAGGCAAAATACGTTCATTGCAAGAAGAAAAAACTCGTCTTGAAAATAAGTCAGATAATCAGAAGTTGAAAGAAAATCTTAGAGTTGGACTAGGTGTTGCTGCATTAACAGCATTTAAGTTCGGTTTAGCTATTCTCTCAGGCAATCCAGCGACGCTAAATACTGCTGCAAGCTCGTTTAAGGAAGTTGGTCCTATGGCGTACCATCAACTTAACAATCAGAACCAGCAACCTATTCGTGAATTAGCGACAAAAATAGAAGCATTAAATAATGGACCTTTGAAACTTATAAATGCTGCCAAGTTAGCCTTAAATCTATTAGCAAAACCTGTTGAGAAGAACAAAGAGAAATCTGCACAGGAAAGCCGAACTCAATTCGATGCTGAGGGTGAAATTAGATTGAATTGGTATGAGATGCAAAATGGTACAGAGAGAAGAGTGGGCTTTAATAGTGAGACCTTTACTATTCGTATTCCTCCAGGTGGAGAGCCGGGTAGAGTAATCAGAGTTTTAGGAAAAGGGTCTGTTGATCCGCACAATCAACAACGTGGCAACCTTTACTTGGTGATTGTTGCGGACAGTAGCACTTCAGATCAGCAAATTGCTACAAATTAGGGAGTCACTCAGGAAATACTAGGGGTTGAAACAATTGGTGGTGTTATGACACCAATAATTTTACGGGATACTCCTCTACCTACTCAAAAGGTAGAAATTTTCAGCACGGCGGTAGATGGGCAAAGCAATATAGAAATACACGTATTAAGAGCCAATCAAAAATTTACTCACGAGAATATTAGCCTTGGTACATTTCGTCTTGGTGGGATTCGACCAGCACCAAAAGGGATTCCTCAGATTGAAGTAACGTTTACTGTCAACATAGATGGATTCCTATTTTTTCTGCTAGAGACCTAATCGCTGGCAACGAGTATGGCGCGACAACATGCAAAACAAGTCAATTTCGAGTCGTCTGAGCGATGCTGTTGCAGAACATAATATTGGCTGAAGTGCTTTTTCGACAAGAGTTACAGCGATTACGGTCTAAATGAAAATGTATTGATCAAAGATAGGGAACGTTCAGATCTAGACCTCGATCTGTTTCGATCTCTACACGGAGCGTAGCGCTTACGCCTTCGGTTCGCGGGTATACCTCCACGAACCGGGAAAAAGCATCTGCTTGCAGGCAGCAGTTTTGAGTTGCGCTTTCTCGCCGTCGATCGCATATCAAATGCAACGCCTTAAGGGAGTGCATCGTGATGGAAGCGCAACGCGAAGAACTGATTGACTTGATTAAGAACGCGGACAGCGCCTTGTCAGACGTATTCAAACCCACGATGCTTTCATGGCTTGAAGCTGGAGATCTATCTTTGTCAGCATTGTTAAAAAAGACTCAGCACGCGCTTAAACAGGCCCAGGAACTTGAAGAATTCCTGCAAGAAGTGGGCAAGAAAAATCCGCACGGGATCTACCCGACTTTGCAGGAATCATACCCTGATCATTTGACTGTGGATGGAACGGCTGCGGTGAATTAACCGCCTGACTTGATCAATTCTTCAGCATCAGATTTTGAGAGTAGTCCGATCGCGCTCAGCTCGTGAATGACGGCTTGACGCAGAAACGCCGCTTTATTGGGCATCGCATCCACGATCGCTTCAACGTTAATCGGCGCGACAGGCAGCTTGGTGCCCGTGATGCGATCGGAAAGCACGACCGTGGATTCCCGTTTAAATTGATGTTGTTTAAACCGTTCGGTCTGTGTAGGCTTTGGATTGCTCATTTTATTGGTCTTGTGTCTTTCTATGATTGTATTCCCTCGTTATCCTGTGAATCACATTGTAAAGCTTTGTTAAAACGCTGCTATTCCCGCGTTACCCTGCGATAGACTGATTTCATTCGAGAGCCATTCGTTTCAAGTTGTCGCTCTCGATCAGGACCCGCTACACCCTGTAATTTTTGGAGAATTGAAGATGTTGGAAATGATTGATTCCGCTCTAACCTACGCGGCAGTAGGCGTCTTGGTTCTAGGATTTTTGTATTTTGCGATTAGTTTTGTACTGTTTTGCAATCAGCAAGCTGATGCCCAATTGAAAGCGCGCGCAACGGCGAAAGTAAGCGCTACAGAACCAGCAAACGCAGATGTCGGTGTTTCAGATGAACCTGCGGCCGCAATCGACCATCCTCAAAGTTTGCCAAGTTCCGATCTCACAACTGACTCTCGTGACGTTGAGAACACGATCGCGGATAGCTCTGCTGAAACAAACACACAAGAACGCGATCGCACTGTTTCAGAGTTGCCATTGTCCACTGAAACTGATCATGTCAATAGTTTGTCTGAATCTGATTGTTCGTTAGATGGTGTTCGTCGCTATACGCTGCATGGGCGCACGGTTGTCAGAGTATCAGATGTTAAAAGTACCGTTCCCGACCATGTGAGACGCTACACGTTGCATAGCAAGAAGGTGGTTCGAGTTGAGGATTTGCAGGCTCAGTTGCTTTGATTTCTTGTGGCACTTTGGGAAAGGGGTTCGATGGAGGAGATCCTCGAACCTTCCTTTTCCTGAACAGTATCGAATGTCGCTTCGCATTCTTGATCATACTGGGCTGCAAAATACTGTGTCACTTCGTAATGCACGCTTAACGGCACATAATATTCTTTATGGGTAAACACAAAGACGCCCTGCCTTTCAGCTACGGTTTGCGACACAATCAAACCTTTCTTTTCTAGAGAATCAAGGGTCTTCTGTGCGTAGCCGCGTCCTGTGTCGCCGCAGTAGATGGAACCTAAAGCCTCTTTCTGTTTGTTGGAAAGACGCGATAAACCAGAACTGTCATTCATCGTGTGACCTTTCACCCAGCATCAATGGTTTGATGCAGCGGTTGGTATTTGAGAACCCTTTTCCCCATTGAGGTATAACTTTGGCAGCCTACTCATTCTCATCGGCTGAATCAACCTCGATCGGGCGATGACTTTCGAGTTCGATCTCCAACTGCTCCACGCTGGAAATGATTTCTTGAAGCTGGGGTGGGACAGCATCACCGCCGATCCGGTGTGTGGAGACGCTGATCGGCTGCGTCATGCCTTGAAGCGCGAGTTCAGCAACCATCCGTTTTTTGGACTTACACAAGATGATGCCAATGGTTTTCTGGTCGTCCGGGTGCTTCAGGATGGCATCGACAGCCGACACATAAAAATTCATTTTGCCGGAGAACTCAGGCTGAAACTCCACCATCTTCAGATCAATCACCACAAAGCAGCGAAGCTTAAAATTGTAGAAAAGCAGGTCAATCCTGAACTCCTGCCCCTCGACGACGATCGGGTACTGGCTGCCGACAAAGCTGAAGCCAGAGCCAAGTTCCAGCAGAAAGTCGCGGATGTGTCCAACCAGCCCTCGCTCAAGATCGCGCTCTTGTGCTGCCTTATTTAAAGAGAGAAAGTCAAAGTTGTATGGGTCCTTCACGAGAGCCTGCGCCAGGTCGGACTGTGGTTTCGGCAGGGTCTTCTCAAAGTTGGTGACAGCCCCACCTTGTCGCTGGTAAAGATTGCTTTCAATCTGCATTTCTAGAATGGCGCGACTCCACCCATTTTCGATAGTTTGACGGATGTACCACACGCGCTGTTCTGGGTCTTTCACCCGGTCCATCAAAACGCAGTTATGTTTCCACGGAATTTGTCCACCGAGCTGGTGGACAAATTCCTCATCGGGATAGGCTTCAGCGAAAGCCCGCATGTATAGCAGGTTTGTGCGGGAAAATCCCTTGATGTCAGGAAACTCCCGCTTCAAATCTTTGGCCAGCCGTTCAATCACCTTGCCGCCCCAGCCTGCCTCTGCCTGACGGGTAAGAATCTCACGGCCGATGTGCCAATACAGCAGCACAAGCTCTTTGTTCACCGCGATCGCCGCGCGGAGCTGCGCCGATCGAATGCGCGATTTCAGGGCGCTGAGAAATTCATCGTATTTTTGAATGTCGGGGAAGAGGCTGTCAGACACGGTGAATCGGGGTAAGGGGTGCTCGTTTCAGCATCGCAGATTTCATGAAAACGACAAGCTTTTGCTGTAATCGAACGAGCGAATTGCTGTTCCGCGCTACTGCAAAGCTCCATTATTTCGGGGTATCAACATCACCGCTGATGCCGCCTTTGGCTTTTTTGATGAAGTCGATGAACTGTTGGGTCGGAATGCCGAGACCGCTGGCCGCGATCGCTACGTTGGCGCTGGGAATGGTTTCACCTTCAATTAACCGGCGCATCGTCTCGGTCGTGATTTGCTCAACCGAGGTGCCCCGCTCTAGGTCAGCGATCGGGGTCGGAGAATTCAGGTCAAAGCCGTCCTGGCAGAGCAACTCAAAGAGCCGTTCAACGGGAATGTTGCGGGATTGGGCTTCGACCTCTAATCGCTGTTCGTTTTCCTCCCAGTAATGCTCCAGCCACAGATTAACGGCATCCCGCATCAGCGACGCGCCAGATTCGTTGAGTAGTTTAGAAAGCACAAGGAATTTCCAATGGTCGAGTCGGGGCAGGGCACCGGATTGAAACCGCTGGGGTCTGGTCGAGGGCAGGCGAACTTTTTTCCAATCAATTCCCATGCAAGTGTGAAATCAGCAATTTGCCTTATATTACTTGACTCGCAACGCTCGCTAAACAGGCGAAGATTACGCCTTGTCTTATTTGCGTTATAAGTAAAGCAATATTGCGTTATCGGCTTCGTCTCGTCGCTTGACCATGAATGCAGACACCCACGCCCTGATCTCACAGCAATACCAGACGATCGAAGCCCTGCGGACGCAGCCGATGGGGGGCATGGACTATTGCCAGAAATGGGTGCCGACATTTTACGGAGTTTATCCGGGAGAATCGGGTTTCAAGTCGAAGTGTCTGGCCGAGCTATCGAGGGTTACAGGCACCCAGCCGGACACAATCCGGGCGACGTGGGGAACAAACTTTGAGAAAACACCAAGCTATGCCGCTCTGCTGCTTCGCACGACGGATCTGTTGAACCAGGTGATCGTCGGCATCCGACTCCCCCCTAACTTTCCAAATTAACTGCATGATTTCATAGCAAAACGCTTGCCGTAATAAAATGCGGCATTTTTAATAGATGCATGGGGATTGCAGGCTGCAATATTGCAGACCGGGTAACGCAAGACTACTGAATCCCAGATGCGATGTCTCTGCATTCGAGATCAACTGAATCTGAACGCTCTCTGCACTGCCCCTGAAACCGGACTGAACCCATTCAGAACTCACTATGAAATGGAAGCCCAGATCATACAAACATCCCTGCATGATTTCATGCATTCGACCGAATTCGAGCCGACGCGCAGGCAGCTTGCCACGCTGGCGGAATGCTCGGTTCGGACGATCGACTATGACGTGGCGTTGTTGAAGCGCCTGGTTCCGAAAGAGTTTCGCTATATCGACGGACAGGAAATTTTCACCCACGAACAAAAACGCGCGGTTCTCGGTGTGAGGCGACTGTTCAAGAAGTACAACAATGCAGCCCAGGTTGAAGATTACATCGTTAGAAATGGAGTCCCCCTCGCATGACACGACAAGACGGCAGTGACTATCTCGGTATTCCTCTATTGCGGTTGAATGCTATTGCTGAAGCCCTCGGCGTTCCCTATGACGCAATGGAGCTGGACGAGACGCTGATCGAAGAGATTGGCGCGATCGCAATCTACATGAACGAGCATGGCGTGAGCAACCCGGCGACAGCGGTGCAGGCGGTGCATCTGAACCGCAACGCAGCGAGTATGCCAGAGACATTCGGCGCGCAGACGAACCATGAAGCCGACATGGAGACCGTGCATCAGGATGTGGCGAACCGCTTCGTGATGATTCAAGTCGCGACCAATATCGGATTAGGCATGGCGATTCAGAACGGCGGTGTGGACCCCAAGTATCTGACCCCGGAGCATCGGCAAGCTCTGGAAGATTCGCAGAACTTCACCCGCAGCATGGTCAACCAGCGCTTCAAGGGTGTCACCACTTTTTTGGGGCAGGTGGCGAAGGGAACGCGGCAATTGGAGATGCCCGTGGTGCCGACCTCCGCGAGGGTTATCTCGCAGGCATCCGATTCGGGCAGCTAGCGATCGCCATTCACGTTTCCGGTCAAGTTGAAGCGCGAACTGCCTATCTCAGAACAGGTCAGCATCTCTTCTACGGCGTTGTCCTGACCACGCTCGTGGCAGTGATCTTTATTCCACAGTTGGCATTTTCCGTTCCGGTCTACCTGACGGGAGCCGCGATCGGACTGATGACTCGATTCCTGTTCAACTCATCTCAGGGAGCAAAATAATGGCTCAGTACACAATCGACGTTCCGCTCCGACATCACGAGATTCTCGACGGGCTGGGGTTGCACGAACTCAGTGACACCGCGAAGTGTGACTTGATGAGTGCCCTCAGCCTGTTCGGCGGGCTTGAGGACGATGTTTCAGGACTGAACCCGCTCTCGAATGCCACCGATCTGTTGAGCGATATTGACTGTCTGGACCAGCAGGCGGTCGCCATTCTGAATGGGCTGAGCGCCTACGCTCTAACACCGCACGACGGACGAACAATGGCAGCGATCGTGGCATCCACCCTGCACGCGGTGCAGCCAAAGCCGTATGCGTGGAGGACGACCTGATGCACCCCCCGATTATTCAAGATGAACCCCGCTCCCCTCAGTCCGCACCCGCGCCCACCGCCGCGTCTACATCAGCGTCGCCGCGCGGCGCAGCACCACCCTCCTGGTTTCGCTGGGTGCTGGGCAATCTGATGCGTCTCGGATCGCTGAAGTTTCATCAGGTGTTCTGGATACTCGCGGCGGCAACGTTGGTCTTTCTGTTGATCCAGCTTGCCAACAGTCGCGGCAGTGCCAGCAATACCCGCATTACCACGCCCGCTGCACAGGACTTTAAAGACCTGCAAATGGCGCAGTCGATTCAGATTGTGCTCGGCAAGCCTCTCAAGAATGCGGCTGGTGAGCTGGTCACGGTATCCGACCCGCAAGTTCGGCTCCAAGCTGGCGTGCGCGTCAAGCGATGGCAGGACGAGGAACTGATCGCCAAGCAGTCAAATATCACGATTCTGGCCATGCTGAAGGGCATGACCAGCCCAAAGCATCCGTGCTATCAAAAATCCCGCCCGGACTGTTTGCAGATCGTGCGCCGGTTTAACGATCAAGACCGCGTGAAAGCGGCGGCTGCCGAAGACCTAAAAGGGTTGATGAAAGCAAGCCAGGTCGAGGAGAGCCTCGATTTGATTGCTCAAGGCGACCCGCCGCCGACCAAGTTTGACGATGATCTCTATACCCTCGCTGTCGCCACCGTTCGCACAGCCCGCAACGAGCTACAGCAGCGATCGTCTGGGGGACAGGCAAAAGCTCTGATTGATTCTGTTGTAAATGGAGGAGATGACAATGACCCTCGAAATGCCACTAACGCACCCCGCCGTCAGCGTTAGCAATAATCTGATCGAGGCTTTTTTCAGTGAGTTTGGCGCAGAATTTGAATCGTTCGTAAATTTAACGGCTCTGCTGGATTTTCGCTGCGTGCTGGCGTGTTATTCGGCGATGCACCTGGGGGGCGAACCAGACTATACCTATGTCGATGCCCTACGTGACGCGCCGCCTCCCGATATGGACATCAGCGTGCCAGTTATCGATGCCGCCGTGAAGTTTCTGTTTGACCACCACGCACCACCTGCGATCGCGGAGTATCTGATTGGTCGGATCACGCAGCTCATTATCCTGCGTCATTAGGGCGCACTACGACTGCCATGCAAACAATCATTCCAATGTGTGAACTGGAAGGGCAAATTGATCCGGTCGTCTGGAGCCAGACGCAGGCGATCGTCGAGCAGTTTCTTGAGACCTACGGGGAATGGCTCGAATCGTTTGAAACAGCTCACCTGTTCGATTTTCGCGCCGTTCTCGCAAACTATAGCAGTCTCGTGATCGGGGCTGGCCAGAGCGACTATTGTTTTTCCCGTGCGCTGGAAGACACGCCGCCTGCGGGCATGGTGATCGCCTCAGAGACGATTCGCAGTGCAGTGGAATTTCTGGATGATGCCCAGCCTCATCCCGCAGTTTGCGAATTCCTGATTGGTCGATCATCTCAAGTTTTGCTGTCCCGATTCTGAATAATCCACGCAATTGATTTGAGGACTCACTTGTGAACGCGATTTCTTTTACGAAAGATGCTTTACCCGGCTACTACGGCGACACACCCGCCGTTGCTGCAATCATCGCTTATTGCCACGACGATGATTTGTTCAAAACGCTGTCTGCATCGGAGAAATGGGGGTTCTTGACCTTTTTGACTTACTGGCAGTGGAACTGTGTCGATGCGGGTGCGGCCCGCACCAACACCGCCATCAGCGGTTCGTTTGAAGAATTTGGCTATGAGCTATCCCCCACGATCGCAGCATTGATACAAATCCTGAATGATCATCACGCCAACGAGGTTGATGCCCACATCTTGATCAACGCGCTAACCAACCAGATTCAGCAAAACATTTTCGCGGTTTGATTGTCCTTTTCGTGATCCGGTACAGCATCATGCCTCCTGTGCTTAAAAACCTATTGTCAATGCTGTGTCTGCTGGGCGCGTGCTGGTCAGGACTGAATGCGGCGCAGATTCAGTCTGTTCTGCCAGCGGACGCACCGACCGAGATCATGCAGGAAGGCACCATTCCGGTCGAGCAGCGCTCAAACACGCTGGGGTTCGGCTTGTCGGGGCTGCTGTTCGTGCTGGCGATCGCCATGCAGCTCGACACTGTTTTTCGCCGTGAGGAGCAGGGCAGTTTGCCACCCACATCAGTGCCAGCCGCACCGTTGACAGACGCGCCTGTGGCTTCATCGAACCTTGCCCAGACCCCACCTCCGCCGTCCTCACCACAGTCTGCACCTGACCCAAATTCTCAGCAGAATGGTGAGGTGCCAAGCTCGGTAGCGCCTGCTGTTCAAACACTCGTTGCGGTTGCCCCGATTATTCAGGATTCCCCTGTCTATACAGTTCCCGCAACTGCAACGAACGGGGGTGCAGCAACCCGCGAAGACATCTTGACCAAATTCGCGGCATCACCGTTGGGACTGGTGTTTACAGCGCCCCCAGGCACAGGAAAGACCTGCACCGAGCTTGCCTATCTCGCCAAGCTGTTCGAGCAGTCGCCAGACGCGATCGTGCGGGTGGTGTGCCGCAAAAAGGATGCTTTTTTGGGACTCGCAGCTATTCCCCGCTGTGTTGAACTGATTGACCCGCAGTTCGAGGTGTTTTTCGAGGCGATTAACTGGATTCACGGCATCCTGCATCAACGCCTGGGAATGCCCGTGCAGCAGCGCGGGTCGCTTGAGCCAGTGCGTCAGGTAATCGGTGACTACTACAGCACAGCAAACAGTTTAAGCCAGCAGAAAAAATACCGCGATCGCTGGGAAGAAACCAAAGCAAAGCTGGGCGACATCAATACGCTCGGTCGCGAGGTCAACGTAGGAGCGGTAATCGATACGCATAGCTTCAACACGGCGGCACTGGGCGTCTCCGATGGCAATATCCGGGACTGCCTCAATATCGCAGCGCTCGGCAAGATTACCCGCGATGACAATGGTCGCGAGGATGGCGGTTACGGATCGATCTTCAAGGCGATCAACAACAAGCTGGTCGTCGATGATGACACGCTGCGTCAGCAGCTCTTAAAGCGGGATTTACCACCGCTGCAAGAGCAGAGCCAGCAAACAGGTCAGCCCGTTCTGTTCACAACGATGGGCACCCCGCGCCTGATGCTGCTGCCGGATTTGCGCTGGGCAGAAACCTATCAGTTGCCGCGTGCAACCCTTCAACGTTTGGCCGCGAAGCTGGGAACGTCGTTACCGGAGGAACATGCAACCTGACCATCGCTACGGGGAACGCGCCCCACCTGCGGCTTTTGCCGTCAAAGACCGCTGACCGCTCGAATGAAACCAACTTTTTTGAGGACTGAACTCATGCCGACAAGACGAACTACGACCACGATGCCGCAGCCCGTCACTCTGCCGCAGCAGACAACCTACAGTGACGATATTTTGATGTATGACGCGCACGGGCACGCTGTACCCGTTGGGCAAGAAGCGATCGTTTACCGCAGCTATCGCGACGTGAATCCGCATACCAACCCGAACGCCGTGATCGACTGGGCATGGCAGGGGTCATCGATTCTGTTCCGCCGCCCGGTGCGAACCCTGTTCGGCGGCGCACTGATTCTGCTGGTGCTGGTGGCGGGGTGGAATATTTTCACCGGCACGCTGCTAGTTGCGATCGGCGCGGCTAAACCCGTGTCACTAGGGCAAATCCGCGACAAGACTTCTGTTTCGCAAGTGTCATACGCGATCGGATCATCGTTTGTTGCGCCGGTGGCGCGTGGAACAACCGCTACCTTTGTCCGCGTGGCAAGTGAAACCGCGCCTGAAGCCGTTCTGGTGGACGATCGCAAAGCGACTCCCCAGCAGGACGACCTGGATCGGGCACTGACCGAAGTGCGCTACACCCGCCAGCCAGCGCGCTAGGAGGCACCGTGAGAACAGGGAATCTGCTGATTTGCATCACCTGCCTGCTGACGCTGCTTTCAGAGTGGTCTGTATCAGGGCAACTCATGTTTGGATTCCCTTTTATTACAGAACCCCTCAGCCAGTTGGCCAAAGTACCGGGGTCAGCATCCAGGGTGCGCGATCGAACGTTTGCCGAGCTGGATAAATTCCGGCCAGCACTGCCCGCCGACCCGATGCTGACCACTGCCCCGCCCAAGCCTGCGCTCGATCAAGCCACGCTCGTGGAGTTGCGAGGAACTCATGCACATCCCCGGTTATCTCAAAAAGGCACTCGACGAAGCAAACCCTGAAGTTCGGGCACAACTGGCGATGCAGATTGCCCGATCGCAGGATCGCCGCGTGTTTTGGCTAAAAGTCTGGCTCCACACAGAGTCTGGTCTGACTTTGCTGCTAGTGCTGTTCACTCTGTCAGTACTGACAATCAGTTCAATCAATCAGCGCACGACTGCCTGGTTTCAGGGATTCAAGCTGTTTGGTGTTGCATTGTCAGGCATTCAGTCTGCGGCACGTCTCACCACCTTCAATCCAGAGGCGGGAAAGCCGCTGAAAGTGGGCGATACGGTCGCTGGCTTTGAAATTACCAGCGGGTTTGGCAAGCGCACGCACCCGGTCAGCGGGGAGGTGGCTTTTCACAACGGGGTCGATGCGGCCATGCCGGTGGGAACCGCGATCGTGGCTCCGTTTGACGGTGAGGTTCAACCGATCGCGAATGATTCTTGCGGCTGGGGTTTGCGCTACTTCAGCCCGACGATGCCAAACCATCGCTTCGGCATGTGTCATTTCTCCGAACAGGTCAAGGGGGGTTCGGTCAAGGCAGGAGCGACAATCGCCCGTAGCGGCGGCAGTCCTGGCAGTAAGGGAGCTGGCAGCTCAACCGGCCCACATTTGCATTTCGTGGTGTCCAATCGCGATGGAACCCCGGTTCCGCCGACACAGGAGGCATTATCGAAGTTTCTCACACCAGCCAAGACTGCATCTACCCAATCGCCAAGCGACGCGACTTCTAACGCTGAAAACACATCCGAAGCTTCAGCCACAGAGACCTTGAAGTACTTTGAGGAAATTGCACTTGGCGATGAGTTCAACACCTCAGCAAAAGTGGTCAAAAAATGGCGATCGTCGATTCGCTACGCGGTGACGGGAAGACCGACGCAAACCGACCGGGAAACGCTGCAAAAGGTACTCTCGGAACTGCACGAGCTGACCGGGCTGGAGTTTTTATACGGTTCTATTGGCAAGCATGTGATCACCATTCACTTTGTTCCTGTCGATCAGTTTAAGTCCGTTCTACCGGCGACGCCGGCCGGCAATCTTGGTTACTTTGAGTTCAACGACCAGAACAATGTAATCACCCGTGCCCGTATTCTCATTTCAACCACTGGGGTGAATCAGCAGGAGCGATCGCACCTGATTCGCGAAGAAGTGACGCAGGCGCTTGGGCTGGCGCGCGATTCGGATCGCTATAAAGACAGCATTTTCACACAGCAATGGACCAAGACCCAGCAGTACAGCCCGATCGATAAAGCGGTCATTCGGCTGCTTTACGACGAGCGGATCAAGCCGGGAATGACGATCGAGCAAGTAACGCAAGCCCTCAAGTCCACCAGAGTATAACGATGCCAAAGCCAGTAACCAAAACGCCGCTTGACCTTGACTGCATTGATTTCGGATCACTGGTCCGGGTTCACCCGATGCAGAAACAGCTTCAGTTCGGACAGATTTATCAGTTTGTTGGCGCAGTGGTCGAAGTGCGCGACAACATGACCCGGACACTTTGCCGATTCCTCTCGACCACATCCTCCGATTACTTTGTGCTGGAGTTGGGAGATGTTGCTGAGTGGATCAATGCAGGATGGCTGAGCGATGCTGACGCAGAGACCTTTCAGCACACTGTTCTATTAACCGCACAATAATTCAGCAATGTATCAGGTTGTTGTGATCGATCATTCGGGTGTTGTTCCCGATCGTCCCGTTTCCCTTCCTCTGAAGTTTCAGGATGCTCTCGATTTGGCAATTTTGCTGAATGCCGACAGTTTTCTTGATGGATATTGCCTGAAAGAAGAAAGCTATGTTGTTTCGATTGCAGGAGCGACGCACGGAGTTGTTTAAAGGCGTATTGTACAGCGATCGCGTCAAGCTTCATCCTGATGAGTTTGTGAGGGTTTGACAGCTTGATGAGGAGGGCGAAAAGCAAATGCGCGCTGCCATGATGCAGCGATACCCGAACTCAGGCGGGTTCTATGACTTCAAAGAATCGGTTTGGTAACAGCTTATGCGCTACAACCCCTATAACTTTAACAACGTTAAATTGATTGGCTTTGCAGCGGTTTGTGGATTGTCGCTTGTGGGGCTGGCCAATACCGGCACGGGCGTTGCGGTCCTAAAAACCGTTCAGCGCGTCCCGGCGACCTTGACCAGTTTACTCGCGTCTCCCACCGCAAAAGGCGCGATCGCGGTTTGTGCTGCCGAGGGCAACTGTACGCCCCAAGGCGAGCTGACCGCGTATGCTGACGGTCACGCTGACCCCGGTAATGGCAGATGGAACATGGGTCGATTCTCGTACCAGCATGGGGCGGCAACGCCTGCGGAAGCCGATCGCAAACAGTTGGCGCGACTGCGATCGCAAGGCAAAGTCATTTTGAATGAAGCAAAGAAGGAAAAGGTGCCCTTGAATGAGAAGGAGATCGTGAATGCGATTGACTTGGCAAACCAGGCACCGCTCGCCGCCCTGGAGCCAAACGGAGGGTTCATCGATCGATTGAAGCAGTGTCGGGGACAGGGGAAGACGGGATCAGACGCTGTACTCTGCGCGCGATCGCAGAGCTTTAGAAATCCCATTACAGGTGAACTCGAAGCGCCGGGGTTGGGCAATTCGCTTTCCCGCGTGGAGCGTGACCAGCAGCGGCGCATGGATGCCATTCGCGATGCGTTGGCTAGTGCGCCGTAAGATTCAGCTCTACAAGCCTACCCCATACCCCACAATACTCAGAATTCTTGACTGGCTACACAAAGCTTGCGTTGCGTCAAGGGTTTCATCAAAGTCTGCAAACCTGTTTCTGCCCTAGCGCGCCTCATGACCATTTTTTGAAAATGAGCGAATTGTAAGCAACAGGTAGAAAAATTGAACAGATCACAGGCAGTCTTGTCAGTCGCAGCAGAAACTCTGAAGCTAACTGAATGCACACATGAGCAGGCGATAGTCGGATTGGACGCTTTTTATTGTCCTGTTTGTCAGTGCTCTATTGAGAGGGTATTGAATCAAATCGAATTGAATTTGATTGAGCTAAATCTGATCGAATTTAAACAGATCGAATCAAGACAATACAAAGAACTACTGCAACGTCTTGAGTCCACGTCTTCCTCGCTAGTCGAGAACGATGACGATGATTACGACGACTTTTAGGGCATACCATAATCTCTGAAATTAATCCAGGGCATCGGATGAATCTTCATCATCAACAATGCCATTTTAGATATCGCGCTTATCTTTCTAAGATTTGATCGCAATGTAACTTCTCGCATTTTAAAGCGCTCCATGACGCTTGCGACCAAGATTCACTCATCAATTTCTTCAATCATGTGCAAACAACTTCTTAAAATACTCCGCCGTATGATCATTGGGTTTGATTCGACAGTACGCCCAGTGGCATCACTTCCCGTTTCTTTAAGGTTCGTCGAGCCACCTTGCTTGCTAGCTCGTGAGGAACAGATAACCGCCACGCTGAAGACCGTGTTGGGCAATGGGCAGATTGCCATCTGGGAAGGAGAGCCAGAAGAATTTGCCCGCATTGCTCAGGGTCTGGGACTGCAATCGCAATGGCAGGAAAACAGTTGGGGAGGCTGGGATTTCACGGCGCACAACGATCTTGGAGAAACTGCTCAGATTACGATCGTGCGACCAGATTTTGCAACCTGAAAGCGCATCCAAGCAAGTCTGATGCTTGATTAGCAGGAAACGACGCCATGAATGAATTTACCGAACGACAAATCGAACTGTTGGCGACCGTCATTGAGGGCTGTACGGATGAAACGCGACAGCATCACACCCGCGAAAAGCTTCAGTTTCTGAATCAGCTCACCACTTCTCATCTGATGGGGGAGGTATTTAACGATCGCTGCCGCTTCCTCGAATTGCTGATTCATGGATTAGTCCTACAGCAGGAAAGCGTTGTGGATGCTATCGAATGCTATACCCAGGAGGGCGATTCTGCGGCGTTCAAGCAAAAGCTTGAAGCGATCGCGCATCAGTTCGGAATTGTTTGATTGAATTGCTGATTGTCTGATACGGAGGACGCGCTGATGAGGATCGCGATGACACGCAACGCTTTGACCGTCGAACAGTTTCAAATCACCTTGGATGTTTTTAAGACTTGGCGCGAGGAGTGCGAGCAAGAGATTGAACAGTCGGTCGGTAGCGGCGAGCCGCCTGCGCTTTGGCGGCAGGATGTGATTAATGAGGCAATTCGTCAAGTGACGCAGCACGCGATCGAGATTACCAAGCCCGTGATGCCGGAGGGACTGACATTTGATGAAAAGCTTGATTTTATTGAACGTCATCAAAATCGTGTGCGGCGCTATGTGCTTGATGATGATGGTTTTACCGCAACGATCGCGACGCTGAGCCAAGCTCAGGAAGAGGTGCGGCATCGAGAATTCGAGGGCGAGTTTGAAGCCCTGCAAGTCAATTACGACAACTGCAAGGATGCTTCACTCGAAGCCTACACGGACGTTTTGCGGCTTTTGACGGGAGAGGAAGCCCAGCTCTGAAACTGGTTCCCCAAAAGGCCGCGTAACGCGGGACTATTACCGTGTTACACTGATCCTGTTCTCGTGGAGAATAGTACAAATCACCACACAGAACAGGAACTGCAAAGCACTGAACAATCGTAAGGAGGTGCAGGTAACTGAAATTAAACGGCAGAGACGCGCTTTCACTGGTACACAAGCATGATTGCTCTCAACATCATGCTCGGTAGAGCAAGGCGACTTCTCTGAAAAAACCCCATAAATGCAAATCCTCTCAAGTGTTGGAGCACCGGAGAGGGAAGTGACAAGCCCGGATGGGCTGCTACGTAACGTAATGCTTTCATTATCGTAGCAGACATCGCGGGAAATTTGACCTGCAAATTTCTAAAAATGACTACGAATATTCCAACCACCACGTTCGCCCCGATCACGGCGGCGTGGGATCGGCAGTTTGCCCGCCTGCTGCCCGACGGAGCACAGATTCTGTGGAAATGGCTGCGGCGCATGGCCAAGCCCGGTACTGAGATTGAGTTCGAGCTGGAGGATTTTACCGAGGAACACAAGTACTCGTCCAAATGGGCGCGGCATTCGCTGAATCTTCTAGTAAAGAATGGACTGGTGGAGATTTTGCGCCAGTACCGGGGATACGGATTCAAGGTTAAGGTGAACCAGCCTGATGCGATCGGGAACAAAAGTTCCATTTCCCGGAATACGGCTTCTGATCGCGGCGAGGAGTGTTCCGATAATGACCACTCAACTTCCCAAAAACCGACCGCAAACGGCGAGAATCCGTCAGACCTTAACAGAGAAGAAAACAGAGAATCATTTAAAAAAGAACAACAGAACACAGCGGTCCCACCGTCCCACCCTGTTCTGAATGGACAGGAAAATGTTTTTGAGGCGGATCGAAATCGGCAGAATCCAACGTATTCCAGACTGCTGAACGAAGCCGAGCGGATTGGGGTTCGGCTGAATTCGCAGCTAGAACAAGAGATGCTGGCTGCGCCAGCGATCGTGCTGGAAAACGCGATCGAAGCCCTCAAACAGCGGCTCCGCGCCGGGAAGACCAAAATCAAGAACAAGGAAGGATTCCTGCGAAAAGCGATTCGCGGCGGCTGGCGGCCGAATTTAGAGCAAGCGTCGGGAGAACCAGCATCGGTGAAACAAGATTCAAGACCGACGAGAGGTGCGATCGACAATCATCTACCCGCTCGGCCGCAACCGGATGGACCGATTGACCTGTCAGACATTCTGGTTGGAATTGATCTGGCGCTTGAGCATTTGAGGTTCGAGTCCAGGCTTGTCGCTGAAACGCTACGAAGTCGGTATGGTGTTCCCGATCAATCCCGGCTAGACACAGACCAGCTCATGGATTGGCACGTTTACCTGCAAACGTTTCTGCCAAAGCCTGCCTCCTAGCGATTTGCCTGCCGCCACTCCCACGGCGGTGTGAACGTGCTCGACCAGATACCAAGTCGGGCTTGTCTCGCTTGATTTTCCTGCGGAACGTACTGCTTGGAGTAGTGGCGGTAGGCCAGTGCCCATCCGTTGGCTACCAGCCAGCCGTTCAGGTCTTCGCGCCCGATCGTGCAGATGGCCACCAGACGCTGATGGCGATCGCGCTTTTTGCCGGAGCAGGTGACAGTTTGATTGCCAATCTTTTCTTGCAGGGCGAGCGTGGCCGCCTGTCCACAGCGCCATGCCTTGCCTTTAAGCGTGCAGGTCTGGCGACCTTCCGGCGCGTCAATGCCGTGCAGGCGTATCCTTTGATCGTGAATTTCCAGGGTATCGCCATCAATCACCGAGGCAGTGCCTTTGAGGTCGGCTGCCTGGGCGATCGGACATAGCAGCATGAAAAATGCGGCGGCAATGATCGGGTGTTTCATAGTGCTAACATTCCCTCTCTTGATCCATGACTATCCATCCATGTTTTGGAAAAAGGTTGGATCAGGCTGTGGCGATGGCTTGGAAGGACTGAAGCTTAAGCAGACGTTTCCCCTGTTTGACAAGATAACGCGGACTCCAATGCGTCAATAGTGCGCTGCGCCGCTCCTAGCGTCGCGCTATTGACCCATTGAAGCCTCCCGCGCTGGCGGATTGACAGGGGTAAACGTCGCAAGAAATTGTCACTCATGGCAAAGGTGTCAATGGTAGGGCTGAAGACAAAGCCGCGATCGTGACGATGTATCTTCTTTGCCAATTCACCATCACCCACACGGTTTTTTGACGGTTAAGAGTTGTGACAAAAACCGTGTAACACGGCTTTTCAGTCATTTTGCGCGGTAGAATTGAGTAGCAGTTCAGGTGTACCTCATGTTCGATAAGGTTCAAATTGTGGAAACGCGCGTTCCTGTCACAGTTGAAACTTTGGAGCAGGTGATCGCGGCGCTTGGTATGTACAAATACTCCATCGGATTCTTGCAGGAGGCATGAACCGTGAACGAACCTCACGAGTTCAGCAGGCTTGAACCGCACCGCGATCACGCTCAGCATTTCGAGATTGCGCTGGGGGACATAGTGATTCAGATCGCTGTGACGCTGTACGACGACCATTATGCCCGAATAGAGTTCAACGGTCTGCCGCTTTACGAAGACGGGTTTCGGGTCGATTTGGTGCCTGACAGCCACCTTGAGCAAGGATTAGCAGGCATTGACCAGGAATACCTTGCCTGGGCGGTTGAGCAGATCTTAGTCGAGCGGTGCCTGGAACTCGATCGCTGGATCAAGCGGGTGCAGCCTGCGATCGTGCAGGCGTTGGCAACGTTGCCGCCCGACGCGCAGCGACAGGCAATTTTGGTTCTAGGGAATGCTCCCGCGAATCGATCGCACAGCAAGGTTAAAGCCATTCTGAACGCGGCGGCGCTGGTTGAGCCGGAGTATCTGGTGTACTGCGCGATCGCCGACGCGGTGAAGCAGTTGCCACAGCCCAAGACGCGACTGACCGCTTCAAGTCTTCCGCCCGCAGCACACGCCGCCGAGCAGCTTTCATTGTTTGACTGATTTTCTACCAAGCATTCGTCAGTCATAGTTCTAGAGATTACAGTCTCAATATTTCTCTAGAACTGTGAGCTAAATCCGTCTCACGTCTACATTTTTTTGCCCTCTGGGGGACGTTCTCATGCTTCCAGACTTTCAATTCTACGACACCATCATCGTGACCGGATCAGGCGGAAAAGACTCGCTGGCGTGCCTTCTCTACCTGTTTGAACTGGGAATCTCGAAAGAGAAAATCGAAATCTGGCACCACCTCATCGATGGGCGCGAAGGGTCTTGCTTGATGGACTGGCGCTGCACCGAAGCGTACACCAGAGCGATCGCCGAGGCGTTTGATGTCCCGATTTATTACTCGTGGTTGGAGGGCGGTTTCGAGCGGGAGATGCTGCGAGAGAACACCACTAAGGCACCCACCTGGTTTGAGACACCAGACGGATTGTGCAGAGCAGGCGGCACATCGCCGAAACTGGGGACGCGCCTGAAGTTTCCGCAGCAGGGTGCCTCGCTGACGGTGCGCTGGTGTTCGGCGTATCTGAAGATTGACGTGTGCGCGATCGCCATTAACAATCAATCCCGCTTCAGCGGCAGGCGTACCCTGGTGATCAGTGGAGAACGGGCAGAAGAATCTGCCAACCGCGCCAGCTATGCCGAGTTTGAACCAGACCGCACCCACGCGAACACCCGCCACGTCGATCGCTGGCGACCTGTGTTGCACTGGCGCACCGAGCAAGTCTGGAACCTGATTCGTCGCTACCGGGTCAGTCCGCATCCTGCCTACCGTTTAGGGTTTGGGCGCGTGTCTTGCCAGTTCTGCATCTTCGGCAGTGATCACCAGTGGGCAACGCTCTGGCTCATCGACCCGGAGCGCGTCGAGCGACTGATTGCCTACGAAGAGCAGTTCGGATTGACCATTCACCGATCGATGAGCATTCGAGAACGGATTCAGCGCGGCACGCCTTATCCACTCCTGAACCTGCTGGACATTGCCGCTGCGCTCGATGATCGCTTTATTGAACCCGCGATCGTGCCCAAAGGTAAGTGGCGACTGCCTGCGGGGGCAAATGGAGAGACCTGCGGCTCTCCGTAGCAATATTCCAGATGCGAGAACGGATTGACCGCTCTGGTTCCCTTGGCTAGGGTGCTGAGTCTGGATGCAGAAAACGATTTATTTCTCAGGCGTGAACAGTGCTAGAAATGCAAAGTTGATTGCCCGCAGCGGTGGGTCAATTATGTTCTCGCCGCCGACTAAACTGAACGAACCGAGCGTGTGGGCTTGCGTTGCACAGTCGGTTAACCGAAATGTTCTCGATAGCGGTGCTTATTACGGTTTTTCTGACGTTGCGGCTTATGCTGCCATTCTCGATCGCGTTCATTCTCACTTCCGATGGGCGGCGAATCTGGATGTGATTGGCAACCAGCACCAGAGCAATCAGCATTACGAACAACTGCACCAGCGTCTACCCGGTGCCGTTGCCGATAAGATTCTCTGGGTGCTGCAAACCGATGGCGACCCGGCGATGATTTCGGACTACGGTAGAAATCGACTGGTGGGCATTGGCGGACTGGTGCCGCTGCGTCGCCACCCCGAACAACTGATGCGCTATCTCGATCGCATCGCGTCCTATCTGGTCGCTGCTGGCAGCACCGCACACCTGTTCGGCATGACTAACCCGAAGATTCTGAAATGGGCAGCCTTTCAGGAGTGGTTTGAATCGGTCGATTCGCGCCGCTGGATGTACGGGCTGACGGCAAAGGAACTCCTGACTGTAAATGGCGATGCCTTTGACGCTGAACAGCGGGGGTTTCTGTTTACGCCGGAAGAACGAGTAAGCCACAATATCCGCGTTCTCAAAGCGATCGTCGAGACACCTGAACACAGCCTGCAACTGGAGCTTCCTTCCATTGCCGTCTCACCCGATTTGCTGAAGGTTGCGATCGGGGCACCGCCCGAACTTGAGGAGATACCGACTTCAATGACAAACTCGACAATTTGCTACACCGAGTACCGGAATCGGGTGAAGCCAAAAGAACACGGCGAAAATCATGTGGGACACGTTTGCACCGCCCTGACAGCGGAACAGATTGAGCAATACCAGCCGACTGAAGGCAGATTCGGTGTATATGCGCTCGCGTGCGACCTTCCGACTGAAGAAAAACCCAACGCTTGGTCGCATGATCAAATCGCTGATTTCACAGAATTGACGCTAGAAGAGCAGTATTACGCCTTTGGTCAAATCGGCTGCTGGCGGTAACGAGCGTGACGGCTTTAGAACCGGAAACACAATCGCTGAACTGAAGTTCGAGGGATAGCTCCCTCGAACTTTTTCAAGCTTAAATAAACATCAGTAAACTCAGCCAGGAATCCTCGTGATCAGGTTCGACGATTTCACCCTCTGGCGTTTCGCACTCTCCATCCATCATCCAGCGATTTAACTGAAACAATGCCGGAACATCGTACACCTGCCCCCGCCAGGTAAGCGTAGCAGGCAATCCATCGGAACGGTTTTTAGCACTCACAACATAGAACGCCCGTGGCGTTTCAAGACAATACGCTACGGTTTATTCGATGCCAGTTGCCGCCACAACCTGAAACTGGACGGCGCGATCGCTCACGAGGATTTGAAGTTCGCGGGAAATCTCCCGCGAACTATCTCGGCTAAAAAAGAACCGCAAGCAGCCCATCGCTGTCCTGCGGCTGGAGCGTTAATTCTATTTAGGCAGCACTCGATGAAGGTTCGAGGCGACCTGGCTGGTTATCATTCGCGGATTGCTTTGCCAATTTCTCGCGCACAGCTTCTTCGATAAAAGCGCGAAGCTTGGGATTATCTTCGGTGCCAAGCCAGCCGACCGTGCCGCGCAGTTGCTCGTCCAGCGTCCTCGGCAGACGCAGCGCGATCGCTTCCCCCCGTGGTTCATTGTACGGGCTGGCAAAAATTCCGGTTTTGGCTCTCGGTTGTTGCTTCATATCGTCAGTATATCCCACCTTACCCTCAACTGTATGAAGTTATGTAACAATTACCGTGTTACGCGGCTTGTCTACCGTGTTACGCGGTATGATGAGTGCATCGAAGGGGAGCCGGTTCTGACTCGCAATCTTCTCCAACTCCCCTTGTCCCCTTAAAAACGGAACAAGCTCATTATGACTTCACAAACTGAGTACGCGCTAGAGTTTCTCACGGGCGACGATCGCTTTGAAAAGCTCGTAGAAATGAAGAACCGCCTGCGAGCGATGCAGGATCAAGCCGACCGCGACCTTGATGCTGAAGAAAGATTGATGCAGGCGATGCAGGGCATTCTTCGCTCCTTCGCAATGCTGTACACGAATGTGACCGATGAAATTTGGAGTTCTGCACGTCAGGCTTTTGTTAAAGAGCAGGCATATTTTGGGACTGTCGAAAGATTTCAAGCTCGAACCAATTCCAAGGTCAAAGTTTGCGTTGATAGCTTTGGGCAACGCTACACCACGGTGAACGGTCGCAGCATCGACTGAGTTTAAACGATTCCGATTGTCTGATGAACTTCCGCAGCCATTGAACAGGCAGTTTCTCAGAGTTTAGAGCGGATTGGGCACTCACCTCGCGTTCCGGCGCGGGGTGTCACCAGAAGAGTTTGAACTCCTCACCGAAACCCTTGCTGATCAAACCCTCGATCCCAGCGACATGCAAACCATTAAAAGCGTGTCTTGCTGGTAGTTGGTTCAATTTAGTCCCTTATTCACACATTTGGTCACTTGTTATGCTACATACTCATCGCGTCTGGCATATTAAGACGGTTCCAACGCTTGAAGAACTGGTCAAAGCGTTACTGAAAAAGAACTATGTTCTTTGTGCGGGTTTTCGTGTTGGCGATTTGTTATTTCTGAATGATTCCACCAGTGAAGATGCGATTCAAGAGTATGCCATTGTCTTGAATGTCGATCAGGCATTCACACAGGTAGAGTCCGTCACAGTCGATTGGTGTAGCCCTGAAGAACTGCATCGCATTATCGGCGACATTCAAGCGGGTGATTACGCTTTGGTCGCGTCGATCGCGATTCGGGTTGATGAATCAGATTCTCATCGTTGTGAGTCATGTGCTTAAAGGTTTGCCTTCCCTGCGCTTTCGACCTGTCCTCTCGCACCTCATCGCCTGACTATGGCTACACTTCCTCCAGCAGTGTTCAACCCGTTTGAACCCATCCAGTTTACTGAACTGCTAACCACGCTCAACCCGAACTACTTGCCGCACATTCTTTCGATAGGGTGTGGGATTGACTCGCTTTCACTGCTGATCGAATACATCGAAAATCCAGCTTCGCGGGACTTCCCCCTGGAAAACTTGATCGTGGTTCATGCCGTTGTCGGCGGTGAGTCCGCCCAAACCCGACAATTGATGGAGGACGTGTTCTTTCCCCTCTGTCGGCAACACAATATCTGGATGATTCAGGTCTGCCGCAACGGTGAGTACGAAAAGGACGGGATTACGATTCTGTCCTCAACGCGCCAGCCGACAACATTTTATCTACGCGGCGACTACTCTCTATTTGTTCACCTGATTATGAGCGGCACCGTGCCGCAGCGCGGCGGCAGCAGCCGGCTCTGCACCCTTAAATTCAAAGGGTGGGTGATCGACGCGATCGCGCAACTGCTGTTCGGAGATTCCCCCCGCAAACGCTTTATCGGCTTCAATGCCGACGAAGCCAAACGGGTGAAGACCGAGCAGAGTATTCATAGTGCCCCATATTACCTGATTGGCTATAACGCCGATGAGACCGGACGATTGAAAGATCGCAGCTATGGCGACGCTCAACCGTATGACTATGCGATCGGCTTCAATGCTGACGAAGCAGGGCGCATCAAGGAGAGCAAGCAGCGCCGCCAGATATTCCGGTTCCCGCTGATTGAAATGGGGCACGGTCGAAAGTGGTGCGAGCAGCGGGTGAACGACTTCGTTTCGCGATTCACTCAGGGACGAATGACGCAGGGCAAAAAATCCTTCTGTGTCAATGGCTGCCCGTTCTCCGAATGCAACGGTAAGCAGCGTGAGCGCGGCAACAACACCCACGGCGACCTGCGCCAAGATTGGCTGAATGAGCCGGAGTACGGCGGGGAGGCAGCTTTTATCGAACACATGGCACTGGCTCTCAACGACAATCAGCCGCTGTATAAGACTCAACTGGTGATTGACATTCTCAGGGAGAGCGAGAACGCCGCCGCGATCGCGCATTACGAACTCCTGCTGGCTGGCGCATGGGTGTCTGCGGTGATTCCCTCGTTTGAACGTCTGATTGATAGTGCGATCGCTGCCCAAACCAGCCGCAGGCAAACCAAGAAACCGGAATCAGCACGCTTGCAGGCGTTTATCGAGCGAACCGCAGCGCAGGTCGAACATCTCCGCCAGGGCAAGACCTGGGCTGTCTACTGCGTGCGGCGCATGTTCACCCGTAGCCCGGACGCGACGAAGAAAGATCCAAAGCCATTCCGCCAGACCCGAATTCTGTTTCAGGGGCAGCAGGATGAGTGCGATCGCTTTCTAGCGGAAGTGGCGCAACGATACGCAGCGACCCCCGTGATGGAAAAGCTATCGCGACGCTTCTGGACAATACAGCGACCCGCCGGGAAGAACCCGCCGCGACCGTTTGTAGAAGAAATGCTGGTCGTCTGCCCTGCCACCGTGGTGCAGAAGCAGCGGATCGAGCCGAGCGAGTATGACCTGAAATGGCTCGGCATCACTGGATCACACCCTCATATTCTTGGAATTGATTTACCTCATGATGTCCCCCCAACCAACACGCGCCTTAGAGTCTCCCGCATCCGCGCCAGCCTCCGAACCCGCTAACTACCTGTTCCCCTGTGTGCGCGGCATTCAGTGCGGCGATGATTACTGGCTGGTGCAGTTTACCTTTGACCAGCTCCATACGCTGCTACACCCCTTTTTTGAACGTCCCAAGGTATCTGCCCCCCTGAGTCTGGCACAGCGCACCCTCGACCCCAGACGAGCCAAAAAAATCGCCCGCTACGTCATCACCGGATTGTCCCAGCCGGAGGAGTTCTACATCCTGTTGCCGATCGTGATCACCGTCGATATTCCTGAATGGGAGTGCTACGACTTTCAAGCGCTGGATCTCGAAATTCCCGGCATGGAGGGGCTGGGATTGCTGGGTCTGCCCGGTTCCGCGACCTTCTGGGTGCCGGACGGTCAACATCGTTCATGGGGAGCGATTCAGGCACGCCTCGAAGCCCCTGGACTCACCGCAAATGAGACGATCGGGGTGATGCTGATTCCCGATGCCGAAGGACAGAAGCGGCAGAGAATTTTCCTTGATGCCAACCAGCACGGCGTCAAACCGAACAAGTCGATCATCTCTCTGTTCGACCATCGCGACCCGTATAGCGACATTGCCCGCGCTGTTCTCACATCCGTAGACATCTTCCGCGATCGCACGGCGTTGGAATCAACCAACATTCAGCCGAAGAGCGGTGATGTCTTCACGCTGAACTCGCTGCGTGAGTCCTGCAAGCTGTTACTTCTCGGTGCAGAACGCGACTTGCACCAGGAAGCGATCAGGTTCTGGCGGCATGTGGCGCAACACCATCCGCACTGGAAGCTGCTTCAGACCAGCAATGACCCAACCCTGCGCCAGCACAGCATTGGATTTAACGCTCTCACGCTCTGCGCCCTGGCGATCGTCGGACAGGAATTGCGGCAACAGCAACAGCTCACACGGATAACCAAACTGGAGCGGATCAACTGGCGACTATCCAACCCGGATTGGAATCTCTGCAAGCTGAACAACCGCATCGTGAAAAACAGAGACACGATGCGGGCAATGGCAACTTACATCTTGGAGCGCATCGCGGACTAACGTTCAGGGTTACATTCGGGCGAACGCAGTGTATTCGTTAAAGTTTTGATTTTTGGAGTCTGTCATATGCAGGTTTATGCACGGTTTGTGATTCCTTCGTACAAGCGAGATGCGATTCAGTATGCGAAAGTCTCTGCACGGGTAGATCATCCCATGCAGCGAGAGAAAATGTTTTTTGATGCCCTCAGCGCCGCTGTCTGCGATTGGGTTCACCACACTTCGATCGGGCAAGCTGCGATCGCGAGCAGGCAGACCCTACCACTGGACGTTCTTTCAGGATACGTTCGTCAGTTTGATTACGATCCGAGCCTTGACGACGGCGAAGGTGAGACTGATGCAGATTTGCGCCACTGGCTAGAGCAGCACGGAATCGAGGACCTCACGCTCGATCTCATCCAAGAATTGCAGCCCTGTGTGACCTGGCATCTGGAAACTCCACTTTTTAGTGTTCCAAGAACGGAAAAACCCTAGCCCTGCGCCCACAACTGACTTCAAATGACCCGCAATTGAGGTGAATACCATGACTGATTCCCAAAGCCTGAACCCCAAACAAACTGGCATTGCCTATGTAACCCGCGAGTTCGTCCGTGCCGATGCCGGAGCCAACGGCGCACAGTTTTCCGATGAAGATTGCGATTGCATCATTGCCGAAGTGCAGCGCCTTTATGCCGAAGGCAACTTTCACCACAACGGCGTTTACTGGATTGCCAATCGCCTCGCTGCCGATCGCCTCATTCATCCCACCCTGCCGGATCACTTCGAGTCGCGGCTTCCGCGTGAACTCTATGACTTCTCGACAAATTTAGTGATGGACATCGTGCGCGAGGTTCTGTCCTACGACGAAAACGACGAGGACGGCGAAATTCACATCAATTCGATTCAGCCAGCGACCTTGGACATTATCAAATCCAGAGTGTTCCAAACGAGTGACCTACTCATGGCAGATGTGACCCACGAGGTATTGCAAACCTTTGTTCAGGTTCATTCCAAGCAGTGTTATTCGCCTGCGGACTTGGATGATGAACTTTATGGTCATCTTTTCGAGAACTTCTTCGCACGAGAGATTCTTGCCTAGTTGCTACTTTTGTTTGTAGTCTGATGCGCTTTATCGTCGTTAATTGCGTTGTGAATCATGGATGTGCAGCTCTCTTTTTTTCCTGAACTTGAGGGAACGCGCTTAGCGACCCGTCATGCCGGGAACCCTGAACATAACCGGGTTCAAGGTGCGGATGCGATCGTCCACGACTGGTATCGCTTCATTCTGGCGTATCCGCCACACTTGGTCAGAACCTACCTGGAACGCTTCGCGGTGATGCCGGATCATACGGTTCTCGATCCCTTTTCGGGAACCGGCACGACGATCGTGGAATGCAAAAAACGCAGCATTTCAGGAATTGGCAGCGATGCCAATCCCATCGCTGTGCTTGCCAGTCGTACCAAGTCGGATTGGATAGCGAATCCCGATTCTCTCCGATTGAGGGCTTCGAGAATTGCTGAGCGGGCAGGAGAAACCGATCAATCGATTCTCAGAACCCTGACACCTGACGCTGAGGCATTGGTCAGCCGGGGCGCGATCAGCCCTTTGCCGCTGCACAAAACGCTCAACCTGCTGGATGCCATCCGCGAAGAGCCAAACACCCCGCCACATCTTCTGCTGGCGTTAGCAAAAGCCCTCGTCAGCAGTATTTCAAATCTCTGGTTCGCGCCGGGTGTGACGGTGGGACCCGCGAAAGCCGATGCGCCCGTGATTGAGTCGTGGCTGAACAATGTCAACACGATCGCGGCTGACCTGGAATTGATGCAGCCGAACACAGTCACCACGACCGTGCATCATGCCGATGCCCGCACCTTGTGCGATGTTCTCACTCCGGGTTCGATTGATGCCGTCATCACCAGCCCCCCATATCCGAACGAATCGGACTATTCCCGCGCGACACGCCTCGAATCGGTGCTGCTGGGCTATTTGAACAATCGGCTGGACGCTCAAACCTTGAAACAAACGTTGCTCTGTTCCAGCAGTCGCAACGTGTACCAGGGGGACACCGACGATGCGTGGGTGGCAGGCAACGATCGCGTTCAGCGCATCGCCAGCGAAATCGAACAGAAGCGACAAGACCTGGGCAAAACCGATGGCTTCTCCCGTCTTTATGCCAGAGCCGTCAAACTCTATTTCGGCGGAATGCGGCGACATCTGCGATCGCTCAAACCTGCCCTGAAAGACGGAGCATCTCTGGCTTATGTGGTCGGTGATCAAGCGTCATTTCTGCAAGTGCATATTCACACTGGAGAAATTCTGGCGGAAATCGCTGAGAGCGAAGGCTATACGATCGCGGGAGTGGACTTGTTTCGCACCCGTCAGGCGACTAAGACAGGAAAGCAGATGCGGGAAGAAGTTGTGTTGTTGCGCTGGACTCCGTAAAGCCCGCTCCAGCCCGTTTGAGGAACCTTGAAGCAGTATGGATAAAATTGAACCGATGTTTGCAGGGCAGGGGCTTTCTGATCTGCGGGTTCACCTGTACCAGGCGGAACACTCTTTGACCGAGTGCGACGGCGCGACAATGATGGTAAGTCACATCCTCTCGGAACTTCAGGTTCCACACCATCGTATGAGCGGGATGGTTCACTGCCGCGAAACCGGCGCTGTCGTGGTTCCTCACTGCTGGGTGAAGTTGCACGACGATGAGGGTCATCGCTGGATTATCGATTATCGGCTGCGCCTTTGGCTTGGCGATCGCAGTGACATTCCCCACGGGATTTTTCAGCCGAATCAGTCCTTCGCGTATGAAGGTGAGGAGATGCCCCCGATCGTGCTGCACGAGGCGCTGATTCTTGCGTTCACGACCCCAATGAAGTTACCGCAATGATTAGAATGGCACTTTGTGTCGCAATCACAGGGGTTTTGATCGCTCTGTCCGCGCCCGTCGATGCAAAACAATCGACAAAAAGTGAGATTGTCGGGACAGCAAGCGTGATCGACGGTGACACAATAGAAATTCACGGTCAACGAATTCGGCTGCATGGAATTGATGCGCCTGAGAGCAGTCAGCTATGCAGCAAACTGAACGGCGACAGGTATCGCTGCGGACAGAATGCGGCGCTGCAACTCTCAGATTTGATCAACAGATCGACCGTGCGCTGTCAGGGAAAGGCGCACGATCGCTACGGGCGGATTGTAGCGGTTTGCGCCTTGGACAAAGCTGCACCCGCAGGAACGTCTAGCCGCACCGAGCAAATCGATATCAATGAATGGCTGGTACGCAACGGCTGGGCGGTGGCGTACCGAAAATACAGTTCAGACTACCTCTCTGCCGAAGCAGACGCGCAACGTCAGAAAGCAGGAATCTGGCAAGGTAAATTCGATCTACCGTGGGACTGGCGGCGCGCAGGAAAAGAAGCTCGAAATCCACCGCTCCAAAATCGAACCAGCCCGAAACCTGCGCGCAACGAGACCGCTTTACAGTGTTCAGGCAAGCGGTACTGCGGACAAATGACTTCCTGTGAAGAAGCTTACTTTTATCTGAATCAATGCGGCGTTCATCGACTGGATGGCGACCGTGATGGGTACCTTGCGAGGCGATCTGTCACTGATGTGCTGCAAAGGTGCTGTGTTTTTCTGATGTCTTCGATCGCGCGGGCGAGTGCTTGCAGCCTGCCCGATTGAAAAGAGTTCGCGGGAACGTTTCCTCGAACCAAATGTAAAGCTTTGTTGAGAAACGGCGTAACACGGATCTCCTGCCGCGTAACACGGATAGAATGTGTGCAGGAACCACCGAAAACCGTTTGGATGTGGTTCAAACGCCCACCCCGTAGACTTTCAAGCTTTCTTGTTTGGTTCGCGGGACTACTCCCTCGAACCGCCTATGCCTTCTGAAATTGATGCCGCTCGTGAAGCCCTCTACCAAGCGATCGCGCTGCTTGAAAAAACTGGCGCAACTGCGCCGGCCGGCACCAGCATCACGCCTTACTTCACAACCAAGACCCGCAAAGACGGCTCGAAAGTCCAGCACCGCTACTTTAAGCTCGAAGCAGACAAGCCGATCTTTCAAGGTGATCGCGCTGGCAAGACCAAGTATCTGCACCTGGGCAAACAGGGCAGCGAAAAATACCAGGACTGGCGCGGCAGAATCGCCAGACGCAATGTGAAAAGCGCGATCGAATGGGCAATGCAGGAGCTGGCCACCCTAGAAGAATTGCATGTCGAAGACCAGGACACCTAATTTTGGATACAGTTTTTGCATTTCCTGCAACAGAGTACCGCTTTATTGCAGCCTGTCGCGCCACTTGTCAGGGTCTTGGCGGGAATTAAAGACGGCATAGACAATCACCTCTGTGGTCGTCTCTTCGTACAAGATTGAATATGGAAAGCGTCGAACGACTGCTCTTCGATAATCTTTATATATTGTTTGGTAGATTCTTGGGTTGCGGCTGATTCTTTGCAGGCAGGCATCGACTGCCGTTAAAAACTCCCGCCCTAGTCCTATTTTTTTGCTTTCGTACCAGAAGTACCCTTGATCAGAATCATCTTCTGCTTCTGGCGTGAACACAATGTTCTTAGCCATGCCGATCGATAATTCGACGCTGCACTTCTTCCCATGAACGACCAGAGGACGGATTTGCTTGGAATGCCGCCTTTCTGCGATCGAGTTCCTGTTTCTGCGAATCGGTCAGGGGAATGTCTTCTTCATTTAAGCTGTCCCACAGGTCTTGTACCAGCAGGAGACGTTCAGAAGGGCTGAGTTTCAGCAGATCAGCGTATTCAGCGTTCAGCATAACAATAGTTCGATCATCTGTCTCAGTTGTACCTCAAAAACGGTCAAGGCTCAATGTGAGTTGAGGACAGAAAAGTTGAACAGAAGAAGGGGGCGAACCCCCTTCAGTACTGTTTATGCAGCCAGAGTTGTTTGATCAACTGGCAATTTTCTTAAGACAGCAACGGAACCATCTGGCAATAAGCGAACAGTTGGAAAGAAATTCCCCGAAGCTGTGTATGCTCTTGCTTGTTGCTGCATCTTTGGTAGCAGTAAGGCTTGAGCAATGACAGGCACAGCAAAACGCGGAAACAGCATTTTTGGAGCCACATTACCAAACCGATCCCAATTCAGCACCCCGAAGCCCTTTGGTAAAGGTACTTTTCGATCAGCCGCAAAGTCCCAGTAGAGTTGAATCGAGTTTAGTGTCGTGACTCCTGACATTTGCGTGAGTAAATGCCCCACCCCTGGCGGAATGGGCAGAGACCGCTTAGCATCTGGCATTGTCTCGACAACCTTATAGTTTCCAAAGGTAGGAGAGTCTGCCCTGCAATCAATCAACTCCACACGCACAGGTCTACGATCGTCACCACTTCGGGAGATAAAGCACAACTGATCGCCTGCGTTAGGATGCAATGCCCAGACAGGATAAGAATCCGCCACACCATTTCCGTCTCGCCATACAACTGTCGGGGTTGCCGTCAGCGGCAGGGTAACGCCTGATTCCTCATGGTCGCCCGTCAGGTAGATCGGGTTTTCAATCCACTCAGTACCAATGATTTCACCCTCTTGACGATTTGAGAAGTCAAACATTTCAATTTTGACGTTTGATGGAGCTTTGGCTGCACGCCGTTCCAGCAAGGAAACAATATTTCTCATGGTTCAAAGTGAGTAAATGTACAAAACGAAAGCCCGCTGATGTCTCACGAGGAAAACATAAGCGGGCAATCTGTCCTTTAGAGAGCGAGAACCTTGTGGGTTAGCCGATCACTGTCACTTCAACGCCAGCTTCGCCAGCATCTTGTGTTGCCTGGGACAACTCAGAGGCAGTTTGTGCGGTCATAAAGTCATTCCAGACTTTAGACTGCTTACCGCCGCCTTCGACCTTGCCGCCAGAACCGCCGCCCCTACCTACGCTGATACCTGCTACTAAAGAGCTTGCACCATCGCTGATCAAAGCAATCCCGACCATCAGGCAACCACCAACGGTAATGACAGCAGGAATTGTGCGCTTCAACATAGACATAGAAAAGTCTCCTTACTTTTCAAACAAATGACAATCGGAAATGAAAACAACGCAAATCCAAAGGAGGATAAGTTTGTGGGCGACAAATTATATTGTTTTTGGCTAAATTACAATACATTTGTATCGCCAATAATCTAAAGGTGTTGAGCTATGGAAAACGTCTTTGAAATGGCACTCAGGCTCAGAAGTCAGGGGCTTTCCGCTGATACAGAGGAAGCGGGGAGAATGCTTTTGGAAAAAGCACTGGCACTCTTTCAGCAGGCGGTGAACGAAATGCCGGATGACGCCAAGCGCGTTTTCTACTTGGCAATGTCCCACGACATTCTTGATATGGAGCAAGAAGCCATCCCGTTTTACCACCGCGCGATCGCGCTTGAATTGCCCTTGGCACAGCGGTTTGAAGCCAACCTGTACCTTGCCAGCAGCTATTTCAATGTGGGAAAACTGGAGCAGGCAGAACATCACCTGGTGATCGCTGAACACATCCGCTCAAATGAAGGCGCAGTAGATGACCAGGGAGCGTTTTTCGACATTGCCTCAAAAATCCGGGGTCGATGAACGGAGAAAACGGTGTCTGTTTCATGGGAATTCATCCTTAAACGGTGCAATGCTTTCCAGGGCGTTGATTTCATCCTGGGTCAGCTTTTGGTATTTACCCTTGAGAATCTGTAGCCACATCTCCTCGAAAGGAATGCCCCGCTTTGCGGCAAGGTATTGAACCCGTTTTGCAATGATGGTTTCACGCTCTTTCAACTTGGCACGCAGCAGGGACGCCGCCTGAGCAGGCTCGGTATTTCCGGTAATAGCACTGTCAACTGTCAGCAAGTCTTCATACCATTCACCGAGCGGTGGGATTCTCAGGCGTTCATCTTTGGCTGCCATGTTCTGAATGCGATCGTGGATCATTGCAATTTTCACCGCAAAGTCAGCACATTTCAATTATGACCTAAGTTTGTCCAATTTTTGCCCTTATCTGTCCCAAATTTGGACAGTTTCATTAATCTTCCAGATTTTGTCCCGCTTCTTGTTCATCGGGTTGATCCAATGGACTGGAGATCACAAGCGGCGCTTGCATCAGTTCGACGACTTCTGCCAGCTCTGCCGCGATCGCGCCGAGACGGTTCCGCAGCAGGGTCAATCGGTTGCGCCGCTCGATGCCGCGTCGCCCCTCTAAATTTCTGGGGTCATCGTTGTGCGACAGGTGGATTTCCTTCACACGACGCTCTTCAATTACCGGCTCAAAAATTTGCTCATCCGCCGAGAGCTTGTTGTACCAGTACACGGCGCGGTACTCGACTTCACTCACTGTCCCGTCTTCGTTTGAATCAACTCGAATCCGCTTTTTCTTGACGTTGTAGCGGTGCGCTTCGGTGTTCGGTGGCGCGATGAATTGCCCTTCATACTGCTCTGCAATCACCTGCTGGATTGTGGTGAGCGATCGCGTCAGCGTCGTTAGCAGTTCCGGCACGTCAAACTCTGCCAGCGTCTGAGGATTACCCCGCGCCATCAGCATCATGACAGCGGCTTCATGCCGGCTCACCGCAATTCGTCGTCGCCGGCGTCTGCCCCGTGCCACCTCGACCCGAATCAGCTCGGCCCGTTCTTCAGCGGTATACTCCACAATTTCACCGCACGTCCTGCGGTTCGGACAATCATTCGCTTCCAAACCTGGGGTCATCATCATGGACGCGCACGAAAAGCCAAGCCGACAGCGCGATTGAGGCATAGGACGAGCATAGTTCTAGAGAAAGCTTTTGTATTGTAGCGCTAGAACTACAGCCTTGAGCAACGCCGATGCCGCCATTAATCCGAAATTAATCAAACTGTTCTAGAGATATAGATAACATTACTTCTCTAGAACTACAGCCCGCGATCGCATCCCCTTTGCACGTCGCTTTGCTTGTGATATGGGGTCGGCATCGTTGCGAGATTTTATGTTCAGTATTCAATTTTTAACGCCACAGCCCTCTCCACCGCTGCATCTGCCGCTTTATACTGCCACCGTATCGGCAGGCTTTCCCAGCCCAGCCGACGATTATCTGGAACGATCGCTGGATTTGAATGAATATCTTGTGGAGCACCCGGCCGCCACTTTTCTCGCGCGCGCCGAGGGCGATTCAATGGTGGAAGCGGGCATTCACTCCGGGGATCTGCTGGTGGTGGACCGCTCGCTTGAGCCACGCGACGATGATATCGTTGTCGCTGTGGTCAATGGCGAATCCACCGTCAAGCGTCTCTGTTACCGAGGCGATCAGCCGTTTCTGGTTCCGGCCAACCCCAGCTACGCCACGATCGCGCTGACCGATAGCTTCGACGTGCAAATCTGGGGCGTGGTCAAATTCACAATCCGTCACCACCGGAAACCATGTTCGCCCTGGTAGACTGCAACAATTTCTACGTCTCCTGCGAGCGGGTGTTTAATCCGCGCCTCGAAGGCATTCCCGTGATTGTGCTCTCGAATAATGACGGCTGCGTTGTGGCGCGATCGAATGAAGCCAAGGCCCTCGGCATCAAGATGGGCGTTCCCCTGTTTCAGATTCAGCCGCTCGTGCGGCAGCAAAGGATAGCTGTCCTCTCGTCGAACTATGCCCTCTACGGCGATATGTCGCAGCGGGTGATGCAGGTGCTGGAGCAGTTCACGCCGACGCTGGAAATCTACTCGATCGACGAAGCCTTTCTGTCGCTCGATGGCTTTGCTCACCTTGATCTGACGACTTATGCCCGTAGCATTCGTCAAACCGTGCGGCGCTGGACCGGCATTCCGGTTTCGATCGGACTTGGCACCACCAAAACCATTGCCAAGCTGGCCAACTATCACGCCAAGCGATCGCGCAAAGCCGGAGGCGTTCTTGACCTGACGCCACCCGACCTGCTGAGCGTCGCCCTGCACCGCACCCCGGTTGATGAAATCTGGGGAATTGGGGCGGCGATTACTCAACGCTTGAACCAGCGCGGCATCGAAACCGCCGCTCAGTTCGTCGCTGCCAGCCCAAAAGAGTTCGCAGTGCCTTTTCGGTCGTCCTAGAGCGCACTCTGCTCGAACTTCAGGGATATTCCTGCATTCCCCTAGAGACTGCTGCCGCCGCCAAGCAGTCTACGGCGGTCACGCGCAGCTTCGGCACGCCGGTCACAACCCTAGATCGCTTACAGTCTGCCCTTGCGTCATATGCTAGCCGCGCCGCCGAGAAACTGCGATCGCAGCGCCAGGTTGCGCGTCACATGCAGATTTTCTGGCACACCAATCGCCATCAGGCGCATCCGCGATCGTGGAGCGTCACGATCGCGCTTCCCGTGGACACCCACGACCCGCGCGATTTGATTCATGCGATTGACCCTGCCGTTGAACGCCTGTACCAGGCTGGACATTTGATCGCTAAAGCAGGCATCATCCTCTACGAGCTACAGCCAGAGCAGGTGTCGCAGCCTGACCTGTTTCAGCGCCCTAATCCTCGCTCTAAAGCGCTGATGCGGGCGATGGACACAATCAACCGTCGCTATGGGGCACGCACGATTTATCTGGCCGCTTGCGGCACGCGCACCCCCTGGGCGCTCAAAGCAGAGCGGCGATCACCCCGGTATACGACCTGCTGGCGTGAGTTGTGGACGGTGCGATCGTAATTGTTCGCGGGGGTGCTCCCGCGAACCAACATCGCGAAAGCGAAATCTAGGTGGATTTCCAGCTCAGGAGTGTTTGAAAAAACACGCTATAATTAGCATGGATTTGTACAAAATGTGCTAGATATAGCGTTCGCTCTTCTTGGCTTCCCGAAATATGATCATCATCCGACCAAGGCTAACCGATTACTACAATATTGATGCCACCCAAGAAAAGCTAGATTTTGCAATTCCTTGCCTAGACGAAGACATCCCACTTTACGTCGATCCTTTCCTTCTCTGGAAGTCCCCATCGCAACAAGATAATGCGTTACACACTGCACTGGTGAATGCATTCAATCATCTAAATTTTCTCATACGAAAAGGAAAACGTGACCAAGCGCGAAATAATCTCATTCTTGCTTCTGAGTGCAGAGAAGTTGGACTAGGGCTTTCTAAAAAACGAAAGGGTTTAAGAATTGGTGCCGATAAAGCCGATGAGATTCTCTTTATCTTTGAATCCATACCAGAGTATGAACGATACGGATTTCTGCATTTTGAAGAAATCCAATTATATGTAGATGGCATCGCTAAAGACCGTATCAGCGATATTTCCTGTAATTTAATTAAATCGTTCTTGATAGATTTTACGATTCAGCAGGCAGAGGACATAGGGATTCCGATCGAGAAAACAATTCTCCCGTCGCTCTATGACTACAAAACAAACTCCTTTCTCGCTGAACAAGCAGTCAGTTTACCACTCCATCCAGAAACCAAAGATCCGCTTATATTCGTTCCTAAAAGGTGGCTACGATTTTCCCCTTGGATCAATTTCGAGGATTATTTCAAGGATTACTGTCCCTACGACGAGATTTTCAGCCAAGGTGAACCAAAGGATCGCGTCAAAGTTTTGAACTTCAACAGAGAAAATTATGGTGTCGTCAAGTCGTACATTGAAGCCAAAACCCGAACTCAAGCAGACTGCAAGAATGATCCTCTGTTTGCCCAGATTCCCGTTCTGTCCGCTAAACGCAAGTTATCGGAGATAAAAAAACTACCCACTGGGAAAGAAAACAGAGCCGACGAAATGTATGAAAAGTACATCTGCCAACTTTTGGCATCTCTGCTTTATCCAGAGCTAGACTTTGCCGCAGAGCAAAGCAGAACTGAATCCGGTACTCTTATTCGAGACTTGATATTCTACAACAATCGTTCAGTGGATTTCCTCAAGGAAATTAGCGAGGACTACGGCAATCGGCAACTTGTCTTTGAATTGAAGAATGTGAAGGCTATCGAGCGAGATCACATTAACCAGCTCAACAGGTATCTCGATAGCGGACTTGGGAAATTCGGTGTTCTGGTCACAAGACATCGATTGCCAAAGGCAATGTTCAAAAACACGATCGATTTGTGGTCCGGGCAACGGCGATGCATCATTGCCCTAACCGACGAGGATATTGAACTGATGGTCAATATCTTTGAGAGCAAACAGCGCTCACCGATCGATGTTCTCAAGAAAAAGTATCTGGAGTTCCGGCGAGCATGTCCGTCATAAAAGTTTCACAGGCAACCCGAACAAAGCTAGGTTTCACCGGAAGGACAAGAAGTATGAAGCGCAAGGACGTTGACGAGTTTGAGAAATTGTGTGGGCAACTTCAAAGTACATATCATGAGCTTTCTGCTCTTTCAAAAAAATCACCTAATGATGCTGTAAACACATTCAAGCTGAAGTTTGTTAACAGACTTCTCAATCAGTCCAACAGTCTTTTGGGCGATAAATACCGTCCCTTTGATGATTTCTTTGAATTCGATACCGACGATGTTCCAAAAAACAGTGATGCGGTTTTTATGCTGTCCCAATACATTGAGTGTTTTGAAAAGTTTCGCGCCGATAGCATCATCTACAAGAGCGGATGGAAATGGGTTGTTGATGCCGAAGAGGGTGAGAAGGGAGATGAACAAGGTTTTGTTTACATAGAGACGATCGTGCCAAAACGCCTACGGTATAAGTAAAAATGCGAAGCTCAGATAAAAAGACGACAACTATGGAGAAGGCAAACTTGCATGACACGGTTATGCCTCTCCTCGAAGCGATGCATCAGGAGTTCAAGGAGTTGAGCAAAAAGAAGCCTGACTCTGTACTCAGCCTAACCAAGGTCAAAACAGTAAATAGGCTTCTTAATAGCTGTAGAAAGATTCTTGAGTCGGAGCAGTCCATCCAATTTCTTGACACGCTTGACGAAGACAACATCCCGCAAAATAGCGATGTCGTATTGACGCTCTCTCAGTACGTTGCAGCGATGGCACAATTTAAGTCCAGTCATTACGGTTGGGATGGAGTTAAAGAACGCTGGTTTACAGAAGATTAAATAATGACTAGAAGGAATATTCAAAGCAATCCACGATCGCATCGAAAAATTAGTTGGAAAACCTTTTCTTCGGCTGCCCGAACGGGTGATCATGCGTATGTTGTTTACATTCCAAACCCAGTTCCTGTAACTGCCTCATTAGAAAGCCTTACGTTCCGTTCTGCATAATCGTTCGCGGAAGCATCCCCACGAACGAAATTTCTATGCGATCGCCGGAATCATCCCAGAATCCTGCCACAAACTCTTGCACAGGCTAAAATTGGCTGTGGAAAGTGTAACGTATCATTCGACACGTCAGTAGGTGTTGCTGCAAAGTCGCAAAACCACTATTGGTGGCGATCAGACAACAGAGTAAGACCCCGTTGTAATTTCAAGAAGTGACTGCCTCCATGAAGCTCAATCAGATTGCAGCAGGACAAAACCTCTCCGGCGTGGAACACGATCAGATTGTCACGGTCGTGGCGGTCATTCCTCAAGGTGACTCGGCACTGCAACTGATTTATCGCACGCCTGATGGCTCGATCAAGGAACGCTGCTCTGCGCCAGCGATGAAGATAGCATTGCGATCGCAATGCTGATTAGCAAATATCTCGAATGCTTCATCGCTCATTTGTACAAAAATCATTGCTGCTTATCGACGATCGCGGCTTTTGTCATTACTCGTCAACGTCAACACCCGCAGCTTTGAGCTTCAGCTTGAGGATGGCATTTTCCTCTTTCAGTTGACCAATACTTTTGAAGCTCTTAGGGAATGTTGCTGCGTCCACATCCAGAAAATTGACGATTGCCAACTCAACGACCTGATCTGGGTTAAGTCCCGTTTCTGCGCCATAGTCTTCCAAAGCTTCCCGAATGGCAGGAGGTAGAGAATCTAGGATTTTGACTTTATCCGTGCTAAACATAATCGTTTGAGCTTTAATTGAGGATACACGACCGTTATATCGTGGTTTGGCTTGAAGAATCATCCGTGTTTCGAGTTCTTCAAGACTTGCGAGCCAATACGGAGAAACAGTCACAACGGCAATGCGAAGATCTTCAGCCATTACGCCGTCGATGAATGCACTAACGAGCGCGGTATGTCCGGTTTTGAAGCGATCGCGCAGATTAAGCGCTTTCCCTACATAAACCACCGTGTCACGCTGCCGAATAGCATATAGTCCAGGTTGACGCGGCAGTTCTTTGAAGTCCTTGGTCAGCAGGTAACAACTTTCAAACTCAAGACTTGATAGCAACTTCAGAATCTTCAGTGCCTCTTGTTTAACGCGATCGCTCATAAAGCTGACGGATTCGCCTGCGTTTGATCATCGCTTGCAGCCCACCCTTCGGCTCTAGCCGCTGCCTCGATCGCTGATCGCAACCAATCTGAGCGATTCTGCTTCGATCGCACATAACGATCGAGGTCGGAAGCCGAAGCACAATTCACCGTTTCGAGCGAACTGGGTCTAAGTGATGAGCAGCTATTGATTCTACAGGATATGTACGACGCAGCAGAATAAACGGACTTTTAACTTAGGGAACATAATTCTGAACGTTCCCTAAGTTTAGACGCTGAGCATAATGAGAGCCGAACGGAGATCCGTTCAATCAGTTCAATCAAAGATCGATAAGACATCACGTTTAGCGACTTAGGGAACAAAAGAGCTTATTTGTTCCCTAAGCTTAATCCTCAGAGGGATCTATGCCACGCCAACCTAGTAGCTGTACGTTTGAAATAAAGTTCCGAACTTTAGAATAAAGTTTTGGAATTTAAAATAAAGTTCTGAACTAACTGGCACGGAGCAGGGCGATTTTAATATCGGAAAGAGGTCAGGCAAGGTTGCGATTCTGTGCAGGAAAATGACGAAACATCAGTATTCATAAGAGTTTGACACCTTGACCTTATATATGGTCTAGAGATGTGACAGTACGGAACTTTATTTTTTCAATTTGCTGCCATTCAACTGAGAGAAATCACCATAGTACGGAACTTTATTTTCACCCCAGCGTTACTTTGCTACAGCAGCATAGGGTTTTTAGCGCCTGAAAATTCAGAGCTTCATTTCAAACGTACAGTAGCCCAGCAGAAGAACTGATTCAGCAGATCCAAGCATGGGACGATCGCGACCTCGAAGATTTGCAAGCGATGATTCAAGGCTTGCTAGAGGCGCGACGGGAGCCGAACGACGCGGAACCGAATATGCGATTGGACGGAACCGCCGTCGGGAAACGCGGCGGGAAGGGGCACATCGAGCATAAGATGATTCGCGACAGCAAAACCGGGAGGGAATACGGTCCGTATCGCTATCTGCGTTATCGAGGAATTAGTCGAAAAACAGGAAAGCAAGCCTTGCTCAGCGTCTACTTAGGAAAAGTCGCACCTGCTAGCAGCACCTAGCACTTTTGTACAAATTGCTGAGTCTTTATTCGATCGCACATCAGCAAGCAAAACACAACTAAAATTAATTAGATTTATATTTACATACGTATATACTTAAAAGATAATAGAGAAAGCTTCACAAGAGATTTCCAATCATGCTAGTAAACACAGAAATTGATCCGCGAGTAGTTGGATTGATCGCGCAGTTAAACACAGCCATTGCATCGCTTCATCGGGTTCAAGATCAAGCTTCGATCAAGTATTTAGCGCATGAACTTGCAGAGATCGCTTGAAAAATAAATAGAGTACAGGTAGCAACGCTTCAATCGTAGACTGTGTAGCATCATGATTTTCATCTTATAAGTGAGCAGTTTGCTTTCTGTGATTGTCCTCTGAGGGATGATCGGGTTTGCTGATTGTGGCTCTCAAGATTAAGCAGTATCTGTCGCCACTTGAACGGAGCTTTGGGATTAACTACGGAACATTACTGTTTCTCTCAACAGGCTCTAATCCTGTCTCTTTATTGCAACGCAATCGCTCAGTAGAATGAACCTATTTTTTTATCGATTTGAATTTCGTTGTCTAATTGGCTGAGCGGTACTACTATTAGCTGTGCTACATCGCGTTGCTGAGTACTACTCTCGCGGCTGCGATCGCGAAAGTGCTGTGTGATGTATCCGAAGTGCCTGCCTTTGTAGAACCTGCGTCCGAGCGTCTTACCCGTTCCCTGATAGACCAGACTGGAAGCAGCAAGATCTTGAGCGATCGTAGAATCGTACACTTGTCGAATCAGATTAACTCCGGCTGAATTTTTTGGATTGAAATCGAAAGACGGATCACTAGAGCGATAATCGACAAGTTCTTTAAGCACTAGCCCTTTCGGTGCCCAAACTGCAAAACCTAACTCGCGACCCATACACTTGGATGCAGACATTAGATCGGGTTCTACCGTTTGTAATTTGAGCGCAGGCATGAGTGCAGTAATCAACGGATGCTGAACTGTCCATCGTGCGACTTCCTCTGCATTTTGCCCTGGTAAAGCCACGGCTGGTAGAGCAGCACAAGCGTTAAAGGCGCAAGTTAAGCCGACTAGGATAGACCAAAATTTAAGTTGCTGATTCATTTGCACCTCGTTGAATCTTACAATTTTTGCCTGTATTTAGATTCCATCCTTCTACTGATAGATGGGTCGTAATTTGTTTTGATTATGCGGCGACCCCTACTTCATTAGTAAAGTGAATTGGAATTACGATAGGTGTAACAGGTAGGACTGAGTGCGATTATGAAGTTTTATCGGATTTTCAAACCGATAAAACTTCATCACATGCGCTGAAAAATTGTACAAATTTGCGATGCTACTCATTCTCTGCGTGTCTTGGCTCGAACGATTGACAATCTTCACAGGATGTCGCACTGGGATTGACTGCACAGCGGATATAGCCATTTCGATTGAAATAGAGGCAATCGTCTTCACGCCTTGTGTCAATATCAATAACATTCTCGATTGATCGAGCAAAGGAGTTCGCAAGCAGATCTAGTCTTTGATTCAAATCTTGAGTTGCCCGTCTTAAGCGATTGATCGCTTCGGTACTGTTTAACATCTCCTGCCTAATCTGGCTCGATAATTGTTCAGTTGTTTCCTGATGTCGTGAACACGAAAGTTTTAATGCGTCCAAAGCAGATTTCATAGGCTCAAGTGCTTCGGTCAAGTCGCGAATTGATTATGTAATCGGATTGTTTACGCGCTGAGTCTCTGATGCGGGGACGATCATTGTTTGATCCAACTGCAAATTCTCAATTTGGGCTACTGAGAGCGATGATTCATCGAAATTGGTTCCCTGAACTGAACTAGCAATCAGCTTCGTGGCTGTAAAATTTGCGTGAGAAAAATCAGAGAGATCGAGAACCGCACCTGTGAAATCTGCTAATTCCCCGTTCACATACTGTGCCGTCACCTGAATCAGCGCTGCGCCACAAAATTTTGTCCACCTGATGTTGGTGTGGTTTAAGTTTGCATCATTCCATTCACTCTGTATCGCATCAGTTGACTCTAAATTTGCTGACTCTAAATCGGCTCCGTGCAGTCGAGCAAACCGAAGCGTCGTTCGGCTAAGATTTGCGCTGCTGAGGTTCGCATCACGCAAGTCCGCAAACGTTAGATCTGCGCCTGCAAGATTGGCACTCGACAAATCTGCTGAGGTTAAATTGGCAAACTTGAACTTGGTTCCAATCAGTTGTGCGTTCTTGAAATTTGCACCAGCAAAATTAACGTGACTGAGATTAAAACCCGATAAAGCTTTATTCGACAAATCGATGCCTGAAAGCGAGACCGCAACATCGAGATGCTGCGATCGCCAATAGTTCCAATCCCAACTAGAGTGCTTATCAATGCCTTTCAAAAGGAGTTTGACTGCCTCTTGTGAAGCTCCTTGTTTCTGGGATCTGACCCCCAAAAGCACAACAGCCCCGATCGCAGGAATTCCGATAAAAGCTCCCCAAGCGACCCCAAAGATGGATGCAGCACTGCTTTTTTGACTTGAGACAAGAAGCTCGGTCGCTCTGATGACGATGAAGTAGACCGATTAATTGGTCTTAGCTTTGCAGTCGTTTGCTGCTGCGCGACTGCTTGTGCTATATGCAGTTCAGCAATCTCACCTTGCGTCATCGGTCTCACATTTGCTGCGGGTGAAGCAGATGTCGATTGATCAGAAACAATTCTGTATCCAGTGACCCCGATCGCGCCAACACCTAAAACACTCAGCACTAAAAGCAGGGCTTTATTCATTGTCTTCATCCTGATAGATAGATTGACGTACTCCTTGATGCGGACACCAAGGTTTCTGGGTCAACCAGCAATTGCAGGCACACCGCATTTGAAAGTAGCACTCTCCGCAAGTGTTGCTTTGTTGTAGCTTTTACTAGCAGTATCGATCAACCGTTTGAGATAGCAATTCCGCTTGTGATAGTAGAACTTAAACTTCAGGGCTTTCATGACATTATGGTAGGACAAAACAACTAATCTGAATAAAAAAGCTTTCGTATTACTGTTTCTGTTCAAGTTTCTGAATCCGGGCAGCAGATGCAGCAAGTTGATTATTGATGCGATTCAAGACTGGAGTAACCCACAAGAAACAGCCACAGATCACGATCGCGAGTGCCCCACACAACCCCAACGCTACAAATGAATCAGCTCTCCAAATGGGGAAAATGCCTGCCGATTTCTTCTGGTTGAGCTTGGTAAGCTTCTCGTTGGTTGCTTGCAGATTTTCGTGAAAACTTTTCAATCTGCTGAAGGTGTCGCCCAATTGCTTCATTGTTTTGTCGTATTCGCTCTGTCGCTGACTGAATTCTTCGCCCCATTTCATAACGCTCCTGTAAGAGTCTCCAGATTTCTGGGTCTCCTCGGAATTTACCATGATGACTTTGAGCAGGTGCTGGCTCGATTCGAGAATTAGACGGTTGGTTTCTATCCATTGATCGATTTTGTCGTGAATTTTGACCGCATCTTGTTGAGATGCAATTTTGCTGGCATCAACCTCTTTCCAAAGCCTGCCAACCACCTCTTTGAGTTCGCCGATCGAGGTCGTTTGCTGGCTAAGAGCGAGTGATAATTCAGCCACTTCATTTTCTAAGTCGCTGAGGGGATTGCTATTTTCCGGCATTGCTCACCTCAGCTTTTTTGCTAGGCTTTGGCGTTTTGAATCCAAGCCCCAGATAGTCAGTGGCAGCTTCAAGCTGCGGACGGCTGAGATCGAGAAAGCTTTCGAGCAAAATGCGATCGCCAAACGGCAACTGATCCTGCTCGAAAAATGACAGTCCCTGTTCGTGAATCACGTCAAACGTACTCAATTCTAGAACAGGCATTGAGATTTCAATGCCCTTAAGCGCTTGGAACTGTTTGCGAGTCTCAGAGCGCTCCCAGCGATCAAAGTTAAGTGCTCCTTGATTCCAAAGATCACTCTTGACCACCACATAATCCGCGCGATCGCCGCAGAAAGATTGCATCATCTGCAAACTATTAATCGTGTTGTAAGCATTGTTCATGACCGTATCAAGCGTGACGCGATAGCCCAACTGTTGAGCGATTTTAAACATGCCAAAGCGCTTGATCTGATCGCGCGTTGCCCGTCCTGACGCACCTGGCATGTCGATCAAGACAACATCGGGTTTCTGCTGTTCAATCTGGGTAAAAAAGGCTTTCGCTTGCTCAGTTTGAACAAAATCGATCAAGGTCACTGCCTGTGATGCTTCGGTGTGATATTCCTGAAACTCCGGGTTCTCGACATCGGCATCAAAGGCTAAACAGTTCACGCCGGATTGAATCAGAAAGAAATACAACTGTCGGCAGTGCAGGGTTTTCCCTGTCCCTCCTTTGCCGCCCAGGATCATAATAATTCGTTTCATTTGTGCGGAAGTTGTCATGATGTAGTCCTATTTCGTTTGGGTCGAACTCGGTTGATATTAAAGGTTGGCTCTATCCATTCCCCGTTGACCCAGCCTGAGTTTTCCGAGATCGCATCTGACGTTGATGACGCTTCAGATAAAGTCGCTTTCGGGGATGTTTCTGGAATGCTGGCAAAATGCTCTTCTAGATCAAACGCTTTTTCTTCTACTTCGCTCATTAATGTTATGGGGACTTCAGGCGAAGAAGTTTCTACAATCGTTGATTTTGATTGTCCCTGATGTTCATCTCGCGCTGGCACTTTTGTCGGCTCCGAAATTGCACCTTTATCAACCTGCCTTGCACCCCTCGGCTTCTTCGATGCCGTTGATTTCTTCTGCTTTTTGTTGGCAGCTTGGCAGTAGTAATATCGCAACGTTTTGGGTTTGATTTTAACCTCTTCTTCAAACGCCTCCTCAAGACTAGATGCAATTTCTTCCCAGGTGAATCCTCGATCGCGCAATCGCTTAAGAATCGAAAATGATTGATCAACAATTTGGCGCAGATTTAACTGACTTGGCGAAGCCTTTCTCATCTCCGCTAGTTTCTGTAGTGCGCTGTGGAAGGAACTTTTACTAACTTTGATTGGCAAAATTCACCTTCCGTCAGAATCTATCTTGTTAGCCATCTTATCCCTGTAATGCTTAATAGGAAATGGCATTGAAGTAATTTAACAAACTGCAATTTTATCAAGGTTAAAATAACATTTGAGTCGCCTGTGATTGCACGATCGTTCTCATTTACAGGCACAAGGCTTTTCGGCAACAGATAGTTAGTTTTTCCGGTATAGTAACGCCTTGCTTCTGTTTTTTCTTTTGTCTTTTATCCAGGTTAATGAATCAATTTCTTGGGGCTGATTTGTTATATTTCATCTAAACGAAATGTACCTGTTTGATTGGCGTTATACTGGCGATGCTGTACGAGTACGCGATCGCAGATTCGTCAATCTAGAAATAGACAACTGCAATAGTGCTAGCCCCGCAGCAAGTCGTGGCAAGTTACCGGGTAATATGGCAAAGCGAGAAGGAAAGACCGCATCGATCGAGATCACCTGCACACCGAGCCAGAAGACAGCAATTAAAGCTCGATCTCAATCAGTCGGGGCAAAATCGGTCTCTGAATATCTCTTGATGATCGCGCTGAGAGGCAACGTCGATGACTATGGATTTATGCGTCGAAAAGCTGACGGTCCACTGGTAAATGCAGCAACGTACCAGCGGTTGGGAGAAATGATTGAACTTTTAGAGACAAGGATATGTGCGACTTCAAAAGATTCTCTGTTCAGCGCATCACCAGATGCTCAATCGCTGTTGCAAGAACTGATTGAACAAATTCATGAAACAAGGCGGGAGATTGCTTTGAATCGTCTAAAGAACGCCGTTAATCGCCTATGAGTTGGGATGAAAATTAATTATGCTAAAGGCAATGACCCGATGGGACTGATGCTGTACTTACATGAGCCAGCAAAGCAGATCACTCCCGAAGCGAATCCAGTCCTAGCAACGAACATGAGTGGGCGTGATTGTGAGGAGCGAGCCGAAGAGTTTCGCTTTTCGCATGACCTAAACCCTAGAGTGAAAAAAACAATGGTTCACTTTGCAGTCTCACTACCACCTGGAGAAACTGTGTCACATGATCAAATTGCTCAGATTTCGCGATCGCTGCTGCAAAAAACTGGGCATCAAGATTGTCAGTATCTTGTGGTGCGACATCACGATCGCGAACACCGAAATCATGTGCAGCACTGGCACATTGCAACGTCTGCTGTCTCCCTCAAAGCGGGATGGGTTAGAGATAGTTTTGTCAAGCTCAAACTTCTACAGATTGAACGCCAATTGGAGGAAGAATTCAGATTGAGCAATCACCCGATTCGTCCAAAGGCTCAAAGACAGAATCTCAGCACTGGAGAGTACCGACTAAAAGAGCGCACAGGAAAGCCGATTCCGAAGGAAAAACTGTGGGACATCATTGATCGAGTGTCAGCCGATCCCCCGTCGATGACAGAATTCGTGGCTCGCTTAAAAGAAGAAGAAGTCGAAGTCAGATTTCGCCAAGCACAGGGCATGATTCAAGGGATTAGCTATGAAATCGATGGGGTCGCGTTCGCTGGCTGTAAGTTGGGACCTGCCTACAGCTTTGGAGGACTGCAAGCACACCGACAGATCGAGTACGACCCCGCTCAAGACCAGTTACTATTGCTAATGCAGAAAATGACGCGAGAGAAATGTCAGCAGTGGTTGAGAGACCAGGAGCAGCGCAAAAAGTATCAAGCGTTGTATCGACAATACTGGCAGACTGTCTTGCGGCAGTCAGAGACTAATTTGGCGGAAATTGAGGCAGAACGCCGTGATGTGATCGTCGCGGCTCGATCGCTTTCTGACATCCATCAAGATGAGACAAGCTTGATGATATTCTACGGGGACAAAGCCCAGAAAGTTGAGCAGCAGCAAGGACGACGTTCAGCGATCGTATACGTCAACCAAGTTATTCAGCAAGCGATCGTTTTTGCAGAGCTACTGATGCGGGACGGAACTAATTATCTCAAAACACTAGGAAACGTTAAAAGATCTGATCAGGAGCACTACTAGCAAGCAAACTCTTCTAAACTTAGGGAACATAAGAGGCGGTTTGCACCCTAAGTTTTATGCTAAAAAGATGTCGCACCAGCCCTATTTTGTACAAATCCACGATTCCTGAAAGACCATTGCGATTTCCGCAGGCAACAACTTCATCAATCTTCTGTCTCTAGCAAAGCTCCAAATATCGTTAACTGCTGGCATCTTTTTTCTGCAAGTTTCAAATAATCTAAGCTCAGATCAATACCGATACATTTGTGTCCAAGCGCTGACGCGACACAACCAGAGACCTCTCCATCTCATAAAATCACTTTTCCTAAAGGTGAAAATTAGCGCTGTAAGTTAGTGACTACTGTTTTTTCACTTATCTTTTTTTTTCGTTGACCTGTTTCAACGCTTCACGAAAAGCATCTACATCCGCCTGAGTCACTTTTGAATTCGCGTGATCGATCTTTCCATCAGCATCGAACAGTATCGGCTCTTTGCCTCGATCGTTCGAGTAGATCTTCAACGTATTCGTTCGCACGTTTAGCACGATCGTATATTTGTTTTTACCAGCGATGGTTTTATCACCATCCGGATCGGGAGGTTTAAGTGCTGCAATACTTCTACCCAATCGAGCCAGCGTTGTATTTAACTTTGCTTGTTCTGTTGATACAGGGACGGGAACTTCAACTTTTATTTCCGATGGTTCTTGAGTTGGCTCATTGCTGCTAGAAGCTTCGCTTACTGCTGCGTGATCTGTGCTAGTAGATTCTGAACGATCGTGTTCCTGTGTACTAACATCGACAGCAGGAGATCGATCTTCGACATCTTCCTCACTGCTTGGTTCAAATGGCTTTGTTTGAGAGTTCGGAATCGATGCAATGCGCGTCGGAGGAGGCAAAACTCGCTTCTTTGGCTCAGAGGTTTCGACACTAACCGTCTTCTCCACTCGCTCTCGGTACTGACGGATAGCATCAAGGACTGCTGGCTTGAGTTCGTCCGGACACGCTGCTTGAAAAACCATTTTATCGAGGTGATAAATTTGAACCCATGCAGGCACTTCTGAACCATCCGCTTTGTAAATCACACCAGGAATATGCTGATCCCCAATTTCATCAACTCGATCAAGAATTGCTGTGACTTTCTCTGGTGACAATTCAAGAACATTGGCAGCTTGATCAACGAATGTTTGAGCAGCTTGATCAAGGCGAATCTGTTTGCTTTGAGTCCAGTTTTGCCAGCCTCGTAGTTCTCGCGCCACCTGGTACAAAGAGCCTTCGGTATTGTTCTTGTAAAGCTGTTTCCCTTGAATAATGTTCTGTACAAGCTCTGAAGCTAGATTGAACAGCGGCAGGGGCGCTGATGGCGACTGAAGCATTGTTTGAGTCATCGGTTTAGGTTGCCTGTATAGAATTGCTGGTTCAGGCTGAGAAGATGGTGCGGCTAGAGGTTGCGAACTGCTTGGTGCAACCTTGGTGTTTGTCGGTCGAGTTCTCAGAATCGGTGTTCGCACTTTTGAAGAAGTTGAATTAGAGCGAGAGACTCGATTTGAGTTTTTAAATTCTGGGTGATCCGCCCACCATTGTTTCGACCAACTCGATAAATCAAACCGAAGTCTTTTCGCGATCGCAAGGGTCAAACTGATTAGTTCGTTGCCAGATGACACTTCAGCTCGCTTCCAGTCCCACTCCATCTCAGTCGCATATTTGCGCTCTGTTGGAAGTTTGTTTGCCCAAGCTTTGTCAAAACCAAGGCGATCATTGATCGATTTGTAGAAGGCGGCAATTAAAATTCGCTCTTCTCGATCAAACTCACCTACATCAATCCGATCCGCGATCGCGTTAATTAGATCTTGATTTTTTTTGTCGGCGGCTGGGTGAGATGCGTGCAGATTCGGAACATAGACCGACTGACGTTCCGTTTGAGCTTTAGCTTCTTTGGTTTGTTGTTCCTGAATTGCTTCGGCAACCCACTTGAAATTTTCAGGCTTTACTTCAATAAAGCGAGCGCATCCATCATCACAGGCAACCCATCGTCCTTGGCGATCGTAAAATACCATCAACTTTACGTCGTATCCAATTTTCCGCAAAGCAATAATATTCTTTGCTGTATTTGCTGCAACAGAACGATTAATTTCGGTGTCAGAGTCCTTTCTAAAGGGACGATCAAGGCAAAGAATGAATTTAGTCCATCCGTTTGCTTCTTTGTCTACCTTGATCGATTCAATATCTCGATAAATTGCACCTGCACTTCCTAATCCTTGATAAGTGGGCAGGCGAAACGCTCGATTCAGATAAAACGATTGAAAATCTGCACCCTCACAGCCAAGGCAGATTTTACTATGAGAATCCCCAGGCAGAAAGCCAGCTCTTTCTTGCCAAAGCTTCCCAGCACCGCCAAGCCGAACGGTTTTGATATCGTCTTCGTTTAAATACGCCTTCAGAAACCGTAAGTTGATCCCCACTGCTGTTCCTGTTCCATCACGCATTAGCGTTGCGATCGCGGGACTCCAGCTATGGACTTTTCTGTTGGGGTGAATTCCAGGAGTATCAGCTACTTGAGCATGAACCTCAGGGAGAAGTACCGGGTAGGGCGCGATCGCAACGAAGTCTGGAGGAGTCAAATCTGCTCCTGCTAATTGCGACCTCTCGGCGATCTCGGCAATCGCTTGGGAACGATACTGCTGCAATTCTTGCGATCTCAGTGCATCAAAAATGATCACCCAAGGATTGTTGAGATCTGGAGAGACATCAGCAGTTGAGGAGGTTTGCAACGGCACAAATGATTCCAAAGAAGGACGATAAAATGACCCGGAAAGGCAATGCGTCTCTAACATCGTAGTGGAAGATCAAAACTTAAACACCAAGCTCAAATAATGCAATAACCAAGGTTATTGAACATTAAAGTAGATTCAGCATTGTGATTTCGTACAAAAGCAGGAGTAATCTAGAGCGATTAGAGACGATCGACCTTCTAAAGAGGGACTTTTAGAAGTCGGTTTAAAATCAGGTGATTTTGATGTATCTTTGTAGTCAGTCGATTAAAAGTCTTATATGGCAGATTTCTGATCAACTGAGGAAGTATTCAGTGCCAGTTAAACGCTCTGGGGATTAGAAGTAGTTCATTGATAACAAGGAGTAGCTTGACCCACAAAAATTTTTAGCCGAAGCGATCCGAACAAGTCTAGAAACTAATTGCTTGAATCATCTAAGCAGCAAAGAATAGGAAGGGGAGAGATATTGAGCCTTGTGATCATGCTCTTAATCTCTAGCAAAAGCTAGAACAATAGCTTGTCCTTTTCTGCTCCTTGCTGCGTGGATAGGGTTTGTACTGGGATTGTGCTTTTTCATCATGCAGACACTTCTCTAGAACTTTCAGTGCCTCTTTTGAAAAAGTGAAAGATTGCCAAGTTATGAGGTCAATTCGCTTTGCTGTAGAGAAGCCATTTCCGTTAAAGATATTGGTCATGAAACAAGTTGCGACTAGAGAAACTGTTCTGGCACGCTTTGCCTCACTTCAGAAGCGTGAAGGAGCTTTCATGACGCGCCAAGTTTTCACCTTTGAAGCGGGAGGTCAACATCATGCTCTAGAACTTTAGGAGCAAAAATCCCCCTCTGTTTGCAGCAGAGAGGGATTTGAAAGCTCAAATATTCAGTTTGAATAACCGAGGGCGGGGACACTAACCGAAAGCTTTGGACGGCGAAAAGTTAGGTCTCCCAAAGTGCCATGTCTAGTATTATGCGGTAATTTGACCAACTTGGCAACAGTTTTTGCTGGTCATTTTTCAAGATTTAATCTGCGTGGTTCTCTCCCCCTCGCTTCGTTACCGGGATAGAGAGCAATTGAAAGTTTTTGAGATCCGGGCTAAATCGATAAATCAGTGAAAGCGAACGTATCTCGTCGCTGTAATTGCTTATGAACGCGATGCTGCCTTGAGCATGGCATCTCTACTTCATTGCTCTTTGTCCAACTGCCCCCTGTTGGACTTAGAACCATGATTCACTGTAAAACCTGTTTGTCTAGGAAAGTTATTCCTGGACTTAAACGCTCGTTCTATAAAGATTGTGAGCGGTGGATGCCCAATGATGCAAATTTTGAGTGGGCACCCATAATCCAATCTTCATCTGTCAAGACATCGCTCTCACCGAGTAAGCCCTGCTCTAAGCCAACGAACCTAGAACTCATAGTGGCTAGCCAACTGAGCCTGCTTGGAGGGGGATCATGATTGCAACCGTTCCACGTGGGTTCAATGTCAACCCTAAACTGTTTAGCGGTCACTCCGGCACTGCTGACTCTCTCTCTTTCGAGCAATTCAAGGAGAAGATGACTTCGGAGTTCTTAACGGGCAGCGTGATTCATCCGGCACTCTACCAAGCCTCGATCCGACTGGTTCGAGATCTTGAAGTCGCGTTTGGCGGAGAAGTCAGCACTCCGATTCACGATGCACTTGGATGGAGCTACACCCGATTTGGCAATTCTGTTCAGCCGACTTTGTATGCGGCACTGTTCAAGAACGAAGATGGATCGTTCTGGCAAAGCAAACTCAGCCATCCCCGCATCGACGATCGCGGAAAAGAGCGCAAATATGAATGTCGAAAAGGTGGAGGCTCAACCGCTTTCTTGCCACCGATTCCTCCGGCGATTCGAGAGATTATGGCTCAACATCTCCAGACTCCGGTTCCAACAGACGGCAGCTTCTGGAGCTGGGTTGCAGACACTCCTCAGACCCCGATCGTCATTACCGAAGGGGGGAAAAAAGCAGAGTGCGCTCTGTCACAAGGCTACATCGCGCTCGCATTGTTCGGCTGTACAGGTGGCTATCGCTCAAAAGATGCACTTGGTAATCCAGTAAAGCCCTATCTCATTCCTGATATAGAGCGATTTGCGGTTCCAGGTCGTCGGATTGTATTGGCGTTTGACCAGGACGAGCGCGAGAAGACTAGGCGGCAGGTTGGCGTTGCGATCGCCAGGTTCGGTCGATTGTTGGTTGAGCGCGGCTGCGAAGTTCTGGTTGCCACCTGGCGATCGCAGCAAGGCAAAGGGCTGGATGATTTAGTCGCGAATGCTGGTGCAGACGCATGGCACACCGCCTACGATAACGCGCTCCCCTTAATTCAATGGGAATTTACACAGCGACTAGAGCGCAGACTAACGTATCCGGCTAATTTGCTCACAGATATCGGGGATCTCTCAAAACTGCCAATCGCCCAAATCGAGCAAACTCCCGAAGCAGGAATCGTCGGCATTTCCAGCGAAAAGGGCACAGGTAAAACCAAATTGCTCAACCTCCTGATCCAGGATAATCCCAAAGTGCTGTCACTGTCTCATCGAATTGCTCTAGCACGAAATTTAGGAGAACGCTTAAATCTGACTTATCGCAGTGATGCCGATAAAGTGCAAGGTCGATTTATCTCAGAAGCCGGATTTACTCAGCGGATTGTTTCAGTCGTCGATGGGCTACTTGCGATCGATCCCGCACAATTCACAGATTGCGACTTGATTTTAGACGAAGTAACTCAGGAGCTGCGGCATCAACTCACGTCTGCGACTTGTGCCACAGATGGCAAGCGCCCAGTGATTCTGGCACGATTCACCGAACTGGTTCGCAATGCACGGCGCATTATTGTCGCAGACGCAGATTTAGACAACGCTGCATTAAACTATCTGCGAGACCTGCGCAGCGAGGAGCAAAAACCGTATCTAATTCGGAATCTGTTCAAGCCTGAGCCTTATGATTGTCGATTCATCATGGCTCGCGATCGCACCGTCATTACCGCAGATTTTCTCGAAGAAGTCACAACGCTACCCCAAGGAAAAGTGCTATTTGTTGCCACCGACAGCAAAGCCACAAGCAAATCGCTGACGAGACTCTTAGCCGAACAGCACCCTCAAAAACGGGTATTGCTGCTCAACTCTGAAACCAGTGGTGGCGAGTGTGAGCGAGCTTTTACTGCTGCACCGGATGCCGAGATTCAGCACTACGACATTATTATCTGCTCACCTTCATTAGCTACTGGGGTCTCGATCGAATGTCAAGGAATTGTCCATCGCGTATATGGCATTTTTACAGGTGCAAGCTCGAACGATGGCGACATTGCTCAATCACTGAGCCGAGTGCGGGAGCCTGTAGCTCGGGTGGTGTGGGTTGCAAGATTTGGGTCGAACCGTTCAAAAGTTAGCCGTTCTGCAAATCCCCTCGAAGTGCGTCACCATCTCCAAACTCTATCAACGGCAACTGTGCAACTGATTCGGACTAGCTTGAGAACTGAGGCGATCTCTGGCATCGAGCAATATAATTGGCAGTCTGATCCCCACATCTCGCTGTATTGCCACCTAGCAGCCGTACAGAATCGCTCAATGCAGCACCTTCGAGATGCCGTGTTAGCCAGAATCAGATTCGAGGGCAATCATGTGATGCTTGAAGAACGAACCCCAAATTCTGTCATTAGGCAAGAATTGGCGCGATCTCGCCAAGAAGCGCAAATCTTGGAAGCCGAAACCCTCGTACAGGTACCATCGCTCACCTATTTGCAAGTTCGGCAACTCGAAGAAAGGCAAGCATCTGGATCTGCGATCACACCGGAAGAGCAAGCAGCACTCTCCAAGTTTTACCTAATAGATTTCTACTGCCTTGAGGATCTGACGATCGACGATTGCCTCTGGGACAACAATGGACGACGGCGCGGAGAGATTCTGAACCTAGAATCACTTTTGTTTCCAGATGTTGCGCTTGATCGATCAGCAAAGTCTCTAGAAAGGCAAGCGACCTGGAATCAAGGCTATTGTCCTTGGGACTTCTCTCATACTGAGTTGCGGCGACGGGTGCGTGAACAAATTGGCTTAACTGAACTTCTTGATCGTGCTCGCAATGGAGAGCAATGGTGCAAATACGATCTGCAAGTGTATGCAGATCGTGCGCGGCAGTTTAGCGCCGATATCAAACTCACACTACACTTCACGATTAGCGATCGCGTTTCCGATGTCCAAATCATTCACCAACTGTTGTCCCAATTGGGCATTGTTCTCAAGCAACAGTGGTCGCGCTCAGTACCCGGTCACGAAGGCGAGAAGCTGCGAGTTTACTCGCTCGATCAAGCACATTGGCAGAATCTTTGGGGCATTCTTCAGCGCCGGGATCTCAAACGGCAACAGTTTCAAGCACAAATGCAAACGGAAAGCGCGGAGGACTTTGGATCATCCCCTCCATTAGAAAATTCTCAAGGAGGGGGTGATCCTTCTGGCTGGTTGAGTGAAGAGTGTTTAGATGATGTTCGCGAAATGCTTGAGGCAGCACAATCAGATCCGGAGCAATTAGCCGCAATCCGAGAATCAATACCGGAGCCAGTCTTGCGCTATTTAGCTCAAATAGCCAAAGCCTCGCACGTACGACAGGAGACGAAATGAATGGAGGTGAAGAGCGTTTTTTGACTAATGTAAAGTGAGAGCAGGAAACGCAGACAGTAAAGAAATCTGCTGACCTTTACAAATTTCGAGACACTCGTTAAAATTCTAGGAAATCACCTGATTTTCTAACCTGTTGCAACCAGCATCGTACAATCTGAAGTCACCTAACCAGTATTTAGCTCAGAGTTATAGCAATGAGTCAGTTAAAAGAACCGCTCTGCGTCTTCTCCAGGAAGATCGTAGTTGTAGAAACCCAATTTCATCTCACTCTGTCTTTGCATAAGCATAGGTCTTGTTCAGATGCAGCGAAAGAACAAGTGTTGTAGCGTTCAGCAACTCGAACTCTGTAAGACTTTGCAGCAGCACATCGAACAATCCTTATATTGCTCAGAATTTAATCCCAGTACAAGTGAGATCGACTATTTTGTTCAAAGCCTAATTTCATATCAAGTGATATGGAATTAAGTTGGAGGCAGTGGAATCCTGTTGACTGCGATCAAATTTGCGATCACAGTCACTATTCCAATTCAACCTTGATTCAAGTTTTGAGTTGAACGACTCTACTACTTTCTCGAATTGCTTCGGCAAGCACTGAAAGCGAGTACTGCAAGATATAGAGATTCGGTCTGATCCACTTTCAGGAACGGCTCAGATTGCCCTTTTTCCCAGTTCCGAATTGTCTGTGTAGATACCCCAATTGCTTCCGCAATTCGACGCTGAGAAAGTCCCCTCGATTGACGTAGTTCTCTTAAATCCACAAGCTCAAAAGTATTTCACAAACGGATTTAGGCAGTTACGATTTCTCAACGACATTTGCGATCTAGATGCTCTAAGCTTTAGCGGAAAAAACTGTGCCTACTCTTCCTTCGCTGCCCGCGCCAGAATTTGTCGCGCAAGTTTTCCCTCAGATTCCACCTCCAGTTACACCCTCTGATCGACTTCCTTCTCCACCAGCCATAAAGCCATTACCGTCCCCGGTCATTCAGGCACCAACGCCCCCAATTATTGCACCAGACACAAACACGTCGGGCACAATTCGAGTGAGGCGATTCCTGTTTCAAGGAAACACTATTTTTACTCAATCGCAGCTCGAAGCAGTAGTTGCTTCGTTTAAAGACCGGGATATTAACGTCTCGGAGCTGAAACAGGCAAGCGAAGTCATCACAAAGTTCTATACCGATGGAGGATACATTTCTTCAGGCGCGATCGTTCCACCCCAAAAGATTGATCTCCAAGATGGCTCTGTTGTGATTCAGGTTCTCGAAGGGAGAATCGAACGAATCAATATCGTCGGCAGTGAGCGCTTTGCTAGATATGTGCGTGAACGACTCAATGCTGCGACTCAGCCTGTTTTGCAATACGATCGACTACTCGAAGCGCTCCGTTTGCTTCAGCGCGATCCGCGAATTAGAAGAATCTCCGCAGCGCTCAATCCGGGAACAGAGCCGAATACTCGTATTCTAGATGTGGAGATCGGAACCAATCCCACTTCAACCGTAGAAATTGAGTTGAATAATGCCCGCTCCCCGCTCACAGGAAGCTTCGAGCGGCGGATTCAGTACAGTAATGGAAACCTGCTTGGACTCGGAGATACCATTAGCCTAGATTACGGGAATACCGATGGCTCGAATCGAGTTGGAGCCGCTTACACGATTCCAATTAATCCCCGCAATGGTGCGGTTAGTTTGAATTACACCTGGCTTAATAGCCGCATCATTCGCTCTCCATTCGATGCGCTGGATATTCGATCTACGTTTAACGTTTACGAGTTGACGTTTCGCCAACCGATTCTTCAGCGATCGGATGAGCGGCGAACCCAAGAACTTGCTGTTGGCATCACGGCTTCAAGATCAGACAGTCAGAGTTCGATTCTCGGCGTTGGTTTTCCGTTATCTGCGGGCAGTGACGATCAGGGACGCACACGCATCTCAGCATTGCGACTATTTCAGGAGTACACGAATAGCACTGACCAGCAAGTATTGTCGCTGCGATCGCAGTTTAATTTTGGTGTAGGTACATTTAATTCAACGATTAACGGCAATGCTCCAGATAGCCGATTCTTCACATGGCGGGGACAAGCGCTGTGGTTCCGACGCATCAACCAAACTTTAGATTTGTTATTGCGATCCGATTTGCAACTGAGCGATCGCTCGCTCGTGCCAATAGAGCAGTTCAGTTTAGGTGGACCTGGATCTGTGCGCGGATATGCTCAAAATGCGTTGATTGGCGATAACGGAATCTTCGGTTCCGCTGAGCTTCGCATTCACCTGACTCGTAGTTCTGCTGGTGGCTTGCAGTTAATTCCTTTCATTGATGCAGGGACTGTTTGGAATGCTGGTGGTGGCTCAATTCGCAACAATACAATTAGCTCTGTCGGAGCCGGGCTGCAATGGATTCAGAATGAACTACAGCTAAGAGCTAACTACGCAATTCCGTTGGCGACTTTTCCAAACGAGGGTAACAGTTTGCAAGAGCGGGGTTTTGATTTTTCTGTACGCTACAACTTTTCTTTCTGAGAAGAATCGAAGCACTCTACTACAGATTCTATGAGAAGCATATTCTGCGAAACTAACGAATGGCATACAAGTTAAAAATATCGGAGCCTTGTAAAAGCGGGTCTTGCTTGATTGTAATCTTGCTAAAGCCATGACTTTTTAGTAGCTCACACACGCGATCAACCCGTTGGGAGTGATCATGAACCTCGATTGTAATCTGTTTAATCTTGCACCAGTCTTGCGGCTCAATTCCCATCAGAACATCGAGTTCACTTCGTTCTACATCGATCTTAAGCAGGTCAATCTGCTGCACTGAATGGTCCCGAATAACGTCAGATAATCTGTGCATCTTGCAATACACAGGTTTGGCTTGAAATAATTCGTCTAATTTATAGTTAATGAGCAATGACCGAATGAATGACGGAAACAGTCGCAGCAACCATATATCGAAGGGTTCTCTTGGGTCTGGATTTGCAAGCGCTGTCTTGATTGCTTGCTCAACCGTAGCTCGTGTTTGATTACCTTCAGGATATGCCGTAGATAGAGCTGTTGCGTTGGGGTAGTAATCAAATACAACAGATTTTCTCTCTTGTGCCAATCCGAAAGAAAACGCCTTCATTGTCGCCGGAGCAAGTCGTTGAGCATTAAGCTTTAACGCCTCAAATACCTCCGGAATAGGTTCAAACGCATAAATCTGCAAATTACGTTGACATCGTTCATATGCCCAGAGGCTAAATAACCCAATGTTGGCTCCAACATCAAACAAAGTATCGCCTGGGTTCAGTTCAATGCCATAACGCAAATACTCTTGAACCTGTTCATATAAGACTGGTACCTCCGCTTCACGTAAATAGTATACTCTCATGCCATTAGGAAGTTTCGTCTCGGAGATTCCCATATCAGTCCCTTTTTCTTAGGAGAACTACTGCTTTGGACATATATCTAAGCAAAGCTGTCTGTTGTCGTGGGTCTGTACCCAGATCAAACATTTTATAATTCTACGCTCTGATGAAACACGATCGCTTTTTTGGCAAAATGCAATTCTAGTATCCAATTTGAGAACGCAGTTAATTCTCTAATTGAATTAGTCTGTAAGCCAATTGATTTGAAGGCAAAATCATTTTAAGATGAGCGATTTATTTCGATGAATTCGTAAGTTGATCTACTGTGCCGATCGTTCTCCTACTACTCATCTCACTATGATCAGACCGCTTCTTGTCTCATTATTACTACTGAGTACTCCCTTGGTAACGCTTGCTCAAGTTATTCCTGATTCGACGCTCGGTACAAATTCGTCGCAGCAAACCTCTGGCTTAGTTATCAACGGCGTACCTTCAGGACGAATTGATGGAGGACTCACTCACGGAACCTCCCTTTTTCATAGCTTTCGCGAATTTAATGTTGGAACGGGACGAGGAGTATATTTCGCTTCCCCAACTGGAATTGGAACGATTTTTACGCGAGTAACAGGTGCTAACCCATCGACGATTAACGGTACGCTTGGAGTGCTTGGACAAGCTAACCTTATCTTTATCAATCCCAATGGAATTCAATTCGGTTCAGAGGCACGGCTAGATTTACGTGGCTCATTCCTTGCCAGTACTGCAAAATCAATCCAATTTCCTAACGGTGAGTTCAGCGCCACCAATCCACAAACCCCGCCACTTTTGACCGTGGCTGCACCGATAGGCTTAATTTTTGATGGTGCGACAAAGCCAATTTCTGTTCAGGGTGGTGGGTATGCTTTCAACATCGAAGATCCTCAATCTCAAAGTGCTGGACAAAATGCACCCGGACTACACGTTGATCCTGGTCGCTCTCTAACACTGATCGGTGGACCTGTCAATTTAACTGGCGGAGTCCTGATTGCACCATCTGGTCGAATTGAAGTTGGGGCTATCGATCGTGGTGTCGTTACCGTGCGACCGGATGTGCAGGGATGGAACTTCGATTACACGGGTGTCGCTCAGTTTGCACCCGTTGATCTCACAAAATTATCGCTCATTGATGCTACCGGACCGCTTGCCGGAAAAATTAACATTCAAGCTCAGTCGCTCAGTCTTTCCGATGGTTCGTTTGTCACTCTACTGAATCAAGGTGCTGGTGCTGGTGGAATTATTCAAGCAACCGTTCAAGATCGCCTCGACATTACTGGGACAACTGATGCCTTAATTGAACGCCCGATCTCGTTTGATAACTACTATCGCGCTGGGTTTGCTACGAACACACTATTTGGCACTGGAGCGGATATTAGCATTCGTACAAAGCTTCTCTCAATGAATCAGGGGGCAGGAGTACGAACAGCGACCTCTGCTTCAGGATCGGCAGGAACGATTCGCGTTGATGCTACAGATCAAATTGATATAAAGAGAAGCTCCTTAAGGGGTCCACTCATCAGTCCGAGTTCAATTCAATCGGCGACTTTTGGTGCAGGGAGAGCTGGCAATATTACAATTAGCACTCCTGAGCTTAATCTCAGTGAGGGTGGGGCTGTATTTAATGTAAATTCCTCAAACTCAAGTGGAAACACTGGCGATATTGTCATTAACACACAGAGAACGCGCATCGAGGGTGTTGCTTCACCCTTCACGGCAAGCGTGATTTCAACAGGTTCAATTGGAACAGGCAACGCTGGAAATATTTTGCTTAATACTGACCGCCTCGATGTTCTGAATGGGGGACAACTGACCTCAATTGCGTCAGGGGCTGGAGATTCCGGCGATATCTCGATTCGAGCCTCAGAGATCATCCTCCGGGGACGAAATTCGATTTTAACTACGCCTAGTGCAGTTGGGACTTCGATCGTACTGCTTGAACCCACTGTTCGTCCTATTTTTAACGTGAGCGGCACACCTATTGGACGTGGAGGGACGCTAAGAATTCAATCTGAAAAAATCTCAGTTAGCGATTCCGCTCAACTTCGAGTCATCAATGAAGGAATTGGCGATGGTGGAAACTTACAAGTTCAAACGAATCGACTTGCTCTAACAAATGGTGGTTCTATCACCGCTGCAACGCAAACAGGACAAGGTGGCAATATTCTTCTGAGTATTGGTAAAGCTCTGAACCTAAGTAATAGTGAGATTTCAGCATCATCGCGTACAAGTGGACAAGGTGGCAATATCTCGATCGAGAGCGGTGTTTTTTCCGCTCTGCGTCAAAGCAGTATCTCAGCCAATGCAGCAGATGGGAGAGGTGGCAAAATCGCAATTAACAGCAAAGGGGTATTCATTGCCCCAGATAGTAGAATCACAGCAACCTCTGCCCTCGGTCGTACTTTTGATGGAACTGTTCAAATTAATACGATCGAGTCGGGCGTTAATCGAACGGCGATTCGACAACCTGCGGCACCACCCGCTGTGGGCGTGCAAGCAATTTGCCCCGCGCAATCTGATCCGAACATGAGCCAATTTATTAACAATGGTACAGGTGGAATACCACTAAGCTCTAGCACTCCGCTCACAGATTCTGCTGGTTGGATGCCTCGAAATATTACGTTAGCCAATCCAACCGTTCGCTCTTTAACAACTCGGACAAAATTGCCAATCGTTGAATTTAGAAGTTGGCGATTTAGCCCAGACAAAAAGACTGTCGAGCTAATTGCATCACCAGGCGCGGCTGATGTAGCTCAGTCCAACACTTCTCCGTGTCAACTCTCGTCCACTTCAGCAAAACCGTAATATTTATGGTGTATAAATTATTTACTCGCTTCGTTCAGTTTTTGCTTGGATTGGCGCTTGTACTTGCTTGCTCAGCACTCTCCGTGAGTTTTGGAAATAACGTAAGTGCGAGTATGACCGCTCCTGATGAGTTGACTGCTGAGGGCTTTACCCAATTTAATCAAGGCAATACGACAGCTGCCCTAAAACTCTGGCGAGCTGCAAGTGATTCATACCGCCAGACCAAAAATCAAGAAGGAGTGATTGGGAGCGCAATCAATCAAAGCCTTGCGCTGCGATCACTCGGACAATATCCCCAGGCTTGTCAAGTGTTGGCGCAGGAAGCGCTTCAGTTGCCAAGTGCCAACACATTGTGTTCAAAACAGCTTCGCTCTACTGAAGTGTCGTCACTCGATTTGTCGCGTATTCGACCGAATTCAACGCAGCAGCTTGCTGTGCAGCATTTAGGAATAGCGCTGCAACTGATTGGGGATTTATCGAATGCAAAGCTTGCCTTGCAATCAATCGAAAAAACAGCCGCGCCACAACGACGTGGAGAAATTCAACTAGCGCTGGGAAATGTGGAACGTGCTATTTATAGCCAACTACGCGATCGCGTTTCTCGGAGTAGCGATTCAGAAACCTTGGGAACGAGCACGATCGAGCTAAAATCGCAAGCCGAAACGGTTCTAACGCACTATGAACAAGCTGCCGCTATTGATTCGAGCAAATTGAAAGCCCAAATCAATCAATTCAGCTTCTTAGCTGATCTATCGCAATGGATTACAACTCAGCAAGAGCAAAATAATCAGCTTCCTGAAATTGTGGCACTCGATCAAGCGGTTCGCGATCGAATCATTAAGTTATCTCCAATCGTGGTTCAAACAAACTTTGCCGCATTTTCGCCGATCGATCAGGTGTACGCTCGCTTGAATGTCGTCAACAGTTTAATCGAGCAAACGCAGGTCGGGCAATCCATTAATCCTGCTGCCACTCAGCTTGCCACTGAAGCACTCTCTACTGCAAAAACACTCTCAAACCCCCGTGCGATTTCATATAGCCTCGGAACGCTTGGACGATTGGCACATCAGCGCAAAGATTTGAAAACAGCACAATCGCAACTGAGTGAAGCGCTGTCAATGGCGGAATCCGCGCAAGCTAGCGATGCGGCTTACCAGTGGGAGCAAGAACTTGCAAAAATTGCCAAACAGCAAGGAAACGCAGCCCTCGCATTAAGGTATTACCAGTCAGCGATCGAGAATTTAGATCGGGTCCGTGGGAATCTACTGCCGATCTCCTCTGACGTACAATTGTCCTTCCGCGAACAAGTTGAACCCATCTACCGTGAGTATATGGATTTACTGGTTGAGCAGTCCCAATCAAATCTATCGCCGATTATCGAAACGTATAATCGATTGAGAATTGCAGAAGTTGAAAATTTTTTGCAATGTGGACGTTTAGCGCTGGTTCCACTCTCGCAGCAACCGCAATCTCCGGATGAGACGATTTTTTATATTCTTAATTTGAATCGAAGCATTGGCGTAATTGTGCAATCCGCTCTAGGAACGCAGCGTTTCTATCGCGCAGATGCGGATGCTGTTCAAAATGCGCTGAATGGAGTGACGTTTAATCTGCAAAATGTTGTTCAAAACGATCGTGTCGTGCTGCCCGATGAAACCATCCTTAAAGAGTATGGTCAAACCCTCTATGACCAGATCATTGCTCCGGCTGAACGCGCTGGATTTTTAGCGAAGAAGGGTCGGATTGCTTTTGTTTTGGATAACACGTTACAAGGAATGCCAGTTGGACTTTTATATGATGGCAAGACTTACTTGAGTCAACGGTATCCCCTACGACTCTCAATCGGCTCTGAAATTGCTCAAGATCAGCGTTCCAGAGGAAGAAACACATTGATTGCCGCTCTGAGCGAAAGCAGTCCGAGCCTTCGCGATCGCAGAATCAACCAGATACTACCGCCACTTACAAACGTTGAGTCAGAAGTTCAAGCAATTCGATCTGCATTTCCGGGTAGCGAAATTCTTAATCAAGAGTTCACTCTGGAGCGATTGGAGGACAAAATCCAGCAGGGCAACTATGACATCATTCACATTGCGACCCACGGGCAATTTAGCTCAGTCCCTGACGAAACATTTGTCGTTGCTTGGAATCGGTTAATTACCGCTCCGCAACTAAGCGTGTTACTGAAATCCCGGACATCGGCTGAGATTGATCTGCTTGTGTTAAGCGCGTGCCAAACGGCGAAGGGCGACGTTCGCTCTACACTCGGACTGGCTGGAATCGCGGCACAGTCAGGCGCTCGCAGCACAGTCGCGAGTCTTTGGCTCGTCGATGATGCGGCGACCGCATTACTGGTGCAGAATTTCTACAGAAATCTGGCAGCCGGACAGTCAAAGGCGATCGCCTTACAACAAGCTCAAATTAGCCTGCAAAACTCCCCGTATTCAAACCCTTACTTTTGGAGTGCGTTCGTGCTGGTTGGGGCGGCTTGATCTGCGGATTGTTGCGAATCTAAGCTTTCTGATACAGTTAGGCGTTGCGCTGCCTGGTCTAACTGTTTTGCCATTTCATCCTCTCCCACCAGTCGATACCGTTCGCTTAGTAACCGATACACCTGAGCGGAACGACTGCCTGCTTTCACTCGTGCCGCGAGTGCCCCGATCGATTCATCGATTAGTCCACTCGCTCGGTAAATAGAATCAATCCCCAGTACTGTCGCTTCATCGGGGTCAAGGTTGAGTTGTTGCAGCGCTGCGATCGCGCGGCTTATCTCTGAAATTCGCGATTGCGGCAAGACGTTGATTGTTTGTTCACCGCTCAGCAACGTCTGATTCTCGCGATGTGCCGTGATGACAATTCGATAAGCCCCCCCTGGCTTGAATGCGGGTTGATTCTCAGGATAAGCAAGCTGGGATTGAGCCGTTGCAACGCTCCACGATACAGTTCCCAAAACTCGAACTCGGTAACTTGTGGCTCCCGGAACGCTTCGCCAGCTAAATCGCGGACGTAATTTGGTGGTGTTGCTGCCGTAAGGCTCTAAAATCTGCAAGTTCGCGGCGTTGGTCCCTCGTGGGCGTACACAAAATTGGAAGCGGGTTCCACACGCTTGCGGTCCGGTTTCTTTCGGAAGTCCGCATCCGGTTGGCGGAATTTTTCCGCTTCCGAGAGCGACAATTTTCCCAGTGGCAAAACATAATACGGTGAGGGATTGCTGAATTGTATCCCCTTGGCATAAGAGCGATCCCCGTTTGAAATTGCGATCGCCATCACTGAGGACATATGCGATCGGAATACACTGCCGAGGAATAGAATACGCAGGTTGGGGAGCAAGCAGGTCAACGATCGCAGCGGCAAACAGTCCGATCAACAAAAATGGATTGCGTTTTTCCAGATAAATCACGAGATTTTCAATTCTTACACGGTCTACGAACAGAGCGATGGCAGATACTACTTGATTAGTTAATCTATGTTCATAAAGAAAGACAATCTATCCAAGTCAATATTCTTATCCTTCTTTAAATTTCACCATAGCTCTAAGAGCATAAATCAATTATCCCTTTTGCTTATCAAGCTGTCGTTGCCATTCCTTAACTTCGGGCAAAGCCAATCTCGAAACCGAGAACTTACAGGTGCTTCTTTCAGCTTCAGCGTCAAAATTCCGTGCTTGTTTAACAAACGCCAGTAGACAATAAGTGTCAATCCGGGTTGGATCGAGCGGTAACGCTTTCTCCAGTGCCACTTGTGCTTCGGTATACTGTTTTAATCCAAACAATGCCCAACCTAAATTCTTATACAGAGATGCCAAGGTCGAGTTTGTCTGCGTTAAGTCAAGGACTGATCGCACGAGTGCTTCTGCTTCGGCGTACTGCCGCTGTCGGTTCTTCAGACGTGCAATGTTGTTGATTGCTAGGGCTTTTAGGTCATTCGAGCCGTTTGTGGCTTTTGTGTAGTACTCGATCGCTAAAGGAATCTTACCTTGACGATCGTAAAGTGCTCCTAGATTGTAGTGTGCCTGCCAGTTGTCCGGCATTAGCTCGATCGCACGCCTGTACTGCTTGATCGCGCAAGGATCATCGCTGAGGTAGTAACATGCCAGCCCCAAATTTGAGTGAGCATCTGAGGAGCGATCGTTGAGGCGAACCGCGACTTCAAGCTCCCTACGTGCTGTTTGATACTGCTCAGCTTGCAGATTCTGAAGACCGCGCCGCAAAGCTTCATCAGATCTCCAGGAATTAAAAATGATGCCCACTCCGATGACGATAGCAACAGAAACTCCGGTTGCAGTTACCTTAAACGCCCAAGAATTGAGAATTCGACTCACGCGAATTCGCTGTGGCAGTTGATAAGTTAATGTTTCATAAATTGCAATCGTTGTCGGGGGACGACGATCCGGAGTGGGTGACATTAACGTATCAAGCCATCGTGCAAACGGTCTTGAAATTTGGGGCGCGCGTCGATGCCAGTGCAATTGATTGGTTTGGGGATCAATTAGATCGATTGGCAGTTGTGCCGTCAGCAAGCGTACCCACGTTCTACCCAACGCATAGAAATCCGAAGCAAACAAGGCTTGAGCATTAATTTGCTCCGGGGCTGAATATCCGGGTGATGTAATAACGGTAACGCTGCGACGATCTGCAGCAATCTCCGCTTGGTAAGGGTTCGTTAATTCATACACTCCACCAAAATCAATCAGTGCCAGCTTCCCACTCGGTTGCAAAATCAGGTTGCTCGGTTTGAGATCTCGATGCACGATGTGGTTCTGATGTAAGTACGCCAGTACACCCGGAAACGACTCCGGATCTTGCTCGATCTCAGGCGCAACTAATTGTCGCAGCCACTCTAGAGCCATCTTCTCAGAGATTGGTCCGTTCTGAGTAATCCATTGCTCTAGTGTTTCACCTTCCATCTTCTGCATCACAAGACATAACATCTCATGACTGTTTGGTACTGAAACTCGAAAGAAATCATCCAGATCAACACGAGGAATATTTGGATGATTTAGCCACGACAGCACCGCATATTCTCGCTCGAACAACTCAATGCGCTTGCGATCGCTCGTCTCCGCTTGAATCACTTTCATGATGCGGCGAATCGTCCCACCGTCATTATTCTCTACTACAACTTCAAAAATCTCACTGTGCTGCGTTTTCTCAATCAACGCAACGGCTCGATAGCCACGAAACAACAAGGGTGTACCACAAGCTAGACATTGATTTTCTTCCGAGCTGCGATGAGGATCAGGACAGTTTGGGTTAATGCAGTACACATGCTTATTAGTTTAGTAGCCGTATCAATTATTTCGATCTGAAATACACAGATCAAGATCCACCAATAAAAGGAAACGACAGAATTACTTTTTTTACAATAGGATTTAAACCAAATAGTATCGCGTTGTTCTGCTGTTTTTCAACCAAATTCATTTCAGTTAAGTCGTTTAGTGCCTTGATTAAAGCGGACTGCGACTTCATTGAGGTAGCCAGATTAACAACCAACTGATCAAAATGAACCGGGTCCTTTAGCGCTGCGAGATGAAATAAAAGAGCGCGATGCTCTGCATTAATTTCTTGAATTTGAGTAATGTACTCTTGACAAACGATATCAGGCACAATAACAGTGTCACAGCGCAAAAACTCTTGCACGCTTCCACTAAAAACAGTTTGAATATATTCACTAATAGAAATTAAGTACTGTGGATTCCCAGCGTAAATTTGAATCAACCTCTGCCAGTCACTTGAATTCTTTAACCCATGAGCTTCAAAAATTCGCTGTGCCTCCTTTGGCTGTAATCCCTCTAGCCGCATCGTGGCAGCCGCCCGATTTGCACGGCTTAATCGCAGCACATCGTTGAACCTGCGACGACTAATGAACAGTAAAGAGCTTTGGTGTGGCTCTTCGGCAAAAAACCGAATCATCCGCCCATAATCCGGTGACGTATAGGGATCAAGTGCCGTAATCGCAGTGGTTCTAATCAGACTCTCCGCACTATCAAGTACGATAAGACACCGCTGCCGCTTTATGATCTGCATCAAAACGCTCATCTTCTCAGATAACTTCTGAGGCAATTCTTTGACTTCAAACTCCTGAAGCAGCTCGTTGAGTAGTATGTCTGGTTCTGGGGCGTGAGCGATCGATTTCCAAATAACACGATCAAAACTTTTTGCGCCAAACCGCTCAGTCCAACGCGCAGCCAAGGCTGTTTTTCCCACACCTACGTCACCGATGAGCGTGACAAGCCGATACTGGCTCAGCAACTTACCCAAGGAATCAAGTTCTTTTGACCTGCCGTAAAACCAAGACTCTGAGGGAGCGATCGCCCATTCGCCTTCACCAGGCTCGAAGATTTGGGCAATCTGATGCTGCTCTAAGTCTTGCTGTAGAAAGGAGTTGGGCATCAGTGACAACTTCTCTAAGAAACAATGAATGAAGTCGCCAAAATTTCGCTTGCCGATTTCTGCCCCATACGATCGACCGAAGACCTCTGTGAAATCTGCCCACAGTCTCGGTCCAACTTGTCCCCGTAGATAATACATCTGATATCCGGTTTTGTCTGCCACTGCCTGAAAATTCAGGCACGGATCTTGAATCAGGGTTTTCAGTAGCGCTACCTCTGCCGCTTCAAAATCTCGATCAATCGCGACTTGTAGCAATCGGATCAGAATATTCGCATCAATTCGCGGCTCTTCTAAAGTAGGGACTTGACTAAAAATGGCAGTTTTTCTCGGTTTTTCCATACTTCAAACCCTACTCATAGAAAATCACCTGATTAAAATAAGGTTTCCCTTCTTAACACTCAGATTTATCTTCTATCTTGCCATGCTTCTCAAAACTTCGTAAGTTGACCGAGAATTAAAAGCAGGAAAGCTGCTTTTACTCGTATTAAGCAAGCAATCTCAGCCTAAAAACCGTTTAATTTTATGGAATAAATATTGAGAGTCTTTACGGAATTCTGCTAGCTACGCTATAAGAATAAAATCAGGTGATTTTTAGAAGTAGAGACTACCAGTACAAATAAATGTCCAAGAGCAATCCGTTTTGCTTGATGAGCCTAGCCCCTAGAAGCCAGTAATAATGTCTTTCCTTATTCTTCTGCTCGGTATTCTGCTGGGTATCTTCGTTGGATACCTCGTGCGATACTTTCAGGTCCGCTCTCTCAAACCCTCTGAACTGGCACGCTACAATCGCGCCGTACTGGTTGAACTTGCCCAGGAAACCGGATTTGCGGAATGGAATTTGAAGACTCTCGCAGTTAAAGCGTCAAAGCGACAAGCGGAGTTGTATGCCCTGGGTAACGATCGCTTTGAAGGGCACTATCAACAGTACTTGGAATTTGTGCATCCAGACCATCGAGTGCGATTGGATCAAGCAATCCAAGGCGCAATCTCAAGTGGAAACGAGTTTGAATTAGATTTTTGCATTGTGGATTGCGACGGCGAGGAGCGCTGGTTGCGATCAAAAGGCAAAGTTTCGATCACAGGCGGAAACCCGATGCTAATCGAAATGACGCGCGACGTGACCCGGATTAATCAGTTACAGTCAGCTTATCGCCGCCAAGAAACGAAGTGGCGAACATTAATGCAAAGTCGAGTTGAATTAGTCCTTGTTCTCGATGAAAACAATTGCATTGCCTACGTTAATTCGACGATCGAGGGGTTGCTTGGCGCTTCTGCGGATGCCCTGTTAGGCGAAGAGTTTCTAGCCTTTGTTCACCCAAGAGATCGATCGCGCGTTGCTCAAACCCTCAAAGCAATTCATCAATCTCAAAAGGTTGATCCTCAAATCCTTTATCGCCTTCAAAGTGGTCAAAATGACTGGGTGTATCTAGAAACAATTGTCTGTGATGAACGATCGATTGTTGGGGGTCTCGTTCTGCGATCATGCAAAGTTAACGTAGGTTCATTAACCACAAAAATTCCACGATCGTCTCATTCATAACAGTCGAGCGAGTCCAGCTCCTCGGTAAAAGGTTCCTAAAAGGTGCAAGTGGGAATATCCCATATTTGCTAATTGTTGCGCTGTTGCCTGTGACATTCCTTGTCCAGCATGAGCCTCCTGTGTAACTTCTTCAGTTGAAGCATATTCCGACATGAGTACTTTCCCATCTTGTACTAACACTTGATGCTGAGTTAATTCAACAGCAGCAATTGTTTCCGGAGTGATGCTTTCAAGTCCACGATACACTTGAAAGCGTTCGTCGTTCCCTAAGTCGTACCAATCGCTCGGCGGCTGCTGCATCAGCGCAACTGCATAGGATCGAGCGGCGATCGCTTGCGCTTTCAATGCTTCTGTATGCCAGCTTGATGGCATTTCTGCGCCCACTACGCTCGTTAGATAAGTTTCTAAATCCAATGTATTAATCGCTAATAATCCGTCACCATTGTTGATTAATCGAACTCGACCGTGATAAGCGAGATCGTTAACCCAAATCGGTCCGTCTGCTTCAAGCCACAGATCATTTGTCAGTTGTCCGTTGCCAATCTGAATTCCACCTGTATTCTGGCTTGCCCAGTATGCCTGGTTCGGCTGTAATTTTGCGATCCCCCTTCCAGATGTGTCGCGGATGAGAACAGAATTTGTTCCTCCGATCGAAATTGTTTGTGCTTCAGCAACCAGGATGCGAACGTCACGAATGGACTTCTGGGAAGCAAGCGATTGTACCCCCGTTGGCGAAGGACGATCTCTCAATCGTGAAGACTTTGGTTGAGCTACAGACATTGCTGAACGATCAACCATTTGTTGAGTAGAAGTCGATCGAGACTGTTGCTCCAAACTCGATTTCGACACTGACGGTGGAATTATCGTTGAGGAAGCTGGCTCTTTATTTGCAATCGGTGTTGTTAATTGAAGAACAGCACTGAATCCAAGAAACAGCAAATTTCCCGCTGAATCAGCGATAGATCTAGGCATGATAAAAAACTGCGAGACTAGGGACAGAGCGGTAATGTTGCTTCTCTGCTTGGACTCATTGTATAACGACGATCAGAAAACAAAAAAATATTCAATATCATGGGATATGTAATCAATTCATTTCATTATGTTGTCATTAGAACAAGTTTTCTCAGAGTGGCTTGAAAACCATCCTGGAACTATTAACACTAAGACCACTTATGAACGAGGACTTAAGCAATTTTGCTTAAGTTTAGATCTAGACCAGCTAAGGCAATTGTCACCAAAATCCGTTCAAGCCAAAATTGGTGATCTGAATGGATCTGAAAACTCTTTGCGTACCTACCGAACGGCGATTCGGGCGTTCCTCAAAGATATGGGGAGTAAAGGACTCTGCGACAGCGCTTTATATCAAGCAGTTTCAGTTAACCCTAAATCTTTTAGCAAACAGCGACCCGATACTTATATCGTCTTTAAAAAAGATTTGCTCATCAATGGTGAACCAGAACTCCGCAACCGAGTAATTTTATTGCTAACGATTGCCAAGTGCAAGATTTCCGAGATTTTGCCGCTCACTTGGTTTGATGTCGATCCAGACAAGAAATCAATCAAAGTACGCTACAAAAAGTACGAGCGCACCATTGTCTTAGATGACCCAATTTGGTCGGAATTCATCCAGTTACGTCAAGGTCGATCGCTCGATGACTATGTATTTTATGGCGCTAGAGGCAGAAAGCTCAGCTCCACACAAGTCTATGGCATTATCGAAACCGCATTAAAAAGAGTAGGCATTGATGCCGAGCCTGGAGAACTCTACGGCGCTACGAGCACAAAAAAGCGTGAATATATTCTCTTGTAGCTCACTAGCGGATGATGAAGAGCAAGGAAAAATTACTTGTGAATTGAGAAACCTTTGATAGTATGTAGATTAAATCCTTTTGACGTGCAGCATTTCCTCACTCCTCGCCCTTAGATCTGCCATTTATAGGGGAAACTATATCAATAGATATGCTTTAAAGACCTTTCCCTAGAGTTTCTTCAATGTCTTCTCCTCAAGCAAAAATCTATGCGAAAGACGCTGCGGTTTTTATCGACTTTCCCGCAGCATCGATTCGCGATCGCTATTTAGGGCGATTGGTGTACATTCCTGGGAAAACTTATGCACTTACCCATAGAAATAATGCGATAACGCCAAAGTTATTCACAGTTTTGGAGTACCATCTTCCTGAAGACATGTCTGAGGTCGAAGTCGATTTAGTCATCAGGTCCTTTGATCCTTATACTCACATCCCCCGTTCATTAAGTCGTGTGCGGTTTCCCCGATGTCTTGATGGCAGTTTATCGCCGGAAAACTGGCAGATTAAAACCGTTCATGCTCCTGAACAGGCTGCATCGCTGAACGATGTAATTATTCCATTACCTGGTGCCATTGAACCCTTATCGCATCAATCTAGTCAAGTTGATCCGATGAGACCCTCCGCAGGCGCTGTTTCCGTATCGACTCAGCCGATTGTTCCGACTCGCGATCGCGGATCGAACCTAACTCAAAAGAACTCACCTTCCAATAAAGGGTTAGAGATTGTTGAACTGAAAAAAACGCAAGCTAAGCGTAATTCTGCTTCCACACCACCAGCACCCAAGCCATCTCCTGTTGGTGCTAAACAACAGTTTGAATTTATAAAATCTGATAAGGATCGAGTTCGAGAAATTCTTAAGCGCTGGGTACAATTATCGGAAGCAACTTCAGACTCCTGGCAGATTGAATGGAATGATGCAGGCTTCGTCGTTTGGGATCACTCGAATCGACTCATCTTTGAGTATCAAGTGACTGAAGAATCTTGCCGCATCGGGTCCTCGCTGTCAGGGCTGGTTCTTCAAGAAAAGATGACTCAGATTGCACTCAAGGCTCCAAATAAATTATCTCCAATGCACGATCGACAACTGATTGAATATGCGAACGAAGTTCTCGTTCGCGTACAAGATGCACCCACCGACACAATAGCTAGTTTCATGCAGTCAGTGTTTAAGCTCAAGCCTGCACACAAACCTAAAAAGCGATCTTCTTGATAATGTTTTTTTAAGTTGAGCGTCAAAGTTCTAGAACTTCGATTTAGGATTAGAACAAACAGCGATTCCAATTCGTTACTAGCTTTCAAGAAATTTATGAACTCTGATCCTGCTCGAACGGACTCTCATCCGTTTGAAAATATTAGAGTTGTTGGGGAATAAGTTAACCTGAAGCAGCAATCTTGCTCGTTATTTCTGAGCTTAAGCTGCTTTCAAGTAGAAGTTCCATAATCCAGCAGCAGTCAGCATCAAATGGTCATCAAAATCCTGGATGTGATTACGATAGATGGCGCTGATTGCTCGATAACGCTTGATGCCTGAGAACGCATTCTCGCAAACGACTCGCGACTGGCTCAGGGTACGATTTTCTTGCTTTTGTTCATCGCTTAACTCACCCCCTCTTGGCTTCTTGTGCGGAATGCGAATGTTCGTGTACTCGGACTGCAAGCCGTGAAACCCTAAATCGACTTCAATGGGAATCTCATCCGGGATATGAAAAGCAATCTCTTCTTCGGCTTCAAAGCGCTTGTCGTGGAGCTTTCCCTCGCGGGCTTTGCTCAACACCAACACTCGTTTGGTTTGGTCTACTGCCGCCAAATGCTTGCGGGTATGACGACGCTTTTTGCCGGAGTAGTTTTGCGTCTGCTGTTCTGCATCTTGAGGGCGTTGAATCGGACGCTCGGTTCCATCAATCATTACCCGTTCCACGCCTGGAAACATCTCCATGAAAGCGTCAATGCTGCGTAACTTGCGTTCGGGTAACACTAGCTCATGCCCCAATGCAGTTTCGAGAATCGGTTGCAGTTCATGCATCCATTCATGCGTTTGAGAACGGTCAAGGTCAAACAAAATCCCAGCTAAATCAAATGTCGGGTAGCATTTGAAGTAGAACAAAATGTAAAACAGCTTCGCTTCTGTGTTGTTCAACCTTGCTTTGCGCCCACCGCCCCTGGCTCGTTTTCGTACTGGCTTTGCCGCAGCGCGGCTTGCCTCATACGCTTGCTCAAAACTTGGTAGCAGTGCATCAAAAGCTTTGCGATTCAGCCCAGTCAAAGCTCGAAGCAAGCGGTCTTGGTTTAGTGCGCGTTCAAGGTTCAACATCAGATGCAATTCACATGATTTCTGTCTATTATTCTCTATTTCCCAACAACTCTATTGTCTTACCAACTGATCGCCCGGAAATTCTCGCTGCGATCGCAAGTTCACTGGGAGCGGTTGATCAAAGTCAAGAAGTTTTAGACAGCTTTCGCTCCATTTTCGGTGGTAGCAGAATTGATGATTCTGCAATCTCAAGCATGAGTTCCTGTGGCTGCGCGATTGCGTGTGGAGGATGCAGCTGTGGCTGTTCTAGCAGTACTTCGACAACTCAACCGCTTTCCTTCGACTCTACTTCAACCTCTGAGTGGTATTCTCCCAAGTTGTTCTAAATGTACAAGCTAATCGGGCAAAGCATCGGAAGCTGCGGCTGTTGAATAGAAATCAATTGCGCGTGCTGGGATCAAGCCGCCGCTTGTGATAGCTTTGTCGCTTATCACATCGAATCTGGCAATATTCAATCTGTTTCAGTTGATTCTTTGACGATCGTGCGATGGATACAAGAAGCGAATCAAACCTCAATTCTAATGATCGACGACCACGCCACAAGCGAACAGATTACTCAATTAGTGCAAGCATTTAATGGTTCTCTGGGCGGCATTCTTGCAGACATTAATCTTGCACTTCCGCCCTGCCAATCGGTAAATGTCTTTCCAATTCAATACAAACCACAGCAAGGATTCGCCCAACTACGGATGAGCGGCAGTTGCATCCGTGAAAAAAATCGGTCAAAACCTTTTACCTCTTCATCATGAATTCATCACGTCCATTCGGATCTACTGCTTGGATTAACTGGAGCAGTCGCCTACTTATTTGGACTATTGTTGCGATCGCGTGGCTTCTATTAATGCTCACTGGATATGATCATCAGCACCTCACGAGGCATCACCAATCAGTCACACCGTTGACGAAAACGATTGCCAGACCCTTCGCTTCCTGGCTACTCATGACCATTGCGATGATGTTGCCGAGTACAGTGCCAATCGCTGAGAAGTTTGTACAAATTGATGCACGACAAGCTGAAGGGACAACTCAAGCTACCTGTAATCAAATCTTGTTTTTGATTGCATGTCTAGTGATATGGTCAAGCTTCTCAATCGCGATGATTGCGATCGACATTGGACTTGATTTCTGGCTTTCTCCTCATTTCAAACATCATGTATTGTTTCAGCCTCTGATTCTAATCGGAGTTGGAGCGTTTCAATTTACTCCAATGAAACAAGCCTGCTTAAAAGGATGCCGTTCTGTGTCCGCTTTTATCGCTCAGTACTATCCGCAAGGCATGATTGGTAGCTGGAATTTAGGATGGCAGCATGGATTATACTGCCTTGACTGTTGTTGGGCACTCATGGTTGGATGCGCGGCGATTGGTATAGAGAATTTAAGCAATATGCTAATTTTCACCGCAATTATGACTTTAGAGCGACTTTGGAAGTACGGAGAACACTTATCCATCTGGATTGGTGTTGTTATGATCGCTCTTGAGATCGTGCTTGTGGTCTATCCTCAGATTAACTAAGCAGTGACTTCCATTGCTGAATCTTCTAATTTTTTCTTGATCGCTTTGATCAAGATAGTCACGCTCTCGCATTAATAACTTCAAGCGGCTTCGATCGACTTTAAACATTAACAATGTTATTGATAGCAGCACAAAATGCTTGTATTTCTCCTAAACTAACTTACAATGTGAGCAAGCAGCAAGACATCAATTTAGAAATCCATCCCTTCACCTAGACAAAGATTGAATAAACAAGCATAGGCTTGTAATCCCATAGCTGCTGCGTCACTACATTATCAGTGGAGAGTTATTATGAGTGGAATTACCAGTTCTAATGGGTCCGTTTCGGTTGGACCTGAAGGAGTCAGCTCGAATGCTGTGTTCCTGCCAGCAGGCAACCAATCGCAGTATTCTGTTAATTTATCGACTTCGGCTGGCTCTAGCTTTGTTGGAGGCGATGTCAGTTCTCAGCTTTCAAGTTTGTTAGAGAAGTCGAAGGTTACAGGTCAGCCGCAGTCTACGACTCAAACCACCGAGATTCCTGGTGGTTTCTCGCAGACAACTTTGTTTGCTTCTTCTAGCTCTTCTTCAATCAAGATTTGAAGCACAGCTTGAAGAAACGCCAGTTGTGGACATTTCTCCACAACTAGTGGGGCATTTGGCATGAACATCGCCATTTTTTTGCTTGGTCTGCCAATATAGAAGAACCTACCTCCTGAACTACTATGACTCGTCGCCAGAAACAACCTCTACGCCTGCTGAGTGCTGAAGAACAGCGAGAACTTGAACGCATTGCTCGTTGCACGAGCGAATCTGCCAGTCGTGTTGCTCGTGCCAAAGCGCTACTAGCCGTGGCACAAGGAAGCAGCTACACGGCGGCGGCTCAAGCAAGTGGAAGACGCTCAGGGGATGCTGTGGCTCAGGTCGTTGCCCGCTTCAATGCTGAGGGATTGTCCGCCTTGACCCCGCGACAGGGTGGCGGTGCAAAAACTCAGTATCAAGCTCAGCAACGGCAGCAGATTTTAGCGACCGCACAGCAACCGCCAGAACTTGCGGTCGATGGAGTGTCACATTGGTCGCTATCAAGCTTACAACGCCGTTTGCGTCAGGATGGAGACGGTGAATTTGCCACGATTAGTACCTACACACTCTGGCAGGTCTTGCACCAGGCAGGACATAGCTGGCAGCAAAGCCGCAGTTGGTGCAAAACGGACAGTGCTTTGCGTCGTCGCAAGAGCGGAGTTGTGACCGTCACAGACCCCGATGCAGAAGTAAAAAAACTTGATTGAGCGAGCATATCGTACCGCAGAAGCAATGGGAATTGCCGTATGGTGTCAGGATGAAGCTGGACCCTTCCAAACCGTGCCTTATCCAGCTTCAAGTTGGCAACTCGAAGAACATCCTCAACAGCAGTCGCATGAGTATCTGCGCGAGGGAACGGCGAAGTTGCTCACCTTGTTTCATCCGCACGATGGGCAAGTTCGGGTCAAAGGGGTGGAAAGCGCCACGAACTTAGTCCTTCATGCTTGGCTCAAACAAGAACTGACACAAATCATCAAAGCGTTGCCCGAAGTCTCACAGTCGTTGCCGAGCGAACTGATTCGCTCGATGTGGCAACAGTGGCGCGAAGGATTAACCATCAAGTTCACGCTTCCAACTCAACTGCCACCCTTGCGACTGTTGTTAGTGTGGGATAACTTGATTGGACACCGAACGCCTGAACTGATGCTATGGCTGTGTGAGCAAGGCATTTTACCGCTCTACACGCCACTTTCCGGCAGTTGGCTGAACATGGCGGAATCGATTCAGCGCATTCTCAAGCGTCGCGCTCTGGATGGTCAACATCCTCAATCTCCGCAACAAATCATTGAGCGATTAGAAACTGTTGCTCAAGTTTGGAACCAACATCCGACTCCGTTTGAGTGGGGTGGAAAACGAGCAGCACGAAGACAACGGGCAAGACTCAGACGACAGCAATATCGTTTAGGTGGGTCAGGTGCTTGTACTCAGAAAATGAATGATTCGCCTGCTGTCGCGAATGGCGATATTCATGCCAAATGACCCACTAGCGCATGTGGCAGATAATCACCAGACTTAGCCTTGCTGTTATTTCATGTCTAATGATGTGAATTAACAGCAAATTTGATTGATAATGCTAAGTACCGCGATGTCCGCAACCAGATTATTTGACTGGACCGTATAAGACTCTTTTTCCGAGTTGTAGGGCGATTGTTCCACCGTCTTGCGATCGATGAATCCAAAAAACTTTAGCCATAACTCATTACAGTCAATCTGTATCCAGAGAAAGTAGTCTCCCTGATTCGTTCCTGACAACCAGTAATCGGGGATGCTCATCGTTTTTGCATCGATCGTATCTCCAGGAATGATTACGACTGTCTTTCGACTTCTGAATCGCAAAGCACTGCCATCGACCTGCTTCCAGTTCTGATAAGGAATCGTTGGATATGGCATTAGATCGTCGCTCAACCAGTCGAAACCCATCTCTAAGGCAATGTGATTAAGATAAAGTTGGTATTGAACTTGAGGGTTAAGCGTTTGATCTAGCGTAGAGAGCGTTAACACTTTGTGGTGTAGCGATGGTTCGATCGGAACCATTGGCTGTGCCAGTGAATCTGTGTATTGCATGATTGAAAGTTGGATTTACAAAAAATCAATTCTTATCGCCCGGACTTTGCCGAATCTGCTAAATTTATCAGCGACCCCAACACCAATTCGATCGGGCGTTGAGTTCTCGTTTTCATTTGGGCGCTGATGGTCATGCCATTTTTTAACGGATGCTTTTGTGCCCCTCGCTCAAGTATCGGTTGATCTAGTCGAATCTGAGCATGGAAGAAAGGCTGCCCATTCTGGCTCTGAATCGTGTTACTGCTGATATTCGCGATCGACCCTTTGATCGCACCAAACTCAGTAAACGGCAACGCATCGATCCGCACTTCCACCGGAGTTCCTACTTTGAGATTGGCGATATCTGCTGGACTAATTTCAACTGTTGCAACTATCGATTCGTTCGGAATCACTTGAAGTAACGGCTGACCCGGTTGCACAATGCCTCCAGGCAGCGTGACCTCTAATCCTGTCACTGTTCCGGCAGTTGGAGCCACAACTTCTTGAGCCTTTAAGTCAAGGTCGATTTGCTTGATCTGAGCATCAAGCTTGATGAGTTGCTCTTGCGCTTCACGGAGTTTGTTGGCAATTTGGCTATCTGCCTGAACTTTCGCGTCAAGCAGTTGACGATAAACTTCATCAAGCTGTTGCTGCGTCGTTGTTTGAGTCTTTTGCTGTTCCGCCAGCACTTGCGCTTGCTGCGTCCGTGCTTGAATAATCCGGCTTTGAACTTCATTGGCTGCCCCAACTTGATCAAGTACTCCGTTGCGGGAAATGCCACCTTGCGCGAACAGTTGCCCTAGACGCGAGAGCTTATCGCGCTCAATCCTTAATTGGGCACCCGCATTTTCGATCTGTGCATTAGTGCCGATCGATTGCACTTGCGCTTGAGCAATTTGAATTTGCCGCTCTGATTCGATCATCCTTAATCGCTGCACAAACAAGTTATAGCTAATCAATTGATCCGGAGCCAACTCTGATGAATTATTCGTCAATTGGGCATTAATTAAGTTACGCTGCCGCAAGAGTGCTGCAATTTCTGGCAATGTTGCTAGCACTGAATCTTGCGGATTCACGAATAGCGCTGCACTTGCCTGCCGCAGCACCGCTGCTTGCGCTGCAAACGGTTCGCGCTGTTTCTTCAGCGACAATAGCTGATTAAACAACTCTGACTTATCAATCTGCACTAATAGTTGCCCAGATTGAACAACATCGCCGTCTTTGGCAAGAACTGCTGTGATGCGCCCGCCTCGAATCGATTTGAGCGTTTGCGCCGAGGATAATGAATCAATCCGACCCCGTGCCGAAACAACGACATCCAGTTCAGCTACACACGCCCAAACAACGGTTCCACTAAGTGTCACCACAAGTGATCCGATCACCATCATTACCCATCGGGGGCGATTGTCATATTCCGGTTCAAACGTCGATGCAACTTGCTCTTGTTCTGTTTCAGATCGCTTGATTAAACTTAATGGGCGCTTGATGCGATAGGTCAATTGCCAAATCCAATGTTTCAGCATGATTGTTCTCCAGTTAACTCGGTTGTTGTAATTGTTGTTGATACAAGCAGTAATAGTTTTGCCGTCGAGCCATCAATTCCAGATGTGAGCCTTGCTCGATAATCAATCCGGACTGCATATACAAAATCAAATCCGCTCGTCGCAAATTTGAGAGTCGGTGCGTAATAAAGAAGCACGTTGTGTCACCAAATCGCCGCATCAAGTTATCAACCACTCGTCGCTCGGTTTCGGCATCGAGCGCACTGGTAGCCTCATCGAGAATGACTAATCGCGGATTGCGATATACCATTGCCGCGATCGCAATTCGCTGGCGTTGTCCTCCAGACAGCGATGAGCCTCGTTCTCCGACTTCTGTTCCATACCCATCAGGCAAACTTAAGATAAAATCATGCGCTTCAGCAATTTTTGCCGCTTCTACAACGGCTGCTTCATCAACATCTTCGTTCCCGCCTGCAATATTCGATCGCAGCGTTCCCCGAAATAGATTGGGTTCTTGCTGCACTACCCCGATCTGCTCACGCAAGGATTTGAGATTGATTTTGGCAATATCAATGTCGTCGATATAAACCTGCCCGCTCATCGGCGCGTAATAGCGCGGTAGCAGTTTTAATAATGTACTTTTCCCAGAGCCGCTTTGCCCGACGACTCCGACAAAAGTTCCAGCCGGAATGTCGATCGACACTTTGTTAAGCTGTAGCTGTCCGGGCTGAAAGCCAAACTCAACCGAATCGTACTGCACATGACCCTCGATCTGAGGAAGTGCCAACCGACGCGCATCAACTTCTGAAAACTCTGGCGGTTCGTTTTTCACATCTGCCAACAAATTCATCGATACATCAGCTTCTTGAGCATTGCGCCACAACCCGGATAAGCGTACCAATGGCTGTGTGACATATCCCGCAATGATGCGAAAAGCAATTAACTGTCCGAGCGTGAGATCGCCATTGAGTACCGCATTTGAGCCGACCCATAGCACCAATAAGCTACTAAAGTTACTGACGAAACTATTCACTGCCTGAAACGATGCGCCTAACATCGTCGTTTTGAGTCCGGTTTTGAGATATGCCCGATACTGTTGCCGCCAGGTTGCGAGAATGGCGAATTCCATGCGTTGCGATTTAACGGTAAACATTCCGTTCAGCATCTCGATCAGATGAGACTGCATCTGAGCGTGTTGATCGGATCGCTTGCGAATCAGTTCTTGAAACACTGGAGCCGCAACCAGCGTTAAACCGATGATTACAGGGACTGTCACCAGCACGCAGACTGTTAGAACGCCACTGTAAATCAGCATTACACAGACATAGATGATCGAAAACAGTACGTCTAGTACAACTGTAAGGAATGTAGTTGTAATAAACTGCTGCACTTTTTCGAGTTCATTAATCCGGGCAGCAATTTCACCCACAGGGCGCTTTTGAAAAAAGGGCAGTGGTAGATTAAACAGATGCTCAATAATCTGGTATCCCAACAGTAAGTCAACGCGGTTCGTCGTGTTATTTAGCAAGTAGGTTCGTGCTACGGTTATTGCCGCCTCGATTGCACTTGATCCCATCAGCAAAATTCCAAAAACTGGCAACGCTCCAGGACTAGAATTAATGATCACACGATCAACGATTTGCTGCGTCAGAAGCGGGTTAGCCAGTCCTAGAAGCTGCACGACGATCGAAGCCATCAAAACGTACAGTAGCGTTGGCGTTTGTGGCATAAATGCGCCGATTAGCCACCACCAACCGAAGCGATCGGTACGGCTCTGGGCTTGACGACCGAGAACGATCGCAGTGCCAGTCGTATTCTTCTGAAGAACAGCAGCAATCTCACGCGAAGAACGCCGCATTAATCCCGATGGAGTCGCAAACACCACCGCCTGATCGCTGGCTTCGTACATAACGCACAATTCATCTTGAATCTGAATCAAAGCGGGCGTTTGTAGCCGGGATATACCGCCTGCGGTCGTCGGGAATTTTACTGTTTGAGCGCTTAATCCAAACGCATCTGCGATCGCAGCGTACCAATCCATCCGATCTCGCGGTTGCGATTCAAGCTGCTGACTCCACTGCCGCAAAAATTCTGGTTTGTATGGAACTTCTAATAATTCACATACATTCCAGAACGCAGTCACAACTGATTCCGCAAATGTTTGATTCCGCGCTGTGTGCGCTGGATAAAGTTTGGGAGTTCGATTCGGCAGAGGCCTTGGAACTGAGGTTTTTGCCAACGCTTCAAGTCGCGCCAACACTAACTCTCCGCTTCCTGAATCTGCAATGATCGCGTCTGGCGCGGGCAATAATCCGGTCGAAAGTGCGGCGCTCAAAAAGGTACGATCGATCCCTAACAGCCGGATTGGGATCGATCGGGATTTGAACTGCGGTAAGTCTGCGATCGATTCAACGATCGTTCCAATCGGTAACGACTGATGTGTACTGCTGCTGACAAACCATAAGTATCCAGATGAAAGATGAAACGTCGGGTCGTTTTGTCCAAACCAATGCCTCACGGTCGCACAACTTTGAGTCACAATATGACGACTCACTTCGCTTAGATCTGGCAGATTGAGTTTCGTCGGAATGGTATTGCAAAAGCGCAGTAGTACATCGTACACTTCAACGAAGCTAACGTGTTTTGAGAGCGTCGGCAGTAACTCTTGCAGAATCGATTCAAAATCCTCGATCGTTAAACCGAGTGTAATGACTTCTTCGAGACCCGCGGCACGTACTGATCCGAACGTAGACCGCCGAACAACGCTTTCCCATCCAAACACCTCCCCTTCATGCAGAACTCCAAGCGTTGGGGCTTCTTGATCCGCAGGTCCAACAACTCGCACTTGTCCTTGGACGACGCAACATACTTCGATTGGGAATGAATGTTCCGGCTGAATGACCTGTCCTGGACGAAAACTATTAATCCGAACTTTTGACGAAATCTGATAGCAAGTGTTTGGCAGCAAATCCTCGAACAATGCTGCACTGAAAAAGGTCGGCAGAAACGATCGCGGCTGAAGCGGCATTTCACTCATGAGTCACCCGCATTGATTTGAGCAATTTCAGCTTGTCGCGCCCGAACGGTCTGCTCGCTCAGCCAACGCGCAAATAAAGAATTGATTAACTCTGCACGGAGGACTTCGGTTAATCGTGCGCCGTGGAACCGCTCCAACCGAACAATACAATACTGACCATTGATCTCGATTGGTCCGTATATTTTTCCGACTTCCCCCGTACAAAACAACACTCGAATCGGCTCTGGTAAGTTTGCTAGCTTCATCGGTCCCACCCATCCTTGCGTCGATCTCTCAGATCCTTCTGAATGTCGCTGAGCAATCTCACCAAAATCCTTGCCATCATCGCGAATTTGAAACAGAACCTCTGCGGCAAAGTTAGCATCGCTCGTTTGTACAAGTGAAAATTCTACTTGGTCATAGTTTGATCGCGATCGCAAAAACTCTGATTCAATCTGGGGTGCAAACTGTTGCTTGAGTTTTTGCATCCGAATTTCGCGCATCGCCTTGGACTTTAGTTGATCGATCGACATCTGATACTGTTGTGCCCGCTCGCTCAAAAATTGCTCCAATGCTTCGGGATCAGGCATTGACGCACGATCGCGTCCACTAAGTAGTTCAAATAAATCCGCTCCAGTCACTTCGATACTAGGAAGAACTTGGAAGTCAAGAAAGAGTTGTTCGAGCAAGGTGCTGAGTAATCCATAATGCGCGATCGCATTATAAAGTTGCTCACCCGTTAGCTCTAATTTGCCGAATGTAAGACAAATAGACATATTGAAACTGTTTTGCTGAAACTTCGGTACGAGCAATCGTGGCATTAGTGCCAGTCTTTGAAGACTATCAATCCAATTAACTGGCTCAATTTTTCTTAATGCTAACGCTGGAACATGAAAATTGTGCTTACAATAAGTCTACAAGTTTCAACCCTATTTGATATTGGATCGATTGAGTCGATCCTGCCCCGCAAGCTTTGCAAAAAGTAATGGAGAAACGGAATCTATGAGTCGTTGGCTACTCGGCGGTAGTGCTGTTGCATCGATCGCGTCTTTAGGCGTTTATGCGTTATCGCAGAACCCGCTGTCATCAAAAGCAATTCCCCCCAACCGTGAAAAGCTTTTTCAGGATCAACTGAACGAAGCTCAGGCTCTAAACAGAAAGAATCTACCGCTCGATGCAATTAAAAATACGATCGGAGTCCCAAGCAACAGTAAGCACTTCAAATCCGCGCAAGTGCTACAAGAATCCTTGTCACAGCAAATCTTGGCTCAAGCCAAGGAAAAATACCGTCGTGGAAACATTAAAGAAGCTCTGACTGCGCTTCAAGTGATTCCAGCAGCAACCACTGCGGCTTCTGAGTCGCAGCAGTTACGGCGAACTTGGACAACAGAAGAGCAACAGCTACAGGCAATTCAACACTCCGCCTCGCAAGGCAACTGGAACCAAGCGATGCAGGATCTTGAAAAACTGCGATCAAGCGAAGTCTTCAACACTCCGCCTGTCCAAGCACTTCTGCAACAAGCGATCGCTCAAACAGGTGAAACGCCAAATTCACTCATTGCCACAACTTCTCCGGCTCCACTTCCTATCACGCTATCGCAGGTTCCAACTCTCGAGGCCGTTCCTCCCCCTCCTCCACCAGAAAACGCAACCGCTGTGAATGTTGATCGAACACTGGCATCTACGGCAGAAAGGCTTGATGGCTCAGTCCCAGTTGCTCCTCTAGATCCGCCTGTATCAATCCCGATCGCTCCTCCAGATCCGCCTGTATCGATTGCTCGCGTTTTACCCCCTTCACCGCCCTCAATGGTTGCCTCAGCCCCAACTTCGAGTTCGATTCAAGCCGTTGCTTCTAAATCGCCTCGTTCTGAATCGCAGTTCGATCAAGCATCGGTTAACTCAGTCCCGATCTCGACTGTGCCTGATCCGATGAGGACTGCTACTTACACGCAGCCACCCCACGTTTCTAATCATTGGCAGCCGCGCGATCGTTCAATTGCAGATCTTCCTCGTCCAACAGCGGACACAGTTTCTAAGCCGCCTGTACAACGGGAACTACCACCGACCCCGACAACCGTTACGGTGTCTACCCGACCGAATCATTCGCAAGCATCCAGTGAAGTAGCAGCAACCGCAAAAGCTCCAAGGCTGAATGAGGCTCCTAGCCCCATTACAGCCCCCGTCGCTGATCGATCGAACATGACTACGCTTATGAAATATGAAACGGTTCCCTTACCCGCAGCATCGGTTGAAGAGATGCTATCTGCCTCCACCTTTAAATCGAGCCAACATCCAGCGAGACAAACCTCTGGAAGCCGCCTATTAATTGAAATGCAGAGAAAATTGACCGAGAATAACACGACTGCAACCCTATCGATTAAACCGCTTATCCCACCAACGACGGCTAAAATTCCTGAGCAAGTGACTGATCTCGCTGAGCCAAAACCTCGGTTGCATTCTGACGAATTAAACAATTCGATTTGATGTGCATTGCTCCATTATGCAAGCCGACTCTAGGGCTAGGGTCGGCTTTTCTTTTACTTGAATTTATAAAATATCAATTGATATTTTATAAAAAAGCTTATCTGTATCTTAAGATTTTCTAAAATCATAAAATATCAATTGATATTGTTTATTATTCGATGAAAAAGCTTAAGCTTTGGGGTTGCGAATGCAAAGATGTCCCCCATATACTCAACATAGAAATCGCTAGATAACCGCGGTCTCCGGTTTGAATGATTTGAGCAACTGTGGATCGATCAGTTAAATTTGTAGGTTTCTAATTTTGCGTCACGCTTAGCAGTCCTTGCTGGACACTCATCAACACTATGAAACAGTTTGCCGCTGCTATTTCTTCGGTAAAAGTTCCTTTTGCCTTCTTGTTGTCTGTTGGTTGTGTTGCTGCTGGTTCAGTTGCGCTAACAAAGCCATCTGAACCAACATCAACATCGATCAATCCGGAGAATCAAGCAACAGCATCTGAGCTTGCACCTGAACTAATCGCTCAAATCCTTCATTTGGAAAAGCAATCACAGTTCAAGCAAGCGCTGAATGTGCTGGAGCCGATTCAATCGGCATCACCGTCTGTCGCATTACAGTTAGTGATGCTGAAGCAGCGGCTAGCTCAATCAATCTACGATCGTGCCTTGAATGAGTATTGTAATGGCAATGTTGCAAAGGCGATTCAAATTGCAGAATCGATTCCATCCGATGCACCCAGTCGCTCTCGCTATCAAAAAGTGCAAGCTGATTGGCTACGATCTCGAACAATTGTGGATTTGGCGCAATCTTATTTTCGCCAAGGTCAATTCTCGATCGCGCTTGATTTGATTGATCAAATCCATGACACAGCTCTAAAATCGAGCAGATCAGTGCGATCTCTGCGAGCCGAAATGCAAGCGAGTCAACCTGTTGCAGCGGTCGCTCCGCCCGAATCAGTCATCGAACCCGAAATTGCCTCGCCCAAATCACACGAGCCACAAGCTTCAATCGAAAGCAAACCTTTAGTAGAGCCGCCTTCGGAGACTGAACCTGAATCGGCATCAACTTGGTCGGTTCCAAGTCAGCCTCCCTATCATTCAGCGATTTCTACCCCAGAGCGTAGCGAATCGATTGTTCAACCCCGTTCCGTGCAGTCGTCCTGCGGTCGTCCGGAGTGCGAGTTTGCAGGCTTTAATTAGTTGAGCCTGTTTGTTCCTTGTTCTATTACCCCACTCGATTATGGCTCTACTTAACTGGCATCGGATTACTCCGGTTGTGGCGTTATTGGCTATGTTCAGTTTTCACTCACCTGCGGCGGCTGAACCGCAAGTTAGCCTCGAAGATGTTCGGCACTATCTTGCAGGCATCAGTACAAGGTCGCTGCCCAACGTTCGTTCACAAGTTGATCATCAAGCACTGGTCAAAACTTTGAAGCAGCACGATTCGACGACTGCTTGGTACATCGGGCAATGGGCAACCGAAGACGGGTTCGTGGCAGTTTACCCAGCGACAAAACCTGGAAAAGTGTGTTTGATCACAAAGTCGAGAAGCACCGTCGCTTATGCAGACGGAAAAACTGAAGGCGCAGTGATCCGAACCTCGAATCCACTGTTCACTAATGAACGTCAGCAGTTCTTACGGTATGCTGCTTCAGATCTATTCATTCCAGTACAGTATCGCGGTAAGTCTTTTTTGGTGTGGGGACTGTATGATCCGAATAAAGCACGATCGCGCTTTCTCACCCTGGCATTTCAGAATGTTCCACCTGACTTGAATACCTTCCTTCCGTCAGGGCGAACTGCTGATGCCATTAAAGCTCAATTCTCAGCCGCTGGGTGTTCTGCGAATGTAAATCAGCCTGCAATGATGCCACAAGCGAACAAGCCAAGCGGCATGATTCAAGTAATTGATGGAATTACGATCGCAGTTGTTCCGAAGAAAGCAAATCAGTTTGACATTCAAATTAGCAACAATACTACGAGTGATTTTGGGATTTTTCCCAACCGCATCGTGGCTTTTGATCGAAATAAGCGTCGCATTCCTGTTCAGTTTTCAAGCTTAGTGCATGGAACTGTAGTTAGACCTGGTGGTGTTCTACGCGCTACCATTCGCGCAAATCGCTCACCGATGTGGATTCAAATCCCAGAAGCAACCCCGCAACGCCGTATGTTCAATTTTCAAACGCCCACTTCATGATGGTTAGACGTAACAATGCAACAAAACTCCAAGACTGATCGCAACAGCGCGGGAGTGGTCACACTAGAGCAATTACATAGCTCTAGCCAGAATCATTCTTCTAGCGGATTCGCTAGCCAAGATAAAGAGATCAAAAGAGTACTTGGCAATGTTTTTAACATCAATATTGATGTTAAAAACCACACAGATAAATCATCGTCGTCTGGGCAGAAGAAAGACGAATCGAAGTCGATCGATGCTGCCTTCAAAGACAATAAAGACCACAAAGACAAGAAAGCTCCATCGACCGGGAACAAAGAAGAAACGAAAAAGCTCGATGCCAACTTTGACCCTAAATCGAACATCAACAGTAAAGATCAATCAAAACCATCCGGAAAGTCCAGCGATCAAAAATCTAAAGAAACTGATCTTGGCATTCCCGAAGAAGTCCTCCACATTGATCCGGCGAAGCTCAAAGATGTGAAGTCGCTCGATGCAAGCAAAGTCAAAATCGAGCGAGATCTTGAGAAGAAGCTTGGAAAAGACGGAGACTTCCTTGATCCTGGCGGTGGAATTAACACCGTGATCGGTGGCTTCGGCAATGATATTGTTCGCGGTGATGGTAGAGGCTTTAATACGATCGCAGGTGGCGGTGGTGAAAACCTCTTCATCCTCGGTTCTGAAACTACTAACCGCATTTTCGACTTTGACCCGACCAAAGACCGCTTCGGATTAACAGACGGATTGCAAGTTGCAGATATTCAGTTTGGACAAGGGACAAATCCTACGAAAGCAGGCATTGACTCGCCATTAGACAGCAATGCCACAGTGATTTTTGACAAGAACGGCGAAAACCACATCTTAGGCAGTCTCGCATTCACTAAAGCTGTTGATTTGAGCGAGAAGAATTTTGTTGTGGTTCGAGACAATGACTTGAATAAAGTTGCACAAACCGTTTAGGAGGGATACATGGTAGCAACCCTAGAAAAAAAAGGAACGCAGTTTGGCGCTGATACTAGCATCGAACAACACAAATCGGACAATCACAATCATGGCAGCCAGGGGTCGTCGATTCAGAAAGAAGATGCGGCAAAAAGCTTGAATAAAGCTTTGGGCGGAGACGATCATAATCATGCCATTCCAGAGGGAACGATCGAGCTACAGCGCACCGACAAAGGTGGCTACAAACAGCAAGATTTGCTGAAACAAGGCAAGCTGTTTGGTAGCGATGGCAATGATTTTCTGAACGCAAGCAAAAAAGAAATTAAAGGAACGGCAACAGGTACTGGCTCTGGAGAGTTTCCATTTCCCAACGACTCAAAAGGAACGACAACCCTCACTGCTGCATTGAAAGCAGATGGCAACCTAAAGATCGACGGCAGTTTCAAAGACTTTGATGGCGCTCCGTTGTTTAGCCAGGGAGAAAAGGAGATTGATCCTAAAGCTAAGATTCTCAACGGATCAGATCCGAAAGCGCTTGTCGATGGATTTCTGAAAGTGCCGCATGATGTTGAAGGTAATCCACTTTCTGGAACACATTTGCACTTCGCGCCTTCTGGCGATCAACGCGGAAACAATGCGGATGCTACTGTTGTTCGCTTCCTGGATAACAAAGTGAACCGCGATGGCAAATCTGGTAAGATTTCCGGCGACTTTAAACTCAAGCCAGAAGAACAAGCCGCCTTTGCAGCAGGAAATCTTTACGTCAATGTTCACTCGAACGTGGACGTGAATAAAGATGGAAATGCAGGTTTTCCCACCGGAGAGAATCGCGTCAACTTTAATCAGAACGTCGTTAGAAAATAGCCAATTGCTCAGTAAGCAATTGCGTACTGTCGCCACACATTTAAAGCAATGGTTGATCAAATTGAACAATTTTGCGATCGCTATTTCGTCATCAAGGAACTCGGTTCTGGAGGATTCAGCCGAACCTTTCTCGCTCGCGATCTCGAAATGGTTGGGTACCCATTTTGCGTCGTCAAGTGCCTGACTCTGGATGCGGCAAACGAAGTTGGCAACATGGCGGAATTGCGGCGACAGTTAATCGTTCAAGAAGCTCGCATTCTAGAGCGATTCAAAGGATCAACTGCCAATGTTCCACGCATTCTGGCATGTCCCGAACATCATCATCCGGTATACCTTGTTGAAGAGTACATCGAAGGTCAAGTCCTGGAAGTTCTCAAGCAGCAGCCTTTTAGCGAAGCACAAATTGTTTCATTACTGCAAAATGTGTTGTCGGTTCTTGAAGTAATTCATCGCCATCGTGTCGTTCATCAAGATATCAAGCCGAGCAACCTGATTCGTCGCAACGACGGGTCGATCTCGGTGATCGATTTTGGCGCAGCGATCGATTTAGATGAATTCGTCGAAGACAGTTCAATCTACGGCACACCTGGCTATAGTCCACCCGAACAGCAAGACGGCAAAATTGACTTTCATACCGACTTGTATGCACTAGGAATCACGGCGATCGAGCTGTTATCCGGGGTCGCACCCCAACAGCTTGAACGTCATCCAAATTCAGGTAAGCTACAGTGGCAGGAGCAACTCGGTGCATCGATTCATCCAAAAGTTGCAGCAATCCTTGATCGCTTAGTTGCTCTGCGTCCTGCGGATCGCTACATAAGAGCAATCGATGTGTTGGCAGATTTACAGCAACTGCGTGTTGATTCTCGGCTCGCGGCACTTCCGAATCGAATCGGTCATTCAGTGATTCGTTCGATCCTCCAAGCTTCCCAGCCCATTGTCTCGAAATGCCGTTCGATACAGTCACAATCACTCGTGACTCCAACTATCTTTGGTTTAGCGATTATTTGTGGCTTTGGATTTGTTCCACTGGTCCCGCGTATGACCGATACAATCGCTGCACAAATGAGCATAATACAAAATCAGCCAGTCGTTGATTTATCGCTGATTCACAAGTTACCGCTCTCCAGCACGATCGATCAGTTTCTCGTTGTCGATCATCAGCTCGTGACGTTCGATCGCAACGATCAGGTTCAAGTTTGGGATTTATCAACCGGAAAAGTTCAGCAAGGCTGGACGACCTCAGGCATGATCGAAATGCTAACAATGACACGCAATCATTTAGTGAGCCAGCGCGACGAGTCGTTGACCGTTTGGCAACTCTCCACAGGAAACGTTCTTCACCAGATCGCATTGCCCGAACCTGCCAACACTGCATCGCTGAGTGCAGATGGACAGCACCTCGCAACCGTAAGTCCTAGTCACACTTTGCGAGTGTGGAACATGACGACCGGAAAGTTACTGCGAACTGTTCCTGGGATCACTGCCGCACAGTACGCCCCAGATAATCGGCTGTTTTGTGCAACCACGCGATCGCGTATTGATGTTTGGGATGCTGAATACAGTCAATTGCAGCAAAGTTTAGCTGGACATCTCGGCAATATTACAGTGTTTAACTTTAGTGAGAATGGAACTGGATTAACCAGTACAGCGAGCGACGGCACGATCGTCTGGAATCTGGAGACTTCAGAACTCCTGCACGTGTTGCCGACCAAGGTAAGAACAGCTGCAATCTTACCGAACTATCTTGTAACTCAGCATGAAGATGGGACAGTCCGGTTGTTGGAATCAACTGGAAAACTGGTTAAGCCACTCGCTTATCTTCAAAGCAGAGTTGCTATGACCGCTAACGCTCACTATGTCGTGCAAATCACGCCTCAACAACTCGAAATTTGGCAGCTATCTAAAACAGAACCATGAACTTTTTCCGCGTCAGCGAAGGTAAACTCCAATGGATTCGCACTGCTTTGCTTCTCGGTTGGGCAACAATCATCCTCTCAATGTTTTGGGACCCGATCACCCCTCACCTTACTAACCCTAGTGCGATCGGATCTCCGTTTCGGCTCAATCCAGACATCTACCTCAATCCAGACCGTTGCGTGAAGATTCGCGTCGATTGCATTCCAGAGCAACCCTTTTCATTGGGAACCTTGCTTTGGTGGGCAGCGATCGTGCCAGCGGCAATTCTCATTCTGCTCGTGCTTGGACATGAATTCTGGCGGCGCATTTGTCCGTTGTCATTTGTGTCGCAGATCCCCCGTGCTTTGGGCATTCAACGCACACGCAAACTGATCGACCCGATCAGCGGCGAGATTCGACGGGAACCTGTGATCATCGACGAGAACTCTTGGCTGGGTAAAAACCATCTAATCGTTCAGTTTGGCTTGTTCATTCTGGGATTGTGGGCACGACTTGTATTTGTGAACGGGCATCGATTCACGCTGGGTTGCTTTTTGATTGCCACAATCATTAGCGCGATCGTCGTAGGCTATCTATATGCCGGAAAATCCTGGTGTCAGTATTTCTGTCCGATGGCTCCGGTACAGATGGTTTACACCGGACCACGATCGCTGCTTGGGTCTAAAGCTCATTTACAGCCTAGAGGAGCCGTAACGCAATCAATGTGTCGTACTATCGGTGCAGATGGCGTTGAAGAGTCTGCTTGTGTAGGTTGTAAGCGTTCGTGCATCGATACCGATGCAGAAAATACATACTGGACGGAGTTGAACAAGCCAGGACGCAAATTAATCCAGTACGGCTATTTAGGAATGGTGCTAGCGTTTTACTGGTATTTCTATCTGTACGCTGGCAACTGGGACTATTACTTCAGTGGGGCTTGGGCACATGAAGAAGCCTTGCTCGATCGATTACTTGATCCTGGTTTTTACATCAGTGGCGTTGCTGTTCCAATTCCCAAGATTATTGCCCCATTGTTGCTATTTGCAGTTGCTGTGACTGCTACTTACTCCCTGGGCATCTGGTTAGAAAAACAGTATCGATCGTATCGTCGTCGTCAGCAGCCTGTGAGTAAAGAGCAAGCACAGCACGTCATTTTCAGCTTGTTCACTGTGGTTTCGTTTTGGGCATTTTTTGTCTTTGGCTCACGTCCGACTCTGAACCGCTTTCCGATGATTGTTCCGGCAATTAATGTCGTCATTGTCATTGTTGGGGTATTGTGGCTGTTGCAAACGATCAATCGTAAACGTGCCCATTACGATCGTGAACGTACCTCGATCATGCTGCGCCGACAGCTACACCACTTTGATCTTCCTGATTCTTGGCTCGATGGTCGATCGATCGAGGATTTGAGTGCCGATGAAGTCCATTTATTAATCAAAGCATCACATGGGTCCCGCATACAGGCATATCTTGGCGTGGTGCAAGAACTGCTCGAACAGGGGGTGATCGAAGCATCAGATTCGCTCCACTTTTGCCGCAATCTCCGTCAAAGTTTGGGACTCTCGGACGGTGATCACCAAGATGTAATTCGACAGATCCCCAGTCATCTGCTGTATCACATTCCCGCTCCGCAGCCCGTTTCCACACAAACTGCAACCGTGGTGTTTAAAGACCGTCAACGTCCAACATCGACTACGTTGCAGACCGTTCCTTATCAACGGAAATAGATCATGCTAAGACTGCGATCGAGCTATCTTCCAGATTTATTCTCAGGCTCTAGCTTTGGAAAGCATCTGTTAGCTCAGAACGACCATAATCAAACGACCTGGAAAATTGGGCGATCTCCGGAGTGTGACTTAACACTAAATGATGCCAAAATTAGTGGTACTCATGCGATTGTTCAGTTTATCGACGGCAACTTCTACTTTATGGATGTGGGGAGTAGCAATGGCTCGATCGTCAACGGCGACCTGTTGCCGCCCAACACCTTGCATAAAATTGCCGTAGGGGACGAAATTGCAGTAGGGGAAACCTTGTTGCACGTTGATGAAGTCATGCTGCTTCCATCTGCGACTCACACATCGAGCGTGAATGTTTCTTGGTGGATTAATCAAGATATCGATGCTCACTGTGTTGATATTATTGATGAAACCCCGGATGTGAAAACGTTCTCGTTCGTTGCAGATCCCGCACTGCTGTTTCTTTATCGTCCTGGGCAGTTTGCGCGGCTAGAGTTTCAAATCGAGGGAGAGCGAATCGTTCGGGCGTACACGATGTCGTCAAGTCCATCTCGACCTGACCTGCTACAATTCACGGTAAAACGTGCTGTGCGCTCTGAAACAGACATTTCGGTATCGAATTGGCTGCATGATCGGTTTCAGGTTGGCAATTCGATTCGGATTTTAGGAGGTGCGAAAGGATCATTTACGCCCGCACCGCAGTTTCCACCAAAATTACTGCTTGTCTCTGCTGGCTCAGGCATTACGCCGATGATGTCAATCTCTCGGTATCTGTCTGATTTGCGATCAACGATCGATGTCGTGTTTTTCCACTCCGCCCGGACGCTTGACGACTGCATTTTTCTCGACGAGTTAGAGTTAATTGCGAATCAAAACGTCAACTTCAAGCTCAAAATTGCACTGACGCAACCACAGCCTAAATCTGCTTGGCTTGGATTTACTGGACATTTAGATACAGCGATGCTGCAAATGATCGCACCGGATGTCGCAGAACGTCATGTGTTTGTCTGTGGTCCCGATGGCTTTATGAATCACGTCAGACAGTTGTTTGGAATAATCGACTTTCCAATCGCGCAGTATCACGAAGAAAGTTTTGGTGAAGTTGAAGGCATTCCGGTAGAGCCAATTCCGGAGACGATCAATGACGTGCCTGTTCTCGATCCGACTCCGCTTCCGACCATAGAACTTAACTCTAATGAGGTAGCTTCACCCGACACGATCGCGCCTGAGCCAGTCCCTCAACCGAGTACTGCTCCGTCTGCATCAAGTCCGTCATCGACGACTGCTCCCACCATTCGATTTAAGCGATCCAACAAGTCAATGGCAGTTGATATAAAAACGAGCATTCTCGATGCGGCTGAAAAGCTCGGAGCCGATATTAACCTGAATGGCTGTGGGGCAGGACGATGTGGGGCGTGCAAGGTGAAGGTTTGCGGCACGATCGAGTATCCGAATAAACAGCCCAATCCGGCTGCTTTATCTGCACAAGAACATCAAAACGGCTACGTCTTATCTTGCATTGCTTATCCAATCGGCAGCGTTGAAGTAGACGCTTGAGCAGATTTTCTATCTACCAAAATCTTTATTGATGCTCGTTATCCTGTCGAGCAGTTTTCAATCCTCCACGTTGCAAACTTTTTGTACAAATCAAGGAACTCATCATGGCTCAGAAATTTCCAGTTTTTCCCACAGTTCCCACTCGTGGTGGAACCCGCAATAACGATGTCTTGCTCGGTGACTCCAATCGCGGTAACACTTTGGTCGGCAACGGTGGTAGCGATCGCATCGTTGGCGGTCGCGGTAACGATGTGCTGGTATCCGGCGATGCTTCTAACTTCATTTTACCGACCCCGATGCCCACGTCTCCAGAGGCAATGACACCGCTTGCCCCAACGACACCTGCAATTCAACCGCTCACAGGAACTCCAGGCAACGATACGCTGAATGGAACCGAGCAGGCTGAGATTATCACGGCTGGTAAAGGTTCAGATACGATCTCTGGGAATGGCGGTAATGATTTCTTTATCTGGAACCCCGGCGACGGACCAGATATTGTTCATGGTGGCGCAGGGTTAGATACTTCGGTGATCAATGGTGGCGCTGAAGGCGAGCTCTCCATGCTGCGAATGAACAACGGAGTCGCTGTGTTCAATCGCTTGACTCAGACTCCCTTTAGCGTAACGCACGACGGAACTGAGGTTGTTCAGGTCGAGTCGAACGAAGGGAATGACATTTTGATCGCAGACAAAATTGCAGGTTCAGGAGCGTCGCTGCTCGCATTTTCAGGCGGCGGAGGCAACGATGTCTTGTTTGCTGGAACCGTGGATACCGAGGTTTCCACAACAGGCGGTGCAGGCGATGATATCCTCATCGGCGGTCAGAAACTGAATACGATCGATGGTGGCAGCGGCAATGATTTTCTCGTTGGCAATCAAGGCATGGATCGCTTCGTGTTTAGTTCAGGCAAACCGTTCAATACAACTGACCTCGGCGTAGACACGATCGCGAACTTCAACCCGACTCAAGACAAGATTCATTTGAGTAAAGCGACGTTTGCTTCGATTGCGACTCAACCCGGACAGACACTCGGAGCCTCTGACTTCGCGCGTGTGGATAGCGACGAAGCAGCAGCATTAAGTGCTGCCAAGATTACTTATGTTCAACCGACTGGCAGTAGCTCTGGCAAGCTGTTTTATAATGCTAACGGTGCTGAAGCTGGACTGGGCAACGGGGCGCAGTTTGCTGTAGTTGCAGGCGCTCCAGCACTAAGCGATCAAAATTTCGCACTGGTCGCGTAGCTGCGATCCGATCGTCGTTTTCAGGGAGAATTGGAGGCTTTTCCAATTCTCTCAGGCGGATCAAAAGCGCGAATTCTACGGGAAGCGTTTTTTACGTCATGAAGAGCGTCTAAAACCAGATATCGCTCTGAGGCGTTCTACCGAAAGATATCGCTTAACGAAAAGCTTTTCAATGAGTGTGGTAAAGATATCTCTCGTTACTGCGATCGAAATTCTCGTATCACCTTGAAGCGAAGTTGATTGAAGGCTTGCATCGGATAGCGCTCGAGCAATGCTTCTCACCCCTTCTAACTCTCAGTTGTACTGATAAGTTGCTCGGTTGGCGCAATTGAGCCAGGATTTTTACAAATGCTAGAGTCTAACCCTGAATCAAGTTGGCTTACAAAATCTCAAGTCGATCGACTCACTCAAGTCTTAAGAGAGATCGTTGGACCGATTGCGCCAGCCCTGCTGCAAGCCTCACTCGCAGACTGTACATCGCTGTTACAACTCTTATCCAAGCTAGAACAGCAAATTCCAGAAGCTACGAGAAACAAATTTCACCAACAAACTCTTTGGCTAGTTGAAAGAGCGATCGATGATCCAGCGTTCATTAAAACGTGTGAGGAGATTCTCGAAAGATATGTTGACAGGGTAGCTGGAATGCTAGTGCTCACAATTCTGCAACAGCAACCAACAATTAGCAAATATGATTTTGTCGAGCTTCTCGCAACATCTCCAGACTCCGCTCAGAAAGACAGAGTCCGTCAAACAATGATGAATCAACATCATTCCAAAACGATAGCCAGATAACTCAAATGATGACCAGCAGAATTAATGAGAATGATCGTCTCCTATCAGAGTGGCTAGAACAATATCGAGAGACTACCTCAACCTTCTATTCATATCGAACAGCAGGGGAGCTATTTACTCGTTTTTTGGGAGACCGCTCGATCACCGAAATTCAACCTGAAGACGTTGAGCGGTTTGTGCAGGAGTTAGAAGGCGATTCAAAACTTGCCTTTAATTCGTTGCGATCGTATAAAGCTGCAATTCGCTCATTTCTAAAATACATTTCAGCTCGTCCTGATCTGCTTCACCCTTTGAGCATTGCTCATCCACCTCGGCGTAAGCTCCCCGACTTATACATCGATCTCCGGCTCAATGAAGTCATGCAAAAAGAAGACAATGCTCGGAATCGGGTGCTTCTCTGGTTAACGATCGTCGTCCGATGCACGACGACCGAAGTGTTAGGACTCAGATGGCAAGATGTTGACCCCCAAGAACGCTGTCTAGTTTTGCGCGACCATACTCTACCAGAAAGCCAAGATAAAGAGCCACGCAAGGCGTTTCTCTGTAATCCAATTTGGTCGGAACTGATTGCGCTGAGAAAAGGACGATCGCTCGATGAGCATGTTTTCCACGGTACGAGGGGAACCCGACTCGCCCCTGCTCAATTAAATCAAATTATTGTACAAGCACTGCATCGAGTTGGGATTGATGCAACGCCTCGCGACGTTTGCTTTAGCGTTAAAGGCAAAGACCGAGACTACCATCTTGCGAGTTGGACTGAAGTTCAGTCTCCAAGTTACAGTCAACTTCCGCCCTACTACGCTCCACGCACGGCTTCGATCCAAGTTGGCGGAACTGAGGTTCTTCGGATTGAAAACGGAAAGTTGCTCGACGCGAATCGCCCATGGGCTGCTCAAAACTTAACGAATGTGGCAATGTTCTGGGACGATGAGCCTGTTTATGTTGTCGAAGCAAATCTTGTCACACTCAATCGACTGCGAATCATTACAAACGCCTACGGACTCTCTATCCTCCAGTGATGTAGTTCACACAATCGGTACTCATCCTAATGATTCGTTTCATTCCACAGGTGGCACGGTTGATGATACGCCAATTTTCCTGCTAGCTCTAAATGTGCATTGTTCATCACTAGTTTGTGCAAATTATAAGATTCGTTTTAACTTTACACTCCAGTTGTTTACTTTAGAAGTCATCGTAGCTCAAATAGAGAATTTAGCGTTGTTGATGCGATCGCACAAGAGTGGTTAACTGCACGAGTTCAGAATGAAGATCCCACGATTGGAACGCGACTCATCTTTACTGTGCCAGAATACACGGTCTTTTTCCCAATTCGAGATCAGTTAAAAGGCTTGATCGAAGCACGTTCGCTTGACACTCAAATTTGATCTCTCGAACCGATCGATTGGGTGAAGCAACCAGAGTGCCTAGCCGTTCTAATTGGAACGCAGCACCAACTGATTAGTGGCTTACTGAACCGTAGCACGACCAACGATCGCATATCTTTGAATATTAAAGAGAAAAAATAATTCTAGTCCTCAATGCCTATTTTTGCTCAAGATGCTTTCTGAGCAAAATTTTCAATACCGAGCATTCCAATTTGATAATCCGCAAGCTCATCGAGTGAGCAAGACAGCAACTGACAGAGTTCTCTCATTTGATGAGGAGTTAATTTTGGAAAACTTTCGCCTGTTTCCCAACTGCTAACGGTTTGAGAACTGACACTTAATGCCTCACCCAATTTTTTCTGACTTAAACCGCTCCGGCATCGTTTGAGTCGGAGCCATTCGTTAAAAGCCATAGGTGTTGATACGGGCAGCTTCATACCTTCATACCAATGGATACAAAAGACGTGCCATAAGAATACCGCAAATTTTAACAAAATGCTTGAAACGTTTTGCTGTAGTTGAAGATTCTCTGATCCACTGGAAGACTCCAGAATTTTATCGTTATCTTCCTAGAGTGGATCACTTGTCAGTAATTACAGAGGTTCTGCTTTTTCCTGAAAGTTGCGAAAAAGTATAGCAGTTCGGGAATCGTTGTGGCACGAAAGTTTGAATGAATCGATTTTTAACGCGATCGTCATTGCGTTGACTTCAAGCGATTTAATTGGCTCAAGCTCGGCTCTTGACGAAAATCAGAACACAACTCTTTGTTGTCGTAAATCAAGGGTTTGTGGATGGTTTGTCACAGCGAAACAATCCTGCTTGAATATGAATTCAAACAGAGGCATCTCGAATTGAGCGACACACGATCGCCTATTTGGATGAGATTAGTCAGGATTTTTCGGATTTCAGATACTGCTTTAACTCGCGTGTTTTTGCATTGAAGGCTGCCAGAATCTTCTTGAGTTGGCTTTCTTCAAAATCACTAAAACTCGCTTGCTCGATCGTCTGAATGAATCGATCGACTTTTCTATCCGCTTCAGAGGTAGCATTTGGGCTGTAATTTGCGATCAAGTTTGCAACATACTGTTGTGTTTCTGTTTTGCTTAACTTGTGTTTGATGACGTGTGCAGTTGCATCTGCTCGAATTCCAACAACTTCATCTTCCGCCTCAAGCCCTAAGTTCTTTGCAGAAATACGTTGAAGTGCGTCTGCTGCAAATACTTCTAGTCCATCAAATCGAATTGCTTTCTTCAAATCTTCAGGCAGTTTAAGTTTAGGAAACACATTAGCATTGACAGAGCTAGGGTTTTGCTTAAACCGCATGAGAACTTGAAAAATCCTCAGTTCTGCTTCATCGAGATCCAAAGCTTTTAATCGAGTCTCTCGATCGTGAAGCGGAAGTCCCATTATCTCTTTTAACTGAGCAAGCTCTCCACGCCGCTCTATTCGCCGTACCGCATTTCTTAAAGCTTTTACAACTTCGTCATCGCTTAAATTGACAACGTATCGGCACTGCTGCATAAGTGCCTTAGCTAGATCTAGTGGATTTAGCCCATTGCGAATACTTGCCGCTAAAACCTTCCCGTGGAGGTCTTCTTCGGATAATTCTTGATCTAAATAAACTGCATCGAGTTCTGACCATCTTTCTGGATTTGTCGGGAACAAGATCTCAGTTGCTGCACGCCAACGACATTCTCCATCGAATAAAATCTCTCCGGGTAGCAGAATAATAGGATCAAGCTGCCCTTCTTCTTCAAGCGAGGTTGCCATTTCAGCAATCATCGCGCTTGTAAAAGTTTCTCTTGGCTGCTTGGAATTCCGTTTGATTGCCTTAATTGAGACTCGGACGACTCCTTTTGAGCTTAATTGTTGACGCAGATCAGCGAGTAGGGACTCGTATTTATGACGATCGCTTTCACTCAACTGGTGTTGAGAATTCTCTTGTTTCAGTCGTTGGATTTCTGCCTGTAATTCTTCAACCTGAGACTCTGCATCACTTCCAAAAAGACCCAAGAAGTCTTCATCAACTCGACGACTTTTTTCCTTAACCATTACACCGCTCCTCGACTTGTGTTCAATTCGTCAATCAAAGCTTGAGCAATTTCTAGGTATTGCTTTCTCACAGGTTCATTGCGACGGTATAAGCCCAACGGAAGTCCTTTTCCAGCAGCTTTGGCAATATAGGCATTTTCTGGAATCGGAGTAAAGTATCGGAGCTTTCTTCGTTTCGCCACGACTTCGATCGAATTTGCAATCTTTTGCTGAAATTCCCAATCAGATTTGATTCGGCTCACAACCATACCAACAATTTTCGGAGGCGGGTCGCGATCGAGGTCATTGATTTTTTTGTCAAACCAAGCCAGCATAGTTGCCGTGCCAAATCCTGCTTTGTACTCTGGGTGAATGGGCAAGAGTACATGCGTCGAGGCAGCCAGCGCGACGAAAGGGAGTGGCTCTAGAGTTGCAGGACAATCGATAATGATGAAATCTTTGTTGATTGGGTACTGTTTGAATCGCTTCGCGAGCGTCATAACTCCCATCGGGTCTCGATCGATCTGGCGAATGCTGCCATAGAGCGGATCTCCACCAACGCACATCTGGACATTTTTCGTTTTATCCTCCCAGATGCTGATCCAGGGGTAGGCTCCATCGAACTCTGAATCTAGAACGTCAGCCGTTGTTCCAGGAATCTCTTTTGCTAATTTCCCTTGTTTTATCAGACCACAAAATAAGGCAAGGGATAGGTTTGGATCGAGTTCGATCAAACCGACTTGAAATCCCATTACTCCAAGCTCATAGGCAAGATTGTAAGCAATGGTGGACTTACTGACACCACCCGCATTCGTCTCGATCGATAAAACGACTGGCTTTTTGGACGTTGACTGTTTTGAAGATGCCATAGAGCTAGTTGTAGAGTTGCTGCGCTAATTTTTGGAAGACAGTGACCTGATTGCCTGCCTTTATTGAACAATAACCGTTGAAAGCCTCATGGATAGAGACTTTCAATTCCACCAAGCCGAAGAGTAAAAGATGTGGATTCTGATATTCCACAGATGAAATACACAATATCATTATTTCCTTCACGCTGCGCTAAAGTTCTGTTATGTCTTTTCAGTTTTTTGTGGAATATCAGAATCCACAGCAAGAAACAGGCGAATGTTTATCGAAGATGACTTATATGCGGTGTTTTATATGAAGGTTGTAAGCAATGGTGGACTAACACCACCTGCGTTCGTCTCGATCGACAAAACGACTGGGTTTTGAAGGTTGACTGCTTTAGAGTTGCCACAAAGCGATTGCTTGTAAAGTTGCCGAATTAAATTCTGAAAGACAGTGCCTTATTTGTCTTTGTTAAGCGATAGACCATTGAAGTTCCCATTAGCAATGGTTTGCACTCTCGCTAGGTCAAAAATTGAAAGATGTGGATTCTGGTATTCCACAGATGAAATATACAATATCATCATTTCTCTGATGATGGACTAAATTTCTACTATATTTATTCATGTGGAATACCAGAATCCACAGCAAGGATCAAGCAACTGTTTAGTTGTAGGTGCGATCACCCTTTCGATAGAACGTATTGGATGACGATAAGTTTGATGACTTCTTTACTGTGCTCGCTTAGGGATGAAGGTCTTCTCAATCTCTGTCTTGACGTATTTATCCTTGCTTGAGAGACACTGGTTGAGTTGGTCTATATGACCTAATCGACTCGTTTGATGATGCCAGATATCAGGACCAAACCCATCTCGAAACGATGTAGAGCTGTGGATTGAGATAGCAAACCCTGTAGCATCGACATAGAAATCTCCATCGTGCCAAGAGATGCTGCTGATCGTCGTTTGTAGATTCCCTTCTGTAAAAGCGTTCGTGGGTCCGGCAACCTGAACAATACAACTTCGATTTGGGGTGCTAGCGATTTCTTGCCATGAGTTGTGATAGAGCGATCCTTGAGCAGAATAAGATCCAGTTTCAAGTGGGAATTGAGGGGGTGCAGCTTGATTTTTGGTCGGTTTGTACGGGCAGAGCGGATGAGTAGACCCTCCTGGCTCAAAACCGAAGCAGCGCCCAAATTCAGGCACAGCTAAAGCTCCAAAATATGCAGCAACTACTGTTACTATGAGAGGAACGAGATACGCGAGTTTCTTGCCCAAAGAACTTAAACGCTTATTTTGATCCTGTCTACCATTCATCTTAATGACAGCTCGCCTAAAACCGTTTTATGGAGGGTACTGTCTACTTTAACAGTGGAGCCTAAGTAAAAACAATCGTTCGACCTCTCGCTTTGTCGCTTAGCAACTCTGGTTATTCTTCAAATCGATAAAACTCTTTTTCTGCTGCGACTTGCTCTGCTGCTTTCGTGTATCGGCGGAAGTTATTCGGATTCTTGTGACGCATGATCGTCATGATATGGTGTGGGTTCATTCCCGCCATTAAATGATTCGTCCCAAACGTATGCCGCCCCTGATGCGAATGAAAGTCAATCCCCGTCTTCTCACTTAGCTTGTCAACGAGGGTGCGAATGCCCCCATACGCTAACCGTGCGCCTGCATTCTGGCGCGAATAGGACACAAATAGTGGATCACTGGATTCTAGTGCCTCTCCTCGTTCTTTGCGCCAGCCCAAATAGCCGTTGAGCGCTGCTCTTGCTGCTGCGTTCAGGGGCACTGTTCCCTTGCTATTTGCCTTACTTTGGCGGATATGCAAGCGCCTGCCATCTTGGTAATCTTCAACATTGAGCGCACAGACTTCACTCGCTCGCAGTCCATGTAGCAGGAGCATCAGAATTGCCAAATTTCGTTCAGGTAGGGTTGTTTCGTCGATCGCAGCATCGAGCAGTTTTTCTACTTGGGTTTCTGATAGGGCATCTGCTTCAGGTTCCGGCAGCTTGGGTAAATCAATCTCTAGAGTCGGATCAAACTCAATATAGCGAGAGCGCACCATCCAGCCGAAAAAGTTCTTTAATGTTCCAAGAATTCGCCGCACTGTGGCATCAGAGCGCACACGTTTCCCGTTTTCTTTCTGCATCAAGTGCGCTTTGAACTGTGCCACCATTCGTGGGCTAACCATCGCCCACGGTGCATTTGTCCAATCGGTAAAGGCTTTCAAATCTTGTCGATAGGCACGCTTACTGTTTTCTGAGAGCGATCGTGCTATCAAGAACTCTTCAATCCGAGATGCTCTCAAATCTACAGCAGGTGATATTAGTGCTGGAGATTGAGAGGCAGGAGTGCGAACAACAAAAATGGGATCAGGAATGGACTGGGGCATTCTTCGGTTCAATTGCTTGCATACTTCCACCTTATCAGGATTAGCCTTTCTGGAACTGACTCGATGAATGCCCCCAATAACTAGGGCAGAGAAGCTTTCGCCAAATTCTGCTTTTTGTCGTGTTCTCTATGAGTTCTTCTCGATTTCAAAAGCTGTTGGCTCCCAAGCAAAACCATTTGATTGGCAGTGTGTCCTAAATCTTGCTAAGGTCGAGTCGGGTTCGGAATCGTTGCTAGGTGTGGAGATCGAAACAAATCGAGATCCAGATCTATTTTGATTTATCGTTTTTAGAACCTCAATTGTGAGCTAGTTTTAGAAGCTCAAGATTTTAGAACTGTTCCATTCATAAATGTTGCAATCATTGCACCGCAAGTATTTCATCAGATGATGTCGAAATAGATCCAGATCCGAATCTAAATCGATCTAAGCTTATCATTCGTTTCATTCAGCACTCAGGCTCTTTCGGAACTGACAGTCGATGATGACCCTAAATCTCGCCAGCATAGCAGTCCGTTCCTTGGTCTTCTAATTGATCGCCACCGAGTAACAGCCCTATCCACACTTCAATCCACGGCAAGTCGATCGATTGCCCAAACGTCTATAAAGAAACCAACTCTACTTCAGCCACTTCCAAAATACGCTGAAATCGCCTTGCCTACGCTTCTATGTCCTCCTCATACATTAGTGCAATACACTTCCATTAGTGCATTACACTTCGAGGTCAATTTCTTCGACTTCAGGCGTTGCTTCCAACCCCTTATCATTTCTCCTTACTCGGTATCGGATTCCTGTGCCCCTATCTCCCGAACTTTGAATTCTTCCACATCGGTTAATAAAAGATACTTCCTGATCAACTCCTCGTCAAACTCGGCACGGCGATTCATTTTGTTCAGTAACTCGCGTCGTCGCTCCAGCACTTTCAGGTAAATCGATTGGTAGCCTGTTAATGAGTTCTGCCATGCAAAATTTGATTCTGCGAGTTGCCGATCGAAAAACTTCAGATCAATTTCGAGCTTCGAGAACAAATTATCCAAGTGTTCGTTTCGCGATCGCTCTGCACCATACTTTTCTTCCAAAAATCGAAGCGAAGCCAGTGCGATTTTCTTCTGAATGATGATCTCCTGCTGTTGTTGAGGGATAAGAGTGAAGCGATCTCTGAGATGGACTTTGCGGATCAGCCAGGGCAGCGTTAATCCTTGAAATACTAGAGTAATGAGAATGACGATGAACGTGATGAAGAGAATGAGTTCACGGTAGGGAAACGGCTGTCCTACTTCAGTTAGTATCGGGACGGAAAGCGCGGAAGAGAGCGATACCACGCCGCGCATTCCCGCCCAGCCAAAAATCAGCGGACCTCGCCATCCCGGATTCGGGTCTGACACCGGGATAAAACGGCTCATCACTCTCATCCAAACAGAAGTTCCTAACGTGCAAAGCAGCCGGGTTGCGATCAGCACGATCGCGATGATCAATCCATACCCAACAGCACTGCCTAAACTAATGTTGCCAAGCTGCTGAGTGACAAACGGCAATTCGAGTCCGATGAGCAGAAAAATCAACCCATTCAAGACAAAGACTAGATTCGTCCATACATTCACGCCTTCAATCCGGCTCCGGTAGCTCAGTAAACTATTGCGCTTGCTCGATAAGAGCAGTCCACCACTAACGACCGCTAGCACGCCCGAAACATGAAAGTGTTCAGCAAAGTAATACAGACAGTAGGGCGTGACCAGTGTTAAGACGATTTCGATACTAGGCGTTGTCGGTAATAAGCGATGAATGCCGTAGAAAATCAAGCCAACCACGAGTCCGCTCAGGATTCCGATGAGAATAACAGCGACGAAGTTAACGGCTGCGGCTTGAAATTGGAACTGTCCGGTGAGGACTGCCGCTAATGCGAAGCGAAACACGATCAGCGACGAGGCATCATTCAGTAGACTTTCGCCTTCGACAATGCTGACGAGCGATTTCGGCACGCTGACCCGCCGCATGATTGTCGTTGCGGAAACAGCATCAGGGGGTGAGACAATGCCACCCAACAAAAAGCCCAGCGCTAAAGTAAAACCGGGAATAATTGCACTAGAGACGATTGCGATTACGCACGACGTTAAGAGGACGATCGGAAACGCAAACCCGATGATCAGCCCTCGCCATTTCCAGAATTCTTTCCACGAGACTTGCCACGCCGCTTCATAGAGCAAGGGCGGGAGAAAAATAAGGAAAACTAGCTCTGGATTAATGGTGATATTTGAAAACGGAGCAACGAAACTCAGCGCGAGTCCACCCAATACAAGCACGATCGGGTAAGCCAATTGCAGCTTATTCGCGAGCATGACCAGTCCGAGAATAATCAAGATCAGGCAAATATATTGAATGAAAATGTCTTGCATTAGGAGTTGAGTTTATTCACACCAAGGTTTTCTCGAACAAATTTTCCTAACGTAAGTTAGCAGGTGGGTTTGCAGGCACAGTCCAAAAGTAGACATTGTGAGTTCGTCCATCCACTTCTACTTGTGCTGTTTGTTCGGGTTTCCACTCGCCCATATCAAAATCGTGGGAGACAATCCGCGTTCCAGGTTTCAATTGACTCAATAGCTGGGGTCGAAGTTTGACATTTAATTCGGGTAGCAAGTACAGCGTGACGACCGTTGCGTCACTAAAATTGCTTTGAAAGAGATCTTGATTGAGGAAGCGAACGCGGTCAGTTACGCCTGCTTGTTGGGCATTCGCATTTGCTTCGCTGATTCGCTCCGGATTGATATCAATTCCCACTGCACGGCGTACCCCCCGTTGTTGCACCGCCGTAATCGGAATGCGTCCATCGCCGCTCCCTAAGTCATACAGCACATCGTTTTGATTGACGTTGGCGATTGCTAACATGCGCTCAACGACTTGGGGTGGAGTTGGCACATACACCACATCGGGCGAACGTAACGGTGGAGACTGGACAGGAGGCGATTGTGCTTCAGCCGGAGCAGATTCAACCGTTGCATCGCTAGTGCGGCTACTACAGCCAGTACTGATGAGACTGATACTGATCGCGCAGATCACGATCGCTCGGTACAGTGAAATCATAACTATTCTCCAGATTTCTAACGTTGACTCGATGAAGTTCGATTCGTCCACCACAGCAAAGGTAATCCCAGCAAAAGCACAACCACCCCAAGTAAACCGCCCCATCCGGTATAAGCTAAACTGGCTTGCAGCATATAGAGACAAATTCCGCAAAATAAAAGTGGAGTCAGGGGATACAACGGAACTTTAAATGAACGCTCAACATCCGGTTCGCGCCTGCGTAGGACAAACAGCGAGATGCCGCTGAGTAAAAAGAAGAACCAAAACGCAGGAGCCGTGTAGTCTACCATTGTCTCGAATCCTTGTCGGGTGATACTCCCGACAAGGACTAGCAACAGGGCAATTGCACTTTGTACCAGCAGTGCATTGGTCGGATTACTTTCGCGTCCGCGTCCCAGCAGGGAAAAAATTGAGAAGTCCCGCCCTAGTGCATAGTTCGTTCGAGCGCCTGTAAAAATGGTGGCATTGATCGAGCAAAGGGTTGCGATCGCGACTAATCCACTGATCAAGACCACCCCAACAATCCCGACCGTCGATCGCATCAACTCAGCCACGACTGCCTCCGATGCTGCCATCCGAACCAATCCTAATTCTCGAACTAATGCCCAGTTAATCAACAGGTAGACCCCTGTGATGATTGCAATGCTCCAAACCAGAGCAAGAACAATGTTGCGCTGTCCGTTTCGCACTTCTGTCGAAATGTAGGCTGCTTCGTTCCAACCGCCATAAGTCAGCAACACAAAGACCAGAATAATCCCAAGATTGCTAGAAGCGGGAAGGCTGGCTTGAGCGGTGATCGACGCTTGAACAGAGGTGTAAGTTGCGGGATCAATCGGAACACCCGAAGTTGCTCCAAATGAGAAGGCAAGACCAATCCCGGATACGATTAACAGCCCAGCGACTTGAGCTACGGCTAAAACATTCTGCACCCACTTGCCTTGTTGAACGCCCAGAATATTTAATCCGGTGAAAATAACAATCGCGATCGCAGCATAGATCGAAGCAGAATAAGTGCCGAGCCGCCAAAGTTGCGAAGCATAGTCGCCGAATACAAACGCTAACAATGCGATCGACCCGGTTTGAATCACACTCAGCCGTGTCCAAGCGAATAGAAACGCGATCGCTCTGCCAAATGCACGTCTCAGGTAATAGTAGTTGCCGCCGGGATGGGGGTAGGCGGTCGCCAGTTCAGCATAGCAAAGTGCCCCAATCAACGATAGGACTCCACCTAGAACCCAGGTGAGGAGTGCAACAGTTGCACTGCCCGCGTTCGCAGCCACTAATGCAGGTGTTTCAAAGATCCCTGCACCGATCACTAAGCCGACGATTAGTGCGATCGCATCCAGCAAGGATAGTGTAGGTTTTAGCGTAGTCATTTGACGAGAGAGTAACTTCAAGATTCTGCTCCTTGATGCGAACAGTTGCGACGAGTCGTTTCTGTGCCTTCGATGCGATCGCTTTCGACTGGAGTCCTTGCATCATTGTTTCCCTCCAAGCTGTGCTTTTTTCCTTAGCACAGCAACCCTGCTATGATTCGGGGCTGACCGCTGTCATTCGACTCAATCTGTCAGGATGATCTGGTCGGAGGGGCAGTTATGCTAGACCTAAATCCTGCAATCAGCCTCAGCGACCTGTCAGTTGCTCCAACTTTTCGGGGTATCTCGCCCCTTGCACTGTGATCTTGGCAGCGGCATCATCAATGTCCCGCAGATCGGTGGGTGTGAGTTCGACTGACACTGCCCCAATGTTCTCCTCTAGGCGATGCAGTTTCGTAGTTCCTGGAATCGGAACAATCCACGGTTTCTGAGCCAGTAGCCACGCAAGCGCGATTTGAGCCGGAGTCACCTGCTTTCGTTGCGCGATATTGTTGAGCAGATCAATCAGGCTCTGATTTGCTTTGAGCGCATCTGATGTGAAGCGCGGCAGGGTGCTGCGGAAGTCGGAACTATCGAAGGTGGCGTTTGGGTCGATCGCACCCGTGAGAAAGCCCTTACCCAGTGGACTGTAGGGAACCAAACCGATTCCGAGTTCTTCAAGGGTCGGGATTACTTCTGCTTCAGGCTTTCTCCACCACAGTGAGTATTCGCTCTGAAGTGCCGTCACGGACTGAACGGCGTGAGCGCGACGGATCGTTTGTACGCCTGCTTCAGAGAGTCCAAAGTGCTTGACTTTCCCTTCCTGCATCAATTCCTTCACTGCTCCTGCTACGTCTTCGATCGGCACGTTCGGATCAACTCGGTGCTGATAAAGTAAGTCGATCGCCTCTACCTTGAGGCGCTTGAGCGAACCTTCCACGGCTGCCTTGATGTGTTCCGGTTGGCTATTGAGTCCAGGTGAACCCGCCATTCCACGAGGATCTTTATTAGGGCTTAGGTCGAATCCGAATTTGGTGGCAAGTACTACTTGGTTGCGGAAGGGAGCAAGGGCTTCACCCACCAGTTCTTCATTTAAGTACGGACCGTAAACTTCAGCGGTGTCAAAGAATGTAATGCCGTGATCGACAGCCGCATGAAGCAGATTAGTCATCTCCTGCTTGTCTTTGGGCGGACCATAGGAAAAGCTCATGCCCATACAGCCCAAGCCGATTGCTGAAACTTCTAAATTGCTATTGCCAAGTTTGCGTTTTTGCATGGTGTCTCCTCAGTTATTCAGATTTCAGGGATGCCATATCGATTGAGAAGCGGTACTTCACATCGGATTTGAGCAAGCGATCGTAGGCTTCGTTCACTTTTTGAATCGGAATGACTTCGACATCGGCAGTGATGTTGTGTTCGCCACAAAAGTCAAGCATTTCTTGAGTTTCAGCAATGCCACCAATATTCGAGCCACCGAGCGTATGGCGACCCATAATCAGGCTGAATGCTGCAACTTCCAGGGGCATCTCAGGTGCGCCGACCAGGGTAACATGACCATCAGGACGGAGCAGGTTGAGATAGGCGTTGATGTCGTGCTGAGCAGAAACGGTGTCGAGGATAAAATCGAAACTGCCAGCGTGCTTCTGCATCTCATCTGTGTTGCGGGAAACTACAACCTCATCAGCACCGAGGCGAAGCGCATCTTCTTTTTTGTCAGGAGACGTAGTAAAGACAACAACGTGGGCACCGAACGCATGAGCAAACTTCACGCCCATGTGACCTAATCCACCCAGACCGACCACGCCGACTTTGTTGCCCTCGCTGACTCCCCAGTGACGTAACGGCGAGTAAGTTGTGATGCCAGCACAAAGCAGCGGCGCGACTCCAGCAAGCTTAAGGTTAGAGGGAACTCGCAGCACGAAGCGTTCATCGACGACAACGCTATCGGAGTAACCACCATAGGTCATCCCGCCAAGATGCTTATCTGGGGAGTTGTAGGTGAAGATTACGTTCGGGCAAAACTGCTCAAAATTAGCTCTGCAATGGGGGCAGGTGTGGTCTGAGTCCACCATGCAGCCCACTCCGACAAGATCACCGGACTTGAACTTCGTCACGGCTGAGCCGACTTGGGTGACCCGACCGACGATCTCGTGACCGGGAACGATCGGATAGGCTGTGTTGCTCCACTCGTTCCGCACAGCGTGGAGGTCGGAGTGGCAGATGCCGCAGAAGAGAATTTCGATCTGGACATCGGTTTCGGTTAGATCGCGCCGCTCAATTGTGTCGGAAGTGAGGGGTGCAGTCGCACTGGCAGCAGAGTAAGCTTTTGCATTGTACATAGATTAATGTTCCTGTAGTTGATGCTTGTGGATGTGAAGGGTGTTGTTACAGATCGTGATCGCAAATCATCGCTGTCATCTGATGATCATTCATCCACCTTCTGGACCAAGTGAGTCAGGTTCTTACCAAGGCTGCGGGGTTGGACCAATCGTAAATTCGGTTACGTTTGTATCTTCTGGCTGGTCGATCGCAAACGCCACCACCTTGGCGACCCGATCCGGTGAGATGCCATATTGCTGATACAAGGCTGTCATTTGTTCAGCCACATCCTGATTGGTAATCTGACCTAACAACTCAGTGTTAATGGCAGCAGGATAAAGGGTCGCAGTCCGAATGTTCGTTCCCTCAAGAGCCGACTCCATGCGGAGAACTTCCATGAAATCACGCACGAACCATTTCGTCCCACCATACACTGCACCCCCTGGATAAGCTTTTAATCCAGCAACCGATGAAGTGGCGATCACATGCCCAGACTTTTGATTAATAAACGTTGGCAACACCGCAGCGATACCATTGAGGACACCCTTGATATTGATATCCACGGTTCGATGCCATTCATCGGTTTTCAAGGCAGACAGTGGAGAATTTGGCATGATGCCAGCGTTCAAGAAAATCACATCAACGCCACCAAAGGTTTCCTGAGCAAGCTTAACGATCGCAGTGTTATCTGATGGGTTCACCACATCCATCACTTGATATGCTGCTTGTCCGCCAGCGCTTTGAATTTCATCAACCAGTTGTCTTAGTTGGTCTTCACGACGCGCACCTAGTACGACTTTAGCGCTTTCGCTGGCAAGCAATTTTGCAGTTGCTTCACCAATGCCTGATGATGCGCCAGTAATAATCACAACTTTGTCTTTAATCATCTGATTCCTCTGTTTGTTGAGTAACTATTAAGTTCTCTGCTCCGACCATCACTACACCGTTTGACCGCCATCGACGACCAAGGCGTGTCCGACGACGAAGGCAGCCGCGTCCGAACACAACCAGACGACAGCATTGGCGATCTCTTCGGGCTGCCCCATCCGTCCGATCGGCTCCTCTGCGATCACCTGTTCGCGTCCTTCAGCAGTGCCGCCAGTGAAGCGCCCCATCATTGGGGTATCAATATAACCAGGGGCAACGGCATTAACGCGGATGTTCTGCGAGGCGTAGTCAAGAGCCGCCGACTTGGTGAGTCCAACCACGCCATGTTTGGCGGCGGTGTATGCAGCTCCGCCCTTGATGCCGATGACCCCGGCACCTGAAGATGTGTTGACGATCGCGCCGCCACCTTGCTTGAGGAGCAGCGGGATTTCATACTTCATGCACAGAAAAACGCCGCGCAGGTCGGTGTCTACGATCCGATCCCACTCTTGCTCTTCGATTTCCGCTGTTGCTGCATTCTTCTGCTCCACACCAGCGTTATTAAAGGCAAAGTCCAGCCGCCCAAAGGTTTCGATCGTCTTGTCCAGAGCCGCCTTCACGTCTTCGGCTTGCGCTACGTTGCATTTAATAGCGAGCGATCGTCCGCCGAGTTCTTCGATCATCTGTGCCGTTTCTTGATTGCTCTGTTCTGAAACGTCAGCGACCACCACATCAGCACCCTTACGGGCAAATGCCAGTGCTGTCGCTCGACCGATGCCGTTCGCTGCTCCGGTTACAAACGCAACCTTTCCTATGTAGTTTGCATTCTCGTTCGTTGTCATTTTCTACTCCTTGTGTTGCTAATTCGGAAAGTCTTTACCGGGATTTCTACGATTTATTGCTGGGTGGTGGAGCCAAGGACGTGCATCTCGATGCCCAAAAATTTCGAGCACGGAGATCAAGGGCGATATTGGTCGTCGCTGACCTGTTCCATCCAGTCCACATTCTTGCCATCAAGTGCTTCCTGAAGGGCAATGTGCGTCATGGCTGTCGTCGGTGTGGCACCGTGCCAGTGTTTCACTCCTGGCGGAATTTGCACCACATCACCGGGTCTAATTTCCTGAATGGGTCTGCCCAATTGCTGGACATATCCGGAGCCAGCCGCCACAATCAGCGTCTGCCCTAACGGATGGGTATGCCACGCGGTTCGCGCATTCGGCTCGAACGTTACATTTGCGCCAGATGTGCGGGCTGGATCGCGTGCTGCGAACAACGGGTCGATGCGGACAACCCCTGTAAAGTTTTTGGCAAGTCCTTTCGTGGAGGGCTGCGAGCCGTTTCGCCTCACCTCTACGATTGGTGTGTTATTCAACGGGGCTTGTGCTTGTTCCACCGGAGCGAAACCCAAAGCCAGCAGAGAAGATGACACGATCGCGGTCGCAAGCAATTTCATTTCTATCTCCTTTAACGGTTTCTACTGAATTCGCTCGATCGTCGCTTCTACAGAGCCAGGCACATTCAATGCCTTGATGTCACCGTCTATTTTTCCGAGGATCACGAGTCCGTCTGAGTATCCAAAATCTCGGTAATAGATCGCCAAGTTCCCCCAGGGAGCGTAATAAGCAATATCTCCAACAGATGGATCACTGCCTGGGGGTGCATCTTCTGTCGATAATCTTTTGGGCAAATTACTGATTTTTTCGGTCTTCGCGTAATCTTCTAACGTCAGCGTTAACGGCAGCAGGGAAACAAAATCCTGCGTCGTTTTGCTGTCGATCAAGGTAGCTGTCACAACTTGGTTTCCGACCTTGATGTTGATCTTCATGCTGTTTGCTTGCGGGGTTGATAGTTCAGTCGGCAGCTTCGATGCGGCACTGCTCGGCATCCTGTTATCGGCATGGCAGGCTGAGTAACTTAGAGACATCGCTAGAGCAAAAACCCAAATTAGCAGCCTCTTCTGGTAGTTTTTTCCCTGGGTAGAGAACCTTCTGAAAAGCATTAGGATTTTCCTTCATACTGCTCGTCGCTGACCTGTTCCATCCAATCCACCGCCTTACCGTCGAGTGCTTCCTGAATGGCGATGTGCGTCATGGCTGTCGTAGGTGTGGCACCATGCCAATGCTTCTCACCCGGCGCAAACTGAATCGCGTCTCCGGATCGAATTTGCTCGATCGCTCCACCCCATCGCTGTACTAGACCGCAACCCGCTGTCACGATCAAGGTCTGTCCCAAAGGGTGGGTGTGCCACGCCGTTCGAGCACCAGGCTCAAACGTGACACTGGAACCGGACGTGCGGGCTGGATCATGCGCCTCGAATAGGGGATCAATGCGAACCGTGCCCGTGAAATATTCGGTTGATCCTTTGGCAGAAGGCTGTGAGCCACTTCGTTTGATGTCCATTGTCTGAATTGGGTTACTTGATGCCACACGGGCTACTGTCCAATCGTAGAGATTGAGTACTGGCTGCTTCCTCTATAAGCAGGGATGAAAATTGTTAAGCAGCAAGGTTAGCCTTTCTACCGTTCGAGTTGTCAATCAGCAAATCCTTGCTCAATCAAACCTGAAGGCTTTAGCGCTGTAGCTCGACCAATGCCGTTTGCTGCTCTGGTGACAAAAGCTACCTTGCCTGTGAAGTTTCCATTCGAGTTGGGTAGTATGGTTTCTCCTGCTAGTTCGCTTACCGACCGAGATGCTGATTGAAAAAAGACACAAGCTTATCCCACGGGATCAGGTTCACCCGATCGTACAAATCGACATGTCCCGCGTTCGGAACGATGTAGAGATCCTTCGGCTCGGCTGCACGCTTGTAGGCATCTTCGCTGAACTCCCTCGAATGGGCATTGTCACCCGTGATGAACAGCATGGGACGAGGCGAAATCGTCTCAATGTCATCGAACGGGTAGAAGTTCATGAATTTGACGTTGCTGGTCAGCGTCGGATGTGTTGTCAGTTTCGGCGACGAACCTTTGGGGGTGTATTCGCCCCTGGGAGTGCGATAGAAGTCATAGAACTCACGCTCGATGGCAGTGGAGTTCTCATTGAGTTGATGCACGGTTCCGCTTGTATATTGGGTTTCGCCGCCCGTGAACTCCGCATAGCGTTGCTGGGCTGCCGCTGCGATCGCTTGCTTTCTCTGCTCAAGGGTCGTAGAATGCCTCAGCCCGTTACGATTGGCTGCACCCATGTCATACATGCTGACCGTCGCAATGGCTTTCATGCGTGGATCGATCTTGGCGGCGCTGATCACGAAGCTGCCGCTGCCGCAAATTCCAAGCGCGCCAATCCGATTCCGGTCAACGAAGGGTCGGGTGCCCAGAAAATCGACCGCAGCACTGAAATCCTCGGCATAAATATCCGGCGAAACAACGTTGCGAGGCTGCCCCTCACTCTCGCCCCAGAAGGACAAATCGAGGGACAAGGTAACGAATCCCTGCTCAGCCAGCTTTTGGGCATATAGATTTGAACTCTGTTCTTTGACTGCGCCCATTGGGTGCCCAACAATGATTGCCGGATTCTGGGTGTTCTGATCTAAGTCTTTGGGAATGAAGAGATTCCCGGCAACCTGCATGTTGTATTGGTTTCTGAACGTAATCTTCTGCATGTTCACCTTGTCGCTTTTGTAGAAATTGTTTGCTCCCTCGACCACAGCGGACTGTTGCACGGGTGCTTGAGCGCTCTGACGCGAGACGGGTGTTTTGTCGATCGCAAATGCTGCTGTTGTGCAGATTGCACTCATCAAGAGGGTTGGTATTAGAACGCGGTGTTTCATTGAGTTCTCCATGTTGATGCTTTATCACGCAAAGCTTTCCCACAGCGACCAATGCCTGCCGTGGATTTGAGGATGCTTCTCGTGCAATTCTGAGAAGCGCTTGACCAAACAAACCTGAGTGTTCTCTTGAAGAGAAATCCAGACGATTATAAGAAGCCGGAATCACGTTTCATTGCTTTAACCTCATTCTAGGCATCCTGGAAAGCAAGCAATAGGATGATTGTCTAGGATGGTTGTACAATCCTGCAAACTTGCACCAACTTCGATTGAAGCCACGCTAGATTCTATACAGGCTTAACTGCCAAACCCTTTCTAGACCTTGATGTGTCTATAAATCTATTTGGAACGAGTATAAGAAATGAACGCTGCAAGAACGAGTGAAAAGTCTGGTAGAGCTTTGATGAATGACCCTCAGGCAAAGCGCGAGGCAGACCGATCGCAAGCCAACCGGGAGGAACTGACCGAGCGAATGGCACGGGCGATTCGTCACGATGGCGTTATCGAACCGCTGAAAGGATTGCACTTCTATCGCACCTCCTTCCCTTCGGAGTGCCTGCATAGTGTCTCGATTCCTTCCTTTTGTGTGATTGCTCAGGGCAGCAAAGAAGTGCTTTTGGGCAGCGATCGCTACCAGTACGACCCAATGCATTATTTGCTGGGGACAGTCGAACTGCCGATTGCCAGCCGAATTCTAGAAGCAACCCAGGAGAAACCGTACTTGGGTCTTCGTCTCGATCTCGACCCCACTCTGGTTGGTTCAGTCATGGTTGAGGCGGGCTATCCTTCAGGACAAAGGGGGGTGAGTGTCAAAGCCATCGATGTGAGTCCATTAGATGCAGACCTGTTGGATGCTGCTGTACGGCTCGTCAGGCTAATAGATTCCCCGGCTGAAGCGCATGTGCTCGTACCCCTGATTAAGCGGGAGATTCTCTACCGACTCCTAATGGGAGAGCAAGGAAATCGGCTGCGTCAGATTGCCGTTCTCGGTGGCTACACCCACCACATTGCTAAGGCTGTTGATCGGCTGCGTCAAGACTTTAACCTGCCGCTACGGATTGAAGCGATCGCACGGGAGTTAGGCATGAGTGTTTCGGGCTTCCATCATCACTTCAAGTCGGTTACGGCGATGAGTCCTTTGCAGTTCCAGAAGCAACTACGGCTTCAGGAGGCTCGTCGCCTTATGCTGGGGGAAAACCTGGACGCGACTAGTGCAGCTTACCGAGTCGGGTATGACGACGCTTCGCACTTCAATCGGGAGTACAAACGGCTCTTCGGTGTACCACCGATGCGAGATGTGGCTCGGTTGCGGGAAACCGCTAGAGAGACCCTGAGTTCAACATGATCTCCTGTCGCATGAAGAAGACGTAGAAAGATGGTCAGCACAATTGAGCGCCCATTTAGAATCCCGTCCTCAAGAAACAACGTCATTCTCAGCGTTGGTTGAGGCATTGGATCTTCCAGCCAGTGCAATTCGGCTGGCGCTGCTGCTGGGCGACCATCCCTATGAACTGCGGCGCAAGCACGACGATTTCTACAGTGAGGTGGGCATCAAGGTTGTGCGAAAAGACGAGCAGGATTCGGCCTGATGGAACTGACGAACACCCTATGAAGCGGCACTAACCGAGAATCGTAACCGGGATAGAGAAAGATAGGGTTCAAGATAGACTTAGAAACGGACAGATAGAGTTTGAGATAGGGCTACGCTGCATTGATGCGTTTTTTGAATTGAGCTACATCTGGAAACGCTCACGCAGTGAGGATTTAAGAAAGAGTGCTATGCTTAACCTGGATCTAAAACTATCTCATCAGCCCGCAAGAATGGGCATTTCGAGCGGGTTAACTTCAACCACGTTAAAGCCGTGAATATGGGTTAAAAAGCTTGTTTGCTGAGAGTTGTAGCAATCAGAGACTGAAATGTTAAAGTTTCGATCGAGGGTCGGGTAAGAGAGAACAGGTCGCCCTGTCTCCCTCCCCTCAGAACGACTCGTGATACTTTCGCATCAAGCCGCTCAAGCCTCATACTTCACAGAACTCCACCTGCATGAAGATGTTTGTGGCAGGCGACGTGCAAATGCACAAGATTGTCGATCGAATCCGTGCCGCCTACTTTCACAGCTTTGCGATGGTGGGTATGCAGTGCTTCCCCATTGAACAGATGCTCTCCACAGAGGGGGCATTGCCATTGCTGGTTTTCTGCCACTTTCCTCAGTTTCGAGCCATTCTCCCACCGGATCTTGCCGAACTTGGTCAAGCGTTTCATCCAGTAGTCGTTTAAGCTGGGGTCGTCTGGAGAAGCAATGCCTTCAACCTTAACGTGCCGCTCGATGGGAATCGATGCTGCTCGAAATAAGGAGATGAAGGTCGTCTCTCCCCGTCGATTGCGTGTTCGTGCGAAGAACGCCCATGTTCGGTTTTGATGAGTGCGGAAGTATTTTTCCTTGACCCATTTTCGACCTTTGTTCGGGTGTCTTCGTTTTGCCCAACGCCAGAGTGCTTGCCAGACTTGTTTGTCAAAGTAGGACAAGACCTGTTTGCTGCTGCCAATGCGGTAGTAGTTTCCAAACCCCCGAATGATGGGATTGAGGTAGTTGATGACCGTCTCCGGACTGACTTGTTTATGATTTTTCAGCCAGGTTCTGATCTCCTTCAACTTGTTGAGAACCTTTTGTTTTTCAGGCATTCCCAAAGTTTTACCTTTGAATTGCCGAAAAGTCACTCCTAGAAAATTCACGCCATCATTGATATTTCTGATGGTTGTCTTTTCTGGATTCAGTTCTAACCCTCTTTCCGCTAACCATTGCTGGATCACCGGGACAATCTTCTCAATATCTTTCCTCGTCGTTGCAGTTACCAGCATGTCATCTGCATAGCGAATATAACCGTATGCGTTAGACTTTCTCGTTCTGTTTCTGACTTTTCCCCGACCTTTATCAAAGAACGGGGCAGGCTTAGATTTTTGGTATTGAGATAAAAGGTCTTCTAATCCGGTCAGAGCAATGTTTGCCAAAAGTGGTGAACATATTCCCCCTTGCGGTGTGCCCTTTATGGTTGGATAGAAGATTTCGGATTCTACATACCCTGCTTTCAACCATTGCTTGATTAATTCCCTGCCTGGTATCGTTCCGATGGCATTGAGAATCGATGAATGGCTGATATGATCAAAAGCACCCTGGATATCCGCATCGAGAATCCAGCTATCCCGCGCTCTGCTAAACCGACTGTGGCACTGCCTGAGCGCATCGTGACAGCCTCTTCCGGGGCGGAACCCGTAGCTGTTGGCTTCAAATCGAGCTTCCCAACTGGGTTCGAGTGCATTTTTGACCATTGCTTGGGCGACGCGATCTTGCAAAACAGGAATTCCGAGCGGTCTTTGTTTTCCGTTCGATTTCGGAATATAGACCCGTTTAGTTGGGCGAACTTTCCACATCGTATATTCCTGCATCTGATGCACAAGTTTCACTCGGTCAGCGGGTGTTAAGGCTCGCTGACCATCAATCCCAGCCGTTTTCTTGCCGTGATTTTCGAGTGTGACTCGTCGCACGGATAGCAGCAGGTTCGCGTAACTGCGTAACATCAGTTTGGTCAGGCTTCTCACCCGATTCCATTGATGGTTCTGTGTCGCACGATAAATCCGCTGTCTCAGGTTTTTCACACGCTTTTTGATCAACTTCCATTGAATGGTTGTCCAATCCGTCAGTGGTGCCTTTGCTCCGATTTCAAGGTTGAATCTATCTTTCACTCTGGTTCAATTCCTTTACGTTGGTTTATCGTTTGAGACCATTGGGAAGTCTGCTCCCTTTCAGGATGGGGCAAAGTTAGAACCCCTATCTCTTAAGTTACTAAGAGCCTTCGCTTTCTCCCGTTTCCTTTACCCGCTAGATGATTCTGCCTTCCTTACGGTTGACTTACTCAAAGGTTCGACCTAGCTTTGAGAATCTATCGGGCTTACCCTTTTCGCTGCGCTCTACCTTCGCTTCGGACTTAGGTGCCAACTCTATTCCGGTGAGACTGGAGACCTGCTGTTCGCTACTCCTATAACTAGCAAACCTCTCCTGAAACTCTTGCGAGTGATTCAGTTTGCTCACGTACCTTTTGGTTCAGGTGTGACAACCTCATTTCACCTGTTAGTCGATAACGGAACTGATGTTGATTCACAGATGTTCACCTTATCCAGCTTTCCCTTGCCCTGACATTCCTGGAGGTTAGGAATGGTTCAGGCTTTTGTGCCTTGCACTCCATCAGGTTCATTACTTACTGCTGACGTAGGCGGGGTCAGTGACCCTTTTACACGGGAACATGGGGCAGGAACCCAAGGGGAAGACGGCTTCCCAGTAGAGGCGCAACGCTGAAGGTCGCGCATAGGGATCGATTTAGTTCCGGATCTCGATCTGTTTCGATCTCTACAAGCTCTAATCACAAAATAATAGATCAGGTGTTCTAAGTCTCACTGCATCTCATCAGCATTTCCAAATGTCGGTGCTTGCGGCTCACGCGAAGCGTGTTCGATTTCCTTCAGCCGAACACTGCGTGGAGCGAAGCTACCGCGCCGATACTTCTGTCGTTTCGCCTCCTGATGCCCTGGGCTACCCTCTTCCCCGATATCGCAAGATTTCACCTTTTTTCCCCTAGAGCGCTTCGACTCAAATATTGCCTGCTCACTCCGCCACCAAGCTTCCTGCTGACCTGAAAGATTTGTCCCATCAAGATTTGCGATCGCCTGATCTAGACAGAGTAAGCGTTCAAGGATTCAGCGATTCTACCTTTCCAGTTATTCTATCAAGATCAGAATTTATAGAATTCTTGCTACATCAGCATTTCACCAATTTTACTCCCTAGAATCAGGTAGATTTGACCCAAATTTGATTGATTCCGCTGCTTAACTACAAATAATAACCATTATCTGTAGTTACGGTATTGTTGCAGTATAGAATGAGGTTTTTTAAGCGGAATCAATCGATGATAAAAATAGGAACGCTGTGATGTCCAGACTGTCAAGAGTTTATCCGTTTCTGCAATCGATAAATTCTTGTTGTTTTAAATGGCGCAGAGGGAGCGAAATCGAGTAAAATTACCGCATGGTCGGTATTTCAGGCGGATAAAATCAGTTTAGAGCGCGACTTTACCATGACTCAAGCCAAATTGCAATTCAAAACGATCGATGAATATTTGGAATACGATGACGGCACCGATACACACTACGAATTAGTGAATGGAGAGTTAATTGCTTTGCCAACGGAAGAACCCATTAATTCGACGATCGCGATGGTGCTCGCTTTTGCGTTTGGAGCCTTAAGCATTCCTGCTCATCGATTAGCCATTGGGCATCAAATCGAGGTTGAGTCGGATGAAGTGAGCGCACGGCAGCCAGATTTGATTGTTCATAGCGAAATGTCAATCAGCGCTTTACTATCAGGTGGGAGAATCATTCGGATGGGAATGCCTGTTCCCTTGTTGGTGGTAGAAGTTGTGTCACCTGGCGATCCGAACAGTAAAAACTATCGGCGCGATTATATTGAAAAACCGAAAGAATATGCTGCGCGTGGGATTTCTGAACTTTGGCAGGTTGATCCGGGTCGATCCGTCGTGAACGTGCTGGAACTGGTGAACGGAGCCTATCAATCTCGTCCGTTTGCAGGAGAGGATTTGATCCTGTCGCCGCAGTTCCCAAATTTACAATTGACCGCTGCACAACTTCTAGCCGTGCCGAGATGAACGTTAGGGTGAATCATGCCGAGAAAAGCGCCTGCTAAATGTTATAAATGTGCAGCACTGCACATCGATCAGGTGCATCAACTTCACGGCAGTCCGAAAACAGACCCAGAAAATTTTCTACGCGACCCAAACATTCCATCGGACGGCTGTTATAACCTCAAACTCTGCCCACCGAAGCGATCTCGTCTTAGAAATACTGAAATAAATAGCCAGAAACAGGCGATCGAGCAGCAAGAACAACAATTTGAGCGGCTTAATATCGAGTCTCCCTATCTTGACCTTGTTTATGCCGTTTTGATTGTCTATCGGGAAGCCGGATACGATTCCCCAGTTCACGCGATCGCAGGTTCAGTGTGGAAAGGGAATGAGCAGATTGTAGAGATTACTCCAGTGCATTGCGAAGCCATGACTCCTTCAATTATGGAAGCTTACACTGCAAATATGCTGAGTGTTCTGTACAAAGAGTATGGGATTCGCAAATTTGCTGCTCAGGTTCGTCGCGACCCCCAGTGTTGTCCCATCCGCCCTTGCTATCTGGAGGCGGTTCGATGATTCGATTAGACATTCCGCTGTTTGAGCATCTCCAGGACGCGATCGCGTTTCCTCAAGAGGCACAACTCCTTGAGCTATTGCAAGAGTTTGATGCAGCCATGTTAGGACTGGAGGAGCGACACCAGCTCGAAGTTGCTGCGGATGCGATTCTTCAACTCGCGACGATCGTGGAAGCGAAATATGTTGGTGTGATGGAACAAGTCAACACGGAATTGAAGAAATCGAGAGATCCGGTTGTGCCGATCGACTTCTTCGATCGCTTTGTGCGGCAATCGATGTTGGTGAATTTTGAGCAATTCATTGAGCCGATTCCACTTCTGCCCTTGCCTTCTCCTTCAGCGGCGTACTGGTCGGTGCCGGATCATTTTTTTATGAAGTCTCTCTCAGAGTCAGAAATGGTCAAGGCAATTCACGAGGCGATGATTGATGATGCGGCAGCTTTGCTGGATGCGTTACCGGATCGGAACGTCGAGCAGCCGGATTTCAATGCAATCGTCCATCTTTCGCATGGGGAAGAGATTCAGGGATGGACTGACGCACTGATCGCAATGATGGAAAAACTGCAACACCGTCATCGCGGGACGGTTTCGCTGCTTGACCTTATTTTCATGCTGAAGACTTCCCGAATCGAGTCGAAGCGCAAGGAGTGTTTCATTGACCTGTGGCTTGCGTTTCTTCTAGGCAACCATGCTTACAGGCTTCGCCGCACTGCTCATGATTTTTATAGTCCAGTCGGAATCCGAGTTGAGGTCGAGGATTGACGGGTGTTCGTGGAGTCCAAATGGCTTGTTTTAACAGGGATTGAATGGGTTGAAAGGGATGAAGCAGATTCAAGAATGTTGGTGCAAGTTAGGCTCAGAACCGCGTGTGGAATACCAGAATCCACATTGCGATCGCGAAGCGTGTTCAAAGCTGTCGGGATCGAAACAGATCGAGATCCGGAGCTATTTCGATCCATCATTTTTAGAACTACTACTGTGAGCCAGTTTCAGAAGCTCAAGATTTTTGAACTGTTGCATTTAGAAAAGCTGAAATACTTTCTATACCTGCGTTTCACCAGTCGGGTAAGAGAGAACAGGTCACCCCGTCTCCCTCCCCTCAGAACGGCTCGTGATACTTTCGCATCAAGCCGCTCAAGCCTCATGCTTCATAGAACTCCACCCGCATGAAGATGTTTATGGCAGGTGACGTGCAAATGCACGAGATTGTTGATCGAATCTGTGCCGCCTGCTTTCACACTTTCGCGATGGTGCGTATGCAGTACTTCCCCATTAAACAGATGCTCTCCACAAAGGGGGCATTTCCATTGCTGGTTTTCTGCCACTTTCCTCAGTTTCGAGACATTCTCCCACCGAATTTTGCCGAACTTGGTCAAGCGTTTCATCCAGTAGGCGTTTAAACTGGGGTCGTCTGGAGAAGCAGTGCCTTCAACCTTAACGTGCCGCTCGATGGGAATCGATGCAGCTCGAAATAAGTAGATGAAGGTCGGTTCTCCCTGTCGATTGCGTGTTCGTGCGAAGAACGCCCATCTCCGGTTTTGATGAGTGCGGAAGTATTTTTCCTTGACCCAATTTCGACCTTTATTTGGATGTCTTCGCTTTGCCCAACGCCAGAGTGTCTGCCATACTTGTTTATCGAAGTAGGACATGACCCGTTTGCTGCTGCCCATGCGGTAGTAGTTTCCAAACCCCCGAATGATAGGATTGAGATAGTTGATCACCGTCTCCGGGCTGACTTGTTTATGATTTTTCAGCCAGGTTCTGATCTCCTTCAACTTGTTGAGAACCTTTTGTTTTTCAGGCATCCCCAAGGTTTTCCCTTTGAATTGCCGGAAAGTCACTCCCAGAAAGTTCACACCATCATTGATATGTCTGGTCTGATAGCGGTCTTCTCTGAGCTCAGTTCCAACCCTCTTTCCGCTAACCATTGCTGGATCACCGGGACAATATTCTCAATCTCTTCCTTCGTCGTCGCAGTGACTAGTATGTCATCCGCATACCGAATATAGCCGTATGCGTTGGACTTTCTAGTTCTGTTTCTGACTTTCCCCCGACTTTTATCAAAGAACGGAGCGGGCTTAGATTTTTGATATTGAGATAGTAGCTCTTCAAGTCCAGTGAGGGCGATATTCGCTAAGAGGGGTGAACATATTCCCCCTTGCGGTGTGCCTTTCACAGTTGGATAGAAGACCTCGGATTCTACATACCCTGCTTTCAACCATTGCTTGATCAATTCCCTGCTTGGGATTGTCCCAATGGCGGTGAGAATCGATGAATGGCTGATATTATCAAAAGCACCCTTGATATCCGCATCGAGAATCCAGCTATCTCGCGCTCTGCTAAACCGATTGTGGCATTGCCTGAGCGCATCATGACATCCTCTAGTAAAGTCAACGACTCTCTCACAAGAGCCGTTGCTCTTCAAAACCGTGCATGAACCGTTAAATTCACACGGCTCCTCAATGTCTTGGTGCTTGTCACGCATTCCTCATTACCGATAGTTCCTTTGCGGTCGGCTTAGGCTTGGCACTGTTGCAGCCAGATTCGTTGCCAGGACTGCTATCGTTCGCAGTCTTTGTGTCGTGGCAATGCCTATGTAGAAGCTGCCAGTTTTTATACTCATCCTTTCCACCTTTCGATTTAGGAATGGTATGGTCAACTTCTATCACATCAGTTTCACGGAAGAGTAATCCGCAGTGGGCACATTTTCCCTGTTGTTGTTTCAAGAGTGCTGCCACCCTTTTAGACATTTCAGGACTGTTCCCCATTCTTGTACTCCAGTACACTAGGTTTCCGTCGTATGGAGACGCGCTCCCTTTAACTTTGATATGTCGCGCAATTTTGATGTGCGTGTGATCAAGGAGTCGAAAAGAGCTGTTTTCGTCTCTTTTCGTGGCAAAAACCCAGTTATCGCCATCAATGGAGTGCCAATATTTCTTTGACACCCAGCCTTTGCCTTTCATTGGATGACGAAATTTCGCCCAACTCACCAGTTTGCCGTATAGCAGATCGTCTAATCTGGCATACGTTTCTTTGCTTATGACTGTTGCAAAGTAATTCGCCCATCCCCGAATAATCGGATTCAGGCGTTTGATCAGCGCCGCTTGCGGTGCTGCTTTGTGGGCATCAATCTCCTTTGCAAGGTGATCATAATGCGCCTTAATGCTCTGGCAGCTTGGCGTGATGATGGTTTTGAATCCCAGCATTTCTCCAGACGTGTTTTTACCACTCTGGTGCTTACCCATCTGGAACTGACGAACATTGAATCCCAGGAAGTCAAACCCTGGGGTTCCTTCTGCTACACTCTCTAGTGTATGTGTCAGTCTAGTTTTGCTAGGTTTCAATTCCAAACCCATGTCATCTAACCATTCCGAGATGATCTCTCGGCATCTCTGAACAACGGTGATGTCTTCGTGAAGAACAACAAAGTCATCGGCAAATCGGATCAATGCGGCTCCCGGTTGGTAGCCCATGTACTTACCTTTCTTGACAAGAGTACGTCTCGGAAAGGCTTGTTTAATCCGATTTTCGATGCCGTGAAGGGCAACATTTGCCAAAAGTGGGCTTAATAGAGTAGGGACAGAGCGCACCTTCAAGACTTTCGACTCGCGTGTTTCATCCATCCCTCTCTCCAAACGAAGCGTGACAGTTTCCCGTCACTTCGCTTTCCCTCATTGCAATCGACTGTGATCCCCAAAGGTCTCAGTTCCCGTGTGACAGCTTCGGCAAAGCAATTGCAGATTCTCTTTGTGCGCTTTTCCCCCATAGCGTCTAGCTTGGAGGTGATGAAGGTCGAGATTCTCCCGACTGCCGCAGAGGTCGCACTTTGCACCGCGTTCAGCTTTGATCTCTTCTTTCAGTTCGCGCCATTCTTCGTTATTCTCGGCATTGCCAAGCCAAACGATTTCAGGCTGTGGAGCTTCGGCAAGGTTGAGTGTTGTGACCCATTCTCCAGCGAGATACAGATTCGGTGGGTTACGTGACCGATATTTAGTTATCGGTTGGTCGCTCATTCGATAGAGATACAAGGTTGTCTCTCCATTGCGAATGCCCCAATTGTCTCTGGTTCCATGTTCTCGTTGCTTATACAGGTCGATGATCTTCTTCGGCGGAAGCCGATGTCGCTTTTGTAGCCAGAGAAACAGGCGTTCATTCACCCAGAAATCTAGGTCTTTGGCTGTTCCTTTGGCATTTGAATAGCGAAAGTAATTGATCCATCCTCGTAGTACAGCATTGAGCGCACTGAACTTGAGTAAGGGTTTGTCCCGAAACCGCTTACGAGCAGTCATCTCCTTGATTTTCGCTTTCAGTCGTGTCACTGCTTTCTGGCTTGGAGTGACCAACAGTTTAGGTCGGTCATTCCGACTGGTATAGCGGCGGACGTGAAAGCCCAAGAAGTCGAACCCGTCGTTCACGTGTGTGACGTGCGTTTTCTCGACCGACAATTCCAGATGAAGTTCTTCCCGTAAGAAGGTCTGGATTTCGTCGCGGAGGCGAAGTGCTTCAGCTTTGCTTCCATTCGTTAGAATGAGCCAATCATCCGCATATCGAATCAGGGCACAGTTCCCTTGTTGCCGAATTCGACGACGCTCCTTTTCCTTGCGGTCAAGACAACCATACTTGTTCCACCAAAACAAATCGAGTTGGTGTAAGTAAATGTTTGCCAATAATGGCGAGCAAATACCGCCCTGCGGTATGCCAACTTCAGTAGATTTGAAGAGGCTGCCTTCCATCATTCCAGCTTTTAAGAAGCGGTCAACTAGGTTCAGGAGTCGTTGGTCTGCTATCCGTTGTGCCAAGAGTTTGAGCAATATTTCATGATGAATATTGTCAAAGGCTCCCTTGATATCACCCTCGATGACCCAGTAGTATTTATTGCGATTGTTGACGTAGCTATCCAGTCGGGCAATGCAATCCATTGTCCTGCGCCCTGGGCGAAAGCCGTTAGAGCAGTTCAGGAAGTTACTTTCCCAAATCGGTTCTAGCACCATCTTCAATAGCATTTGTACGACTCGATCTTTGAGTGTGGGAATGCCGAGCGGTCGCAGTTTGTCATTTGACTTCGGAATGTAGACGCGCCGGACTGGAACGGGGCGAAAGCGCTTTTGGCGCAATTCTGCTTGCAGTTCCAGAACAAATGCTGCTCGTGCCGTTTCTGACATGAGTGCCTTCTTGGTCACGCCATCAATCCCCGCTGTCCGCGCTCCTTGGTTAGAAAGAACGTGGTTTAAGGCGGTACGAATCCACTCTTCTCGACAAATTAGGCGATACAGATCCTCGAACTGATGAGTTCGGTGATGCGTTGCCTTTCGAGCAAGGCTGCGTTGGGTTTTGATGATATCGGACATACATCTTAGTCCTCTCTACTTCCCGGACGTTCCTTTTGCAATGACTGCGGTGCTTCGCCATGTACCAGTCTTTCTCTGGCTCGGACTACTACCACCGCTCTGCCACGTTATCGTCACTTCAGTTGCAGCTAACCCAGTCTTTTCAGACCGACCATAACGCTTCCTACGTTCACAGTGTGGTACGTGGTGCGTTTGACCGTAGGCTCCCTCTTTACGCCCGTAGGACACAGACCTAGTGTCCGCAACATCAGCCGTTGATTTATACCCCTATAATCAGAGCGGTTTGGTCGAACCAAAGACCGTTTCGCCAGTTGCGTGCAGGCTGGCTACCTGATGTCTCGCACCATCCCTGTTGTTTAGCAGTGCGCTCAAGGTGTGGACGCTTCGGACAAGGGTTTCTTGCGTAGCCATAGTCAAACTCAGACTTGGAGCCTTGCGCTGTAACAGGGTGTCAGCGGGTTGCCCCGTGTTCTCCGGGCTTCAGACGGGTTCTTGCTCATTGTCCGCCGCCTGCCGGATCAGTCTTGGCGCTTTGGGGGAAACGCCATCCCGTATCGTTGGTTGTTGACCTCCTTTTGAGAATTACCACACTGCGCTTCGTAGCGCACTACATCCCCCTTGTGGTGTTCCCTCAGATGTTGGAAACAACTGCTTGGCATCTATCACTCCCGCTTTTAACCAAGCACGAATCTGTCGATGCAAGGTTGGAAAAGTGTTCAATTTCCTCAGCAGTGCTTGATGGTCGATGCGGTCGAAACAACTCTTGATGTCGGCATCCAGTACAAATTTTGGTTTGTACCGAATTTCATTGAAGATTGCCTCAATTGCATCATGACAGGATCTTCCTACTCTGAACCCGTATGAGTTTGGTTCAAATCGCGCTTCCCATTCTGGCTCTAATGCCAGTTTGACAAGCGCTTGCAAGGCGCGGTCTTTCGTTGTAGGTATCCCTAAAGGTCGTTTCTCTTCCCTTCCTGGTTTGGGAATCCAAACTCGTCGGGTCGGGCTGACCTTAGAACCCAGTTTGAGTTGACTGACTAGGTTAAGTCGTCGCTTTGGGGTTAGTGATTTGACACCATCCACACCTGCTGTCTTTTTCCCGCAGTTATCCTGAGTGACTCTACGAACCGCTAATGCTCTTGCTGACCAGGATTTCATCAGTGTTTTTTGGAGTCTGCGAACTGCCCTCACATCGCCACGTTGAGAGGATTGATAAATTCTCGTTTGCAGCTTATACACGCGCCGCTCTAGCTTGCGCCAGTTAATCTCGTGCCATTCCACCGTAGTCTTAGAACTCGTTTTAGACATATTGACTGCTACTGGAAACGTTATCTTCCAAGTCACCGTGATTCTGTCTGCATATCCTTCCCATTACAGGTAGGCATTCGCTTCTGAATCAATCTCTCCAACTCGTTGTATCCGGTTAGCACCTGCTCAGTGCCTTTAGAGGCTGAGAACAAACGAGCGGTTACTTCGTTTCTAATAGTCATGGTTTGAGTTTTTAGAGCGGTACTATCCACCGGGTTTAGGGGAAGTGCTTGTTGGTCAACCAGGTCCTTGCCAACTCCCCATGATCCTTGCCCTTTTGGGTCTCCCAACGTATTAGCCGTTTCGCTGGTTCTTCCTGACGATGGTTCAAACATACCTTCGTGTTCCTACTCATGAACTCTTGCTCGATGAATTGCCAGATTCGGCTTCCAGCATTGTCACCTTTCACCCCCGCTTCAGGGATTGATGGCTAGTCGCTACCCTGGGGGACGCAGTTCGTAACCGCGTTCTGTGTGCTTTCACTCCTGCACCTGGAGGACGGGACTTGGGGTTCTAGGATACTGACCTCACCCGTATGACTATCAAATTGTCAAGGTTTTGTTCCTTGCGGGTAATCCTCCCTCCATTTCAGGATTAGTTTCTACCCAACGAATCGCACTCCGGGGCGAAACCCGTAGCTGTTAGCTTCAAATCGAGCTTCCCAACTCGGTTCAAGGGCATTTTTGACCATTGCTTGGGCGACGCGATCTTGTAGAACAGGAATTCCGAGCGGTCTTGGTTTTCCATTTGATTTCGGAATGTAAACCCGTTTAGTCGGGCGGACTTTCCACATCGTATATTCCTGCATCTGATCAACTAGCTTCACTCGGTCAGCGGGTGTTAAAGCTCGTTGACCATCAATCCCGGCGGTTTTCTTGCCGTGATTTTCTAAAGTGACTCGTCGCACCGATAGCAGCAGGTTGGCGTAACTGCGTAACATCAGTTTTGTCAGGCTTCTCACCCGATTCCACTGATAGTTCTGTGTCGCACGATAAATCCGCTGTCTTAGGTTTTTCACACGCTTTTTGATCAACTTCCATTGAATGGTTGTCCAATCCGTTAGCGGTTCCTTCGCTCCGATTTCAAGGTTGAATCTATCTTTCACTGAGGTTCAATTCCTTTACTTTGGGTTATCGTTTGAAACCATCGGGAAGTCTGCTCCCTTTCAGGATGAGGCAAAGTTTGAACCTTTATCTCTCCAATTACTAAGAGCCTTCGCTTTTTCCCGGTTCCTTTACCCGCTAGATGATTCTGCCTTCCTTACGGTTGACTTACTCAAAGCTTCGACCTGGCTTTGAGAACCTATCGGGCTTACCCTTTTCGCTGTGCTCTACATTCGCTTTGGACTTAGGTGCCAACTTTATTCCGGTGAGACTTGAGACCTGCTTGTTCGTTACCTCATCAACCAACGAACCTCTCCTGAAACTCTTGCGAGTGATTCAGTTTGCTCACGTACCTTTTGGTTCAGGTGTGACAACCTCATTTCACCTGTGTTTCGATAACGGAACTTGCGTTGATTCACAAACATTCACCTTATCCAGCTTTCCCTTGCCCTATCTTCCTCTGAGGTTGAGACTGTTTAGGCTTCTGTGCCTTGCACTCCATCAGGGTCATTACTTACTGCTGATGTAGGCGGGGTCAGTGACCCTTTTACACGGGAACATGGGGCAGGAACTTAAGGGGAAGACGGCTTCCCAGTAGAGACGCAACGCTTAAGGTCGCGCGATGATGTCGAAATAGATCGAGATCCAGATCTATTTCGACGTAACCCTATCATCAAATCTATCCAGATGCATCCCAATGTCTCCAGTATAAAAATCACTGCCACGTCGTTCTACTCGGTAGCCACCGGGTAGCAAGTCGAGCCATACACACTTAATCTTCGGGATTTTGCTGCTTCGAGTCAGGCACTTTCTCACCAAGCGCTTGATAAAACGCAGATTCCGCCGCTGCGAGTTGCTTGCCCTGAATGTAGCGTTCAAACACCTTCTCTGACCGATGCCCAGTCAACGTTCGTGCCAGCAGCGAATCAATCCCCAACTCCACCAATTCTGACGCATACGTATGACGAAAGCGGTGTGGGGTTAAATTTTCAATTCCAGTCGCCTCACCCAATCGGCTCTTTGCAAAGTGGTAAATTCCTTGGTAACCCAAACGTTTCCCCGAATTATGAAAGTCATAGGACAAGAACAGTGGACTTTCATCGGTCAACACTTCTCGCGCAGCACGTCTTCGTTCTAGATACGCCTGAATGTGGTCGCGTGCTGCTTGACGAATGGGAACGATCGCTTCTTCACCATCTTTTTTCCTGGCAAACCGCAACCGCGTTCCATCATAGTTTTCCACATAGATGCTGCGAACAGTTTGGCTGTACCGTCGGTATCGAGGTGAATCCCAACATCGCAAGTTCGGCTCAGGGTATCTTGCTAAAGTTCGAGCGAAAAGTATGAATTTTGCCATTGAAGAGAGCGAGCACGTCCGCGTGTGCCAGAGGCATCGCGCTTGTTGTATTTGCTCCAAATACGTCATCGTCTAATACAAGCGCTCTCAATAGGTAGAATGAGTTCTATCGGTTCGAGATCAAAAGCAACGAGCATTGTTGCGAGCAATCACGACTTCCCAACTTCTATCATCAGCCTAGCATCTTGAACCGTTCACGCCGATTTTCAGTGGTTAAACGTAACGGCGTTGCACAGAGGTGAATGATTCATCCCAGTAGAGACACTTGACGGTGTTTCAGATAGTAAATCAACAAGCGAATTGATGCCTTTAGCATCTCGACAAACTTGGAATAGCAAAAGGTCTTGCGATGTAATCGAGCAAGATAGTGCCGTAATCGACTGTTCTCTCCTTCAACGCGAGTCATAGCAGTCTTGCTAACTAAATGGTCACAATCCTCAATCAAACAGGGATAGACCGGATAACCATCAGTAATGTACAAGAAACAGCACCAACCCCGAATCAGCAACCAAAGCAGGCGAAACGTCGCAAGAGAACGGTCGCCGACCACCCATTTGAGAAGACCAGAGAACTTGGAATTTACTGCGACCCAAATCCACACTTTGACTTCTTTGAGCCGACAAAGGTCTGGAGTTCATCAACTTGAGCTGTTTCGGGAATCTCATCATCTTCCTCTGGCAAAGCTTGATGGGCTTGTTTAACCCAGTTGATCCCCGTGTTGTGGTTTACACTGGTCACGCGCTCGGACTCGCTTTGCGAGAGCCGAAGGCACTGCTCTAACGCCTCTGCCATTGAGATAAAGTTCCAAGCAGGGGTTTTTGACTTCGGCTGGATAGCCTTGAGAAGTGTGAGTTTCGCGAAATTGACGACCACAACTGCGGGACAGATAGCTCTGTATGCTCTTGCGTCGTCCGTTCTTGACGATTTGACTGGATTGGCAGTAAGGACATGGCATCATTCTTCTATTATGCAACGCCGGATTCTGCCACTACAAATCGACCAATGGTATTAAGCGTCATTTAGCGGTCGATACATTAGGGCTACCGTTTTTCACGCACTGTACCAGGGCGAATGTCACCGACGACCAAGGCTTAACTGAAATGCTCATCGATAACTTAGACTACTTTCGTCGTAAGCCCGTGAACATTCCGAAAGTAACCATCTTGCTTGATCACGGGTATCATCCTGAAACCATTGCTTATGCTTTGCAAGTGTTTTATCCACAAATCCTGACGAAGATTTGCTTTCAACTTGCGCCGAAGCCGACGAAAGCAGCGATTGGGAAAACTGGATTCGTTCCCGTTGCGACCCGGTGGATCATCGAGCGTTTCAATGCGTGGATGGAGCGATGTAAGAGTTTAATCAAAAACTTTGAGTGTACCTTAGATCATGCCACAGCCAAGATTAATCTCTGCTTTATCCGATTGATGCTAAAGCACTTGGCGCATGGATAAGAACCCATTTGGGTTCTATAGGATATTACGATCGCGAGGAAATGCAGTTCAGAGATACTCTTTTCAACACACTTCCGAATCTGCTGTACTCCAAGGACGTGGGCAGTCTTTCGCTTTGAAAGCATCACCTCCTTTGTGCTGAACATCATCTGTGCCCCAGTGGATCTTTTTGTCTAGTTTCTTCAGGAATGGAATGTGTTTGGAACAATGAATATAAGCTTCTTCGACTTCAACAAAGATCCAACGTTCTGGAGCATGACCGCCACGAGTCCGGCTTTCCTCAATGATTTCTGGCGACACATCAGCGCGATCGAACAATTCTGCATTTTCAACAATGCTCGCTTTCCCATTGATATGCAGCCCAACTGTATGTCGGAAAAAATCAATAAAAATCATACCAATGTGCGGATTTTCTAGAATGTTCCCCACACTCGCCATCACCCCATTGCCTCGATACTCTGGATAGGCAACGGTTTTCTCATTCAGCACTTTAACAAACCCAGGCGCACCTGCCCGAAGTGAGCAATCGCATTCTCCATGAGCGTCAGATGTAGCGATAAAAAGTAGTTCCTGTTCACCGATGAATTCACGCATTAAGGGGTTGAGATAGTTCAGCATTTGCCTGTTGTAGAATGCGAATGCTCGTCGGGTTGTTCCAAATTTTGCTTGGGCGAGGTGTTCACCGCTAGAACCAGGTAGCTTGATGCTGTTTCCTTCTGTTGTTTGCATAGATAATTTCAGAAACTCACTGATTGGATGCTCAATCAGGTTTGGGTTTCACACTGAGGGAGGTTATGCAATTCGCAAAAGTTGTTATCTTGCTTTTACGGGGATAAAGGTGTTATGACAGCTCGTCCACAGGTCTAGAACATTGCCGAAATTTCTAGCGTCTCAACATTATTACAAGAAGTCGTATCAACGTTATCGTAAACATAATTACATGAAAAGACCCAAAACCGTTTTGAGAAAACAAGGATGATAGCACTTGAGAAAACAAGAATGGTAGCAATGTTAGACTACCAACGTAGATCAGCAGCAAGCCTCCTATCCACCAAGAGAGATTAAGGGGTTTTTTGAGAGCTAAAGCCGTTATTCCCAAAAGCCCTAGAACAGGGAAAATAATCAAGTATAGCCAGAACCAAATTCCCAAACCTGGAGCCGTTTTAGGTGGTGACAGAAACAAGGCTATATGCCAAGCTCCATTGATACCCATCACGAAGAGAATTAAAAAGTAAAGTAGTGATTTTAGTAGTAACTTTAAATTCATGCCCTTGCTAGTCCTTCAGCGCGAAATGTGATGAACCCGATTTGGCTCAAGTACACCATAGTTCCAGTCGTAATTAGGAAACTCCCAATACAAGTCACCTGCCCAATTTGTCGCAGAAGCTGAAAAGCTTGATGTATCGGTTGTAAAGGTGTAGAGTTCACAGCAAGAGAGGTTATGCAATCCCTTCGCTCTCACAGTCGATCAATATAGCCAAAGAGCGACAATAACCAATAAAAATATAGGGTCAATGCTAAGAATGCAGACAATCCGCAGAGCAATGCAAGACCTTTTGACCAGTAAAAAGCCAAGAATTCAGAGACATTTGCTGCGCTGAAAATTGAAAAGATACTCAGCAGAATGCCTAACAATACTACATCTGAAGATTTATCCTCTAGAAATCGAAGACTGAGAATTGATTTTCGAGTCGCCTCCCACTTGAAGAACTTTTTTTTGATTCGTATCTAACTGTAGATCATCAATGTAGACAGTATCGAGTGCTGATGCCTGAACTCGTGTACAAGTGACATTCTGATTTCCATAAGTGGCTTGACAGTCTTTACCTGTTGTTCCTTTTAGAGAAAGCACTTGATTATTAATTATTTTTTGGCAAGTAAACAACTCTGCTTCCCCACAGTCATCAAGTAGCCTGGAATGACAATATCAGTCTCATTAGGCTGAGAAATCACAACTTCAAACAGTCTATTGAGTGCGCGATCGCGCTAGAGCAAAGCCGTGATTAGACCAAGCGCGACTAGGTTAAGAATTAAGCAATTTTTTAGACGCATGGCAGTTCGAGCGATCGCGACTCCAGTAAACTACTTTGCAAGTCCTGAGATCACAGCTACTCTGGCTAGATCCTCAGAAATCTCTTCTGCGGCTTGACGTGCTTTCTCGAACTGTCCTGACCGAACGAACTCATTCGCAATACTAGCCAAAAGACGATCGCGCTGAGGAGGTAACTCCCAATGACTGCTATTTTTGAGCGATAGTGCTAATTCCATCGCTTGATCAAGTTGTCCAAGTTTGACCTGTTGTGCTGCGATCGCTAGTAGAACGGGATGTCTATTTCCATTCTCTTTAAGTTTGCTAGAGAGTTCTAGAGCTGGCTTAAACTGGTTCAGGTTCACAAATTGCAGCGCAGTTTCTATTAAAATTCGTTGGTGTGCATCTGATTGCCCGTCTAGTTTAGCAATCAAATTGAGGGCGCGATCGCGTTGTCCGATCGCAATTAGTTCAGGCGCAGACTCAGGAGTTAACATTGGGATCAAACTCTCGAACAAAGTATCAGCTTGAGCTGTGAGTCCTACTTTTTGCAAATTCTCAACGATCGCAAGTTTGCTCCTTGTTCTCATTGTGGTATCTGAAACAGAGTTTGCGACTTGCATCGCCTTGTCGAGCTGTTTTGTATGAGCAAGTTGACCCGCAATTTCTTTACGAACAATATCCTGTCGAGAAGGGGCATCCGCTAGTAGCTGTGTCACTTGCAAAGCTGCCTCAAATTGTCGCTTCTTAGCAAGTTTAAGGGCAGTTTTTTGCAAATCCTTCTGCCCCATTTCTACTAAAAATTCTGGATAGATGTATGTTCGAGTGCCATCTTTGACCTTTGAGAGTGTAGAGAGTTGGGTTGTGATTGATAAAGCCAGTGGAATATCTCCTAAATCAATTAGCTTATCGGCAAGCTCATGCCAAGTCATTAATCGTTCGACTGGATCTCCTGAAACGTTTGGTGCTTGGGGCATCTGTTTAGCACTATTCCAAGTTTGTTGGAGTTGCTCAACAGTTTCAAGGTGACTCAGAATTCCCAAGTAAGCCCAAGCTTGATAATACTGCGCTGCATCTCCTGATGCCGAGTTGCAACCCCATATCGTTTCGGCAACTTGTAACGCTTGATCTAACTCTGAGACTAAACTTAAGCTTTTAGCAATGTCTGAGAAAATTGCAAACTTTTCATTCCCACAACTGCCGTTCGATTCATAGGCGTAGTCTTCAGTGTCGCCTTTCACCGATCGCACAGCTTCACTCAATAACTCTCTAGCCTGTTGAGCGTTACCTTGGTGTGCGACTGCGACCGCAATTTTGTTGAGCGCTTGCCCTTTACGCAGATTTGAGGAAATCCTAGTTTTGACTAACTGAAGGGCGCGATCGACCTGTCCAGCTTCTGCAAGTTGAGCGCTGATGATAGCTAGGTCTTCCTGTTGTCGAGCCTTGTCATAGTCATCTTTGACGGGTTCTGAAACGCGATCAAGTGAAAGTTGAATCGCTCGTTCAATTAATTGCTGAGATCTTGAAACTTGATTGACTTCACGAAGTCTACGAGCAATGGTGAGCAACGCTTGAGTCCGCTCTGTGAAAGTAGGGATTGCTTCTGCTATCTGAATCGCTCTCTCGAATAGCGCCTCAGCAGGTTTAGGAGTCGGACTTTCAGCGATTTGAATTCCAAGCTCTGTCAAGGATCCAGATGTCGTGAGAGTCTGTGTTACCTGAACTGCGGGAGCTGCTTGAGCAGGCTGCTTAAATTCAAAAAGCAAAAGTAGGGCAATTGGAAAATGTATCGCTGGTTTTGAGGAAGCTAATATCGTCATAACGTCTAGTGTGTAAGTCTAAATCAAACTTTGATGTGCTTCTAATCTTTTGTTAAGATTACCCCTTTTGAATTTGGGTAGCTCAACGTGCTTTAGCTTTTCACAATAAGCAGATGCTGAGTAAGCTCACGTCGCACTATCTTGAGGTCTACTCTGATTAATGGTTAGATCACTCTCTCTTTTATTCGGGTAGAACTGCTTCTTTTCAGGAAGCTGATAGAACAAAGTACCGTGAATGCCATGAATTTCTGGCTTTTTTAACCGCCTCTTCCAAAGTCGAGCTAAGATCTGTCGAATCTCTTCATCATCTTCAATGTCCTCGTTGAATTGGATATCTTGATTTGGCTCTGGGAAAATCTTGAGAAATTCCTCATCGGTTGCACTATAAACATCATAAGCACAGTTCGTTGCACGATCGATAACTTGAATATTTTTCATACTACCGAAGTTGACAACTGATATTACGCAAGGCAATTTTGATCGAATCTAGCAACAAAGTAACTTGCTTACCTGTTGAGCTACTTTGGCATCAATTTAAGCCTTGCAACCTGCGTTTAGCGCAGAGCGCAAGTGCAAGGCACCCGCAAAACAGCTAGAGGGAAAGACGAAACTGAGATAGCGCATTGTAATAAATCTTGAGAAGTAAAGTGCTTTTAGCAATATGCAACAGACATCGAATTTCTGATCTTGACCCATTCGCGCATTGCAGCACGTTCATCTGGGCGAATGGGTGTTCCTCTTCTCTCAGGATAGCGACTGTGAAAGACAGCATCTGCAAGACGATCTTTGAGTGCCTCATCTTTGTTGGAAAATGTCCAGTCTGGCTCACCACATGCGCCTCCGTTTGGACCCACTTTGGAGTAACGCAAGCCGTCTTGGTCAATCACACGGCGAATCGCATTCCACTCTCGAATATAGCCATGCTCATAATGCTGCAATCTGCGGCGGTTCAGTCCAGGATTCAGATTTCCAAACAACCAATCCGTCACACTATCCACAGACTGCTCACGGGTTTCAGCATGAACGATGCTTGGACTACTCAGAATCAAAGGAATGCTTCCAGTGCAAGCGATCGCGATTACAAAAGCACTTGAAGTAAAAAACTTCGAGATAGATTTCAAATTCTGATTTTGCATGAGAAAAGCTCTAATTAGCTACAAGGTTTTTCCACGATAATCGATCGATGAATGCTCTTCTTTAGAGATTGAGAGTTGACTAGCTGCAAGGTTGTTCGATCATGATGGCTTGACGAATCTGGCTCCATTCACGAGCGAGTGCAGAATTTGAGGAAGAGAGCGATCGACCTGCAAGTTCAGGATGACGACTGTAGAAAATCGCATCTGCAATTCGGTCAAAAGATGAGGCAGGGCGGCGACCAGAAGGCAATCCATTGATGCCGTCATAGCTGTAGAGTTCCCAGTACTGATCGCCTGCACATTCAGTGATATTCGGCTTCATTTCTTGATTGACAGCTTGCCGAATCGCATTCCACTCTCGAATGTAGCTAGTATCACTCAATCGCAGTTTCCGCCCGTTTAATTCAGGATTCACTTTATGAAGAAATAGGTCGGTTTGCCAATCGATCGCGCCTTCACGAGTTTGAACAGGAGCCGCATTTGCAATATCTCCAGCGGCAATCATCGTGATCAGAAGTCCTGTGAGAAGTGAGATCGAGCGGAGACTGGAACATTGATATTTCATGATTCGGGTTGTGAACGTCTTGAGCGGGTGTAGAGTTCGGGATTACAGAGGTTATGCAATATGGAAGATATTTTATCAACAGAGCAAACTAACAACGCTCGGAGAGATTGTGACAGTGCAACTGTTCACGATCGCGAAACTCTATACCCAGTTGGAAAATTCTGCAACCTCTCAAATTATCTTGAACACTATGTTTCAACGGTTTATGATCGGGCTTCTCTCTTTCATTCCATTGTTTGCAGTTCCCGCAGTCGCTCAAACTGCTTGCCAAAGTTTCTATCCTCCAGGACTTTCAGATCGGTTGAGTAGTCTGCCGATTTCACCAGAATTTGAACAGCAAATTCGAGCAATGTGGCAAGCTGAAATCGCGATCGAGTTTCTTCGTGCGAATCGCCCGGATCGTCTTGAGCAAATCAATGAAACAATTCGATTTCAAATGAAGCTTTCACCCGAATCTGTGACGGTATTAAGGTTGTTGCAGAATTTAGCAGTTGAAAAGACAAATGATGCGATCGCGCTTGTTCCCAGTATTCAATCTTCATGGCTGAACTCGCCTGCTGTGGCTCTTCAATTGCTAGAACTGCCGTTGAATGATAGAACACAATGGGTGCTCAAAGTCATTGAAACGATGCCAGAGTCTTCGACCTATCTTGAATTAGAGAAAACTGATTGGCTGTTAAATTTAGCTGCTCAACATCAAGAAGCAGACAATCCAAAGCAAGCTCTAGCGCTATTAGAAAAAGCTCGATCGCGCACAGGAAAGACTAGGATTGTAACCCTAATTCGACTGGCAGAAGCCTATCGCAAATCGGGAAAACCGGACATTGCACGATCGATACTCGACACTGTACCCGCTCGAATCGAGACCGAAGTGCGATCGCTCGATGGTTCCAATTCTGTCAAAATCTTCAATCTCGTGAATCTAGGACATCAACTTGCACTACTTGGTCGATCGCAGAAAGCTTTGTCCTATCTTACTCAAGCAGAAATACTGCTGCGGAAATCTCCAGACCCGATTTACCAGTCGCACATTCAATTATTAGCATTAGGTTATGCTGCTGCGAATCGATCGACAAAAGCATTTGAAGTGATCAAATTGCTGCAACCTAATCAAGCGGATTTAGCTTATGCGTTAGTGGCGAAACAAGCGGCGGAATTGGGGAACGATCGTTTCACAATTCAAGCCATCCAGCGAATTCGACCTGAATCAACAAAAGCCTGGAGCTTCGATAGACAATCGCTGACCGTGTTACCTGAGATTGTCGAATTCTATGCAAAAGCAGGCAAGTTTGATCTGGCTCAACAAGTCACGGCTTCAATTCAGTCTCCGTTATTCCGGATCAAGTCGCTAGCTACGATCGTAAACTATGCTGATCGCGCAAATCAAGCATCGCTCTCGAATCGAATTGTTGCTCAAATGTTGCAGATTGCTTCTAAATTGCGGTCAGGCACTCCAGAGTTTGAAGTTGCGAATCACTTGGTTAAGGCTGGTGCAGTTAATCGAGTGCAGCAACTTCTCAACCAAGTCTCACTCAAAGATCTAAAATCGCAATTCGTGATCGCTTATCTCTATGCGAGAGTTGGTGATTTTCAAACTGCGAATCAGCGACTAGCTGCCATTAATGTCGATCGTGCAGCGGCTGATCTAGTTGCTTCTCCGACCCCGAATCAGTACGAGTCCCACTTCGAGTTAGCTCCGCTGTCTCCATCTTCTGGATTAGGATCATTCTTCTCTTCAGCCCGTTTCGCCCCATCACCTTCCGCGATTCCTGCTCCTCAGCAAAAACAATTCGACAAACCTGTACCAATTCCGAGCGCAAAGCCTTCCCCTGCAACTGTGACAGCAAATCGATTTGAAATTCTAGGTGCATTAGCGAAACATTATGCGATCGCTCAAAATTTCCAGAAAGCGAATGCTCTGATCGAACAGATTCCGAATCAATATTGCACCTTCAAATCTGATGTTCTCGCACAAGTGACAAAAAGCGCGATCGCAGCTAACCAGCTAGAAATTGCTCTCGATGCGTTGCAAAAGAGCGATCGTCTGAATCAACGCGCCTCACAGCTTGATCCGAACTTCATCAGAATGCAACTAATCGCGATCGCGAAACGCTATTCCCAACGGAATCAATTCAAAGAAGCTGCTCTTTTACTAGAATCTGCACTCACTCTAATTCCATAACCATGTTTCAACGTTTTACGATCGGACTTCTCACCTTTTCGTTGGCTCAATCGATTTCTGTTCCGACGATTGCCCAAACTCGACCCGCGCCTGCTTGCAAAAGCTCAATCGCAGTTGCACGATTCTCATCTCCTTATTCAACTCATTCGGTTCGAGGAATCTCGCTCCAACAAGCAGAGCAACGCGCTGAAATTGCGATCGAGTTTCTCCGCGCCAATCGCCCAGATCGGGCGAATCAAATCAATGAGAATCTGCGATCGCGGCTGGAACTATCTGCGTCTGAGATCGCAGTCTTAAGAACGATTCAGAACTTAGAAGCGGGCAAAATTCAAGCTGCGATCGCGCTATTTCCTGAACTTAAAAAACCGGAGGCTTATCGTCGACTGCTCGCGCTACAACTCAAAAAGATTCCCCTACAAGCAAAATCAACTTGGATTCTACAAGCGGTTGACTATTTTCCAGAACCCGACGAAGACGAGATGAAATATCAACAGCAGTGGAATCTTCCAACGCTTAAAGCAGAATGGATGCTGCTACTTTCGGAGGACTATCGGACTCAAGGTAATGTGACCGAAGCCGTGAAGATTCTCGATCAGGCTCGAATGCTTCTGAACTGGAATAACAATGCCGAAGCTCTTCAATTTGTTGAAGCTTATCGCAAAGCTGAACAACCTGAGAAGGCTCGATCGATAATGACTTCGATCGTTGCTCAATTGCTACGCGACGTTGAACCCCAAACCGTCAGACCAAGAGCAATTCAGAACCTCATCAAAGCAGGACATGAACTCGCATTGATGAAACAATCTTCTGAAGCCTTGCTACTTTTGAATCAAGCCGAAACATTGATCAAATCTATCGATCGTAGTAACGTAAAACCCCTTCAGCAGTCGTTAGTTCTCGCGTATGCTGCCGCAGATCAAACTGCACAATCCCTCCAAATCGCTCAAAGCTTAGATTCGCGTGATGCAAGAGAAAGCTACATCAGTTTAGCAAAACAAGCCGCAGAACTGGGGGATAGTCGTAGTGCTCAACAATTTCTCCAATTCATTCGAGATCAATGGACAGCTTCACGCGCATCGCTTGATGTTGTCAAAATTTTCGTCGATGCAGAACTCTTATCTGTTGCTTACAACATTGCAAGCCTGATCGCTGATCCTCAAATGCGTCTCGAAGCAATGGCAACGATCGTAAAACGTGCTGACCAAGCGAAACCGTCTGCTCTCAGCACTCAGATTATTGCTGAAATGCAGCAAGTTAAAACAGGAGAGTTTTCAGGATTTCAACGACTCGACGCGATCCGCGCCCTGATTCAAGTTGGAGAACGAACCCAGGCTCGGTCGCTTCTTGCTGAACTAATCCGACAGCCTGATCTCGCTTGGTTAAACTTACAAATTGCAGAACAATACGCAGCGATCGGAGAGTTTGATCAAGCAACACGATTGATCGATCAACAACGAGCCAGACGTGTTCAATCTAAACTTTCACCGTTGCCAGTCTCGATCGTTGCACCACCGCTCGATCTTCTCAATGAACCACCCTTCACCCCTCTAGGCGTGTTTTTCTCCAATGTCCTCTTGGATGTGAATCTTCCGCAACGTGTACCAGATACGAGACTGCTGCAACGTCGAGTTACACCCATTCCATCGGTTCAATCAAAGCAATCTAAGAAACCCAGAACCGTCCAATCGCCCACGCTTCCCCCAACTTTACGGCTGTCTCCCGAAGAAAATCGTGCCTTGGACGAAGCCCGATATATTCGCGCTTATGCTCAAGCCCGTAACTTCACGAAAGCCTCTAATCTACTCGCTCAAATTCCCGATCATCTCTGCTTGTTCAAAGCCGAATTATTCGATAACATCGCGATCGCAGCACTCGAAGCCGGACAGTTAGAAATCGCGATCGATAGCTTTCAACAAGCCAAGCGCCTTTCCCAACGTGCGAATCGAGTCAGGTCTGAGTCAGTTGGTCGGTTGATTGCGATCGCAAAACTCTACTCTGAGCGCAACCGAACGACAGAAACGATTCGATTACTAGAAGCTACCCTGGCTCTACTATCGAATCGCTAAATTGCTTTGTAGTATTCAGGGGATCAGTACTTACAATGGGTTGAGCAATCTTACACATTGTAAGTACTTTTCTCAAGAGCGATTAACGGAGTGCACTCCGGAGTTGAGCTTCTGTCCAAGTGGTTCCATTTGCAAACCGGATACTCTCCACTCCATAGTTTGCAGAAAGACCGCCAAAGAGTTGATTCTTCAGCAAAATCGATGCTGAACTTCCCCCAAAGGAAAGCTGCACATCATCAGTATTCACGCGGGTTGCTCGAACGTTTGTCGATTCGAGACCTGCTCCCGATAGTACCAGCACATCCACACTCGCATCAGGACTACTATCACCGAGGATATCTGCACCATCAAGCGCATTGAAAAGATAGGTATCTGCACCATTTTTACCATCAAGGTAATCATTGCCGGTTTGTCCCGGCAAAGTATCGCTTGTAGTGCTGCCAATGAGCGAATCATTTCCAGCAGTGCCCGTTAGACTCATTCAATTTTCTCCTGAAGTTTGTTGTGAAAAATTCTGTTTCAGCACCCTGTATCCGTGTTGGCATTCGTCAATCTCACACCGAACACCAACTGTTTCAAAGTTCAATGCCATCACTTCTGCTCAATCAATCAAAGAGTGATAGCTTTAACTTGCTGTAGTGGTTTAGGTTCACGATCCGAGAGGTTATGCAGAGGATTAGAATGCACAAAAAGTGCTTTCTTCGACTTCTCGAATCGTGCTAGAGCTTTTAGCTGAATCGTTACTGTAAGCTCAACAAGTAACTATTGCGGTTTTGTCGATCGTAGTTTTTGCGTCAGTCTCCAGCACCCATTCCGATGCTGAAAAATGTATGCGGCTGAATTCCCAAATGTTTGCACAATTTCTTCGGATTCTGTGCCTGTAACATCTCCGGTGTACTTGTATTGTGCTTTGATATAATCGACTTGAAACGTATCCGAACTAATACGATCGATGTTCAAATTCAATCGAGTGTACGGGCTGTTATCAACCGGAGAAGCTACGAGTTGAACCCACCGAGTGTCTACTAGATCGATGCTAAATTCATCATCTTGGCGGCGCAAAACTTCCAGTACTTGATCTGGGTTGTCATAGTTGCGAACTTCGATGAGATCGGCAGTGTACATTGCTCGAATATCATTGCCCTGCTCGTCTTTCCCTAGAACGAACTTCTCAAAGAAAAGTTTGTACTCGTCTGGAGCACAGAAAGCAGGTAAGTTTGGGCGTTCCGCAGTTTGAACCTCTCTAACTGGCTCAATCGATTGAGTTGGTGTTTCAGAAGTTGGCGGATTCGGTTGAGAAACAGCTTCCTGATTAGTAACAGGTGTGGATTGCAGCGAAACAGGAGGACTCCCACTACAAGCTTGCAGCAATCCAATCAAGACGATCGGTATTAGTTTCTGACAGTTCATACCGTTAGCAATAAGCAACATATAGCAGTCGCCTAAAAGCTTGCGGCAGCGATAGTTATGCGATTAAGCCGTTGCATCTTTGAGAACAGCTTCCATTGCATGGCGCAAGGATGGAGCTTGGCCTAAGCGCTTGCGAGTGCGACTTTTGAGCCAAGCCCAACACTTTTCAATCCGATTGAAGTCTGGAGAATAGGGCGGTAGATAAAGGAGATGGCAGCCTGCCGCCTCAATAATTTCAGCCACCCGTCCACCATGATGAAAAGTCGCGTTGTCGAGAATCACCACTTGATTGGGCTGAAGTTGCGGAACTAAGCAAGTTTCGAGCCAGGTCTCAAAGATGGTTCGATTACACGAGCCTTCAACCGTGAACGGCGCTTGGAGTTGTCGCTCACAGTACGCTGCAATCATGTTGATGCGTCCGCCCCGTCGTCCAGATTTGACAGCTTCAAATCGTTGCCCCGCTTCGCACCAACCATAGCCATAGTCATCGCGCTGATCCATGCCCGCTTCATCCACGTAGACACGCCGCGACGGCTCGATTTCGGCAAGTTGTTCGAGAAATTCCGCCCGTTTCACTTCATCGCGTTCACGATAGCCGTAGGTCTTTTTTTCCGCGTGAATCCAATTCGAGCTAAAGCCCGTGAGATGGTTCGCGAACTCACGGAGTCGTGCCACAGTTCTGCAAGTTCTTCCTGGGTCTTGTCGCCATGCTGTTTGACAAACGCACGAAACCGCTCCCAATCGACAATCCGATGGCTGTGTCCGCGTTGATAGCCTTGAATAGCTTCAAAATCTCCGGTATCTGCACGTCGTTTAAGCCAACGGTCAAGACTATCACGACTAATGTTGAACATGGTGATGACTTCATGTTTAGGCACACCACGATCAATTGCGGCAATCGCTTTTTCCCGCAAATCTCGACTGTAAGCTTTCGGCATTGAAGGAACTTGGAAACTCGACTTTCTTAGAGTGCCCAGCTATTCCTCTGCAATACCGCAACGCTAATGGCAACCGCTATACATTGAATTTTTCAACCGAAGCCATTCCCGCATTGCAGCCCGTTCGTTTGGGTTAATCGGTCTCCCTCTTCTTTCGGGTAACGAGCGTAGAAGACTGCATCTGCAAGTCGTTCTTTCAAGGCTTCATCATTGTTTTGAAATGACCAATCTGGAATCCCGCAAGCTCTAATGTCCTTCGCTCTCTCGTAGCGGAGTCCTCCATTATTAATCACCGTCCAGATTGCTTGCCGTTCTTGAATGTACTGATACTCATTTGCTCTCAGCTTTCGACGATTCAATTGAGGATAAAGATTGCCAAACAGCCAATCAGTCACACTGTTTACAGATTGTTGGCGAGTTTCAGCACTGGCAACTTTTGCACCTCCAAATACTAAGATTGTTGTGCAAGCGCTCATGATGAGAAGCATTGAAATCGATTTGAATCCTTGATGTAGCATAGAGAAATCTCCAAATGAAATAAGATTGAACATTAATTCAGAATTGCGATCGACCTGCTATATGATGCAGGTTGATTAATTGCGTGAATTGTTGTCTGGAGTGGATGGAGTCACCCAGCCTTTTTCAGAACAAGATGCAATCTGACCTTGAGGAGCCATGCTCGATAAGCACCAATAGTTGTTTCCGTCGTAGATCACACCTTCTTGCACCGCTTGTAGTTCGGTAATCGATCGCCAAGGTTGTGTTCCGCCCTCAGTTTCGTATCGATAGCGATTGCCTTCGACTTCTAATGCTTGACCTGTGTAACCGATCCAGTATCGTCCTTCTAGAATTGTAGGAGTTTCAACTTCGGTAGGAAAGTTCTGTGCTGACTCTGACGGTTTCTGAGTCGCAACGGGTTCTGGTGCAGTTTTAGGAGATTCCGCAGCAGCAGGAATTGCTTTTTCTGGTGCAGTTTTAGGAGATTCCGCAGCAGCAGGAATTGCTTTTTCTGGTGCAGTTTTAGGAGCTTCCGTAGCAGCAGGAATTGCTTTAGATTGAACAGACTGATTACAGCCGATACATAGGCTCATGAGACTGATCAAGATGGTTTTTGTGATAAATGATGGATTGAGAAGCATAAAAGATTGTTCTGTGAAGAACACAAGCAAGGAAGTTATGTGGATTTAGGGATTGCTGTCGAACAGGTTATGCGATCGATTAAATCTGTTTGCAAGCCACTCCTTTAGGGCTAGTGGATTCAATCTTTTCGGTCTTGGTGTTGGCTCTCCAAGCTCGACGGATGTTAGTACGGATGTCTTCGTCTGTCGCTTCTGCGATCGCAAAAATCTCTCGATCGTCTTGACCATTGAAGGTGCAAAAAGCAAAGTGTAGTTCTTGCGATCGCGGGAATGTCGGTAGCTCCATCACGTCTACGACTTGCACCGGAACGGCTCCCCCTCGATTCCACGGAAGCGCTTTAGTAAACCAGATCATTCTGGTGTTGCCTCGCTGCACAAAATCCGCTCGATATCGACCGCCTTTCACGACCCATCCTCCGTTATCTTTGAATCCTTTGGGTAGTGTTCGATAGGTTAGCCCAATGTAGGAGCGAATGTTCGATCGAGACACAGACACGGGTTCTTGACTGATTGCGGGCAACGTTGCACTAAACAAAATGCTTCCCATCAACGTCAGCGACAGTAATGACTTCATGAGTTATTCTCCAGGTTTCGGAATGAGCGAACGTTGCGTCTAGCACGAGTTGCACGATCGAAAAATTCTTTTGACTTTGCAGAGTTTCCGAGTGCTTTGTAGAATTCTGCCAGATTCGTTAATGTTGCGATCGTCTGTGGATGGTTCTCTCCGACTGTTTTTTCTAGAATCCTGAGTCCGTTTAGGAAAAGAGGTTCAGCCTTTGCGGGTTGTCCTTGAATGGCATAGAGATCGGCAAGATGATTTAATGCGATACCTGTTCGGGGATGTTCTTTTCCTAATCCCGCTTCATAGATCGCCAAAGCACGTAGAAGCAAAGGTTCGCTCTTTGCAGGTTGCTTCTGATCTCGATAAAGCAAAGCTAAGGCGTTCAAGCTAGTTGCTAGCTCAGGATGCGCTGAACCCAAACGAGATTCACGAATGCTGATTGCTCGGAGATACAGCGGTTCTGCTTTGGCATACTGTTGTCGATCGCGGTATAAGCTTGCCAAGTTGTGCAGCGTCATCGCAACCAATGGATGAGCTTTGCTTAATGCTGTTTCATAGATGCGGAGGGCACGCAGATAGAGCGATTCTGCTTTCGTATCTTGATTTTGCTTTTTGTACAATCCTCCTAGCGTATTCAGCGTAAATGCAACTTCAGGATGGTTTTTACCGATCGTTTGTTCCCGGATGTTCAAAGCGCGAAGATAGAGCGGTTCTGCTTTGGTATAGTTTGCTTGCTCATCATAGAGGGCTGCAAGATTCTGTAAGGTTGCAGCCACATCAGGATGATTCTGTCCCAAAGCTTTCTCTCGAATCGTCAGAGCACGAGTAAACAGACTTTCTGCAATGGCATATTTTCCTTGCTGCAAGGTCACAACTGCTAGATTGTGTAAACCGACGGCAATATCAGGATGACCCGGTCTTAACGTCGTTTCCCGGATGTTGAGGGCACGAGTAAACAGGGCTTCTGCATTCGCATATTTCCCTTGATCGAAATAGAGAACACCGAGATTGCTTAGAGTCTGAGCCACGGAGGGATGATTCTGACCGAATGTTGTCTCTTGAATTTTGATCGATCGTTGATAGAGTGGTTCTGCCTTGGCGTACTGTCCTTGCTCTCGGAAGACTTCGGCAAGATTACCAAGAATTGTTGCAATGGATGGATGCTCTTTGCCGAGCGCTCTTTCTCGAATGACGAGGGCGCGAACATAGAGCGGCTCTACTTTGGCATACTGTTCTTGAAGGTGGTAGAGCATTGCTAAATTACTTAGCGTGATAGAAAGTCCGGGATGATTTGCGCCGGATTTTGCTTCGCGAATTTGAATCGATCGCTGATAGAGCGGTTCTGCTTTGGCATACTGTCCTTGCCGAACGTAGCTCAACCCCAAGTCATTCAGCAACACTGCAATTTCAGGATGATTTTTACCTAAAGCTGTTTCCTGAAGTTGCAACGCCTTCTCCAACAGCGGAATTGCTTCTCGATATCTGCCTTGATCAGTGAGTTGACTCGCTTGCGCTTGTAGCTGTTGCACCTCAGAAGATGCGGTTTGTGCGATCGGAGGATTAGCAGGTCTGGGTTGGGCGACCACTGGCAACTGAGTCCCGATCGACAAACTCATAACCAAGGCGACTCGAAGAATGCGATCGCGCTTCTTGAATTTAATCCGGTTGTCTATCATGTGCTTACTGAATCTCGATTGATCGCTCATCGTCTTAGAAATTTGAATCTGTTTGGGTTTAGAGTTCAAGGTTTATCAGGTTATGCAATCTTTTGAAGCGCACAACTTGCATATCCTTGATCGCACTCAGCCATAGATCCAGAGTGCCTACCCATGAGAATTAAGATGAAGTATCGAAACGTTGCTTGTTGGATAGTTGCGATCGCATTCGGATTCGCGATCTCGTCCCCAGTTTCCGCTCAGATTAGCATTCTTCCGACTCAAGAAGCGGCGACTGAAGGATTAGTCGATCGACTCAATCAGCAAACTTTAGATCTGACGTTGCAAGAGAAGTATGAAGAGGCGGCAGCGGCAGCAGAACACGCGATTGAAGCTGGGGAACCGATTCTAGGACTCTCAAATCCTGCACTTGCAATTAGCTTCGATCGATTACTTACGGTTTATCATTTACAGAAACAGTACGACAAAGCAGAAGCATTGTTACTTCGTTTGATTCGTAGCTATGACTCTACCCCGAATGAGACTCATCCTTCACTTGCGCCCAGTCTCAGCAGGCTTGCAGATCTATATCGCGAACAGGAACAATACATTAAAGCAGAACCGCTCTATTTACGCGCCCTCAGCATTCAGGAGAAGAGATTGGGAGCGAATCATCCTGCGGCAATTTCAGCGATCGAGACGCTTGCTAATCTCTACAAAGCAACGGACAATCCGACTCAGGCTCAACAGTTTTTACAACGACTTAATACACTGCGACAACAAGGTAAAACAAATCTGCGTTAGTCGTAAAAATGTGAGTATCTAATTTCGTAACACTATCTGCTTTTTCCTACATCAACTTCAGAATTGTTACTGTAGCATTTCTCAATTACTGTATGTTTCAAAGATTTAGCATCAAAAATATCGCCTCTGTAGTAGCAGGTAGCATTGTATTGACTACTTTCTGCGGGTTTGCGGCTCAATCTCTTCCAACGCTTACAACTCAGCTGATTAACCCGATTGGGCAATCTGTTCCCTTTGAAGGTATCACCTGGCAGCTTTCCGAATGGCGACGATCGAATGGCGATCGTATTTCGTTACTACCCAAAAATCCGATCACGATTCGACTTGATGGCAGAAGGCTCGGTGGTTCATCAGGTTGTAATTCTTATGCCGCAGATTACCAAGTGCAAAACGGTCAATTACGAGTAATCGGAGATTTCGTTTCTACAATGATTGGGTGTTCTTTAGAAGTGGGTGTGCGGGAAAATGAATTTAGAACGATTCTAAAATCACCTCGCCTATCGATTCGTTCTGCCAAAAATCGACTGACAATGAACTATTCATCAGCACAGGGTAGCGGCGTTTTAGTGTTTACTCCTGTTCAGTCGAAGCTACAGAATACAAGCTGGCAACTTCGCTCAATCAGCACTCTTGCACCCAACTCTGTGAGAAGCCAACATCCGATCACTCTTCAATTTACAGCAGATTCAGTGAGGGGATTTTCAGGCTGTAATCGATACAATGCAACCTATCAAGAACCTGCGAATCAACTCAAAATCGAAGCTATTGCCAGCACGAAAAAGGGATGTGCTATCCCGCAGATGCAGCTTGAACAGAATTATCTATCCTCTCTCGCAACTGTTCAGCGGTATGAACTCGGTAGTAATGATAACTTACAGCTGTTTTTTGCAAATAGAACTGAGCTAGGAGTAATGACTTTCGCTCGGCAGAAATAGGGAATCGCAAACCGAAATCCGAGGATAGATGCTACTTCCTCGGATTCCTAAGCTATTCGACGCTAATCGCGATTTTTCCTTGCACCTGCCGCTCTTCGATCGCACGAATCGCGGTCGGAATTTCACTTAGCGAATAACAGCGATCTACGTACGGACGAATCTTGCCCGCCTCAATCAGATCTTTCAACACAATCAAATCAGCTTGAGTCGGCTTTTGAGCTAGACTTTTCACTCGACGATCGCTAATTTTTGACATCCAAGCTCCAAACAACATCACCTGAAACAATCGAGCGATCGAGCCACCAACGCAGACATAGTGACCTTTGGGTTTTAACAGTGGTAAATAGTCAAAAACCGAACCGTATGCAGCAACATCAAACAGCAGATCGTACTGCTCCTTCAATCCCGTTTTCGCCTGCGTATAGTCCAGAACATAGTCTGCTCCAATTTCTTGTACCATCTTCGCTTTGCTAGGACTACACACCCCGGTCACTTCGGCTCCGAATGCCTCGGCAATCTGCACCGCAAACGATCCCACTCCACCAGAAGCCCCTTTCACTAAAACCTTCTGTCCTGGTTGAATCTGTCCAACATCCCGCAATCCTTGTAAAGCAGTCATCGCAGAAACGGGAATTGTTGCAGCTTCCTCGAACGTCAAGTTAGTTGGCTTCAAAACCAAAGCAGTTTCGGGAACACAAACGTATTGAGCAAATGCCCCAAATCCAGCTTCTGATAAATCACCAAAGACCTGATCCCCTGGCTTAAATTGCGTCACTGCTTTGCCAACTGCTTCCACTTCTCCCGCCACATCAGTCCCTAAGATTTTGATTTTTGGCGATCGTATTCCCCCATAAACAAGACGAATAAAGAACGGTTTCCCGCGCATTAAATGCCAGTCTCCTGCATGAACAGCAGTAGCACGAACACGCACAAGCACACCGTTATCAGATAGAACTGGTTTATCAACTTCTGCCAGTTTCAACACATTGGGAGAACCATACTCGGTCTGAACGATCGCTTTCATCTTAGGCTTTGTAATGTTAGTTGTGTTCATGGTCATGTTAAATCTGTAAGAGTTCAAAGCTAGAAAGTGATGCAACATTAGCTTCTACGTTGAGAAGATTCGAGGGCTTTTAGTTGCGTGAGTAGCTGATCAATCGCAGTTTGTCGTTCTGTTGGAGATAAGCTTGATCGCTCAATTTCTTGAAACGCATCAGACCAAAGTTCATGTTTTGCAAATACCTCAATTCGTCGCTGTAATTGGTCTAATGGTTTGAGCTTTTTATTAATGCGATCGAGGTCTGCTGTGACTTTTTGACGTTGTACGATCGACAAAGTTTGAAATTCCCAAGCGGTCACAATCTCATCTTTTTGCAGATCAGCATTGCGTTTGAGAAACCTTACAAGATAGGTTTTGCTTGGTTCAAGTTTAACAGCGATCGAGAGTGTACCGCCTGATTGAATTGTCCGGCTCCATAGCGGAGTGCGTGAACCTGCTTGGAGAATTTCAACGCGATCGGGAAGTTGCTTTGAGGTACGCCAAATTAAGCTTGGTTGCAACGTCCAAAGCTGCTTTCTCCAAATGCCAGGTGAAATCACTTCCCAGTCTCCACGTCCGCCGCCTCGTTTGCGTGGAACCGGAGTTCGAGAAACAATCCGCTGGAAAAAAGGTTGCCAACTCGATCGCTGCTGAGATTGAGCAGAAAGCAGATTCGCATCCGTGAAGAAAGAAACGGTGAGTAGGCTAGATAGAATCAGAGTTCGTTTAATCATCAGATTGAGGTTTCGAGGTGACAAGAAATGCAAGGTACGTGAGTGCTGGGAGTAAAAATGGAAGTAAGACAGAGTAAGAAATATAGAACTGTAAACTTGCTAAACCATAACCAATCGGAACCATAAAAAACCGTTTTCGTTGGTGTTGATTGATTAGGATGATTGTTGCTTTTCCTGCGATCGCAGCAATGATCACGATCCATAGATCCGGAATTGGTAGGAGCATTCGGCGATTTAATAAGCTATGAACTAAGTAAGCGTGAATTGTTCCGCTTGATGTTTTTGCACTCGCGGTGGATTGCCAGAATTTGAAGGCAAGCGGGCTGATGAAGTAGTCTTCTCCAGGTGTGACTCCTGCATCAATTTGACCATCTGGAACAATTAGCGCGATCGCATTTGTGCGATCTGTTGTATCTTGATTTCGCAAGAGTTTCCAGCTTGGAATTGCTTTGTAGACCTGGTTTGGTGGAATTGAATAATCGATTAAGGGATGTAACCAGGTTTGTCCAAAGATTGCAGAGAACTGAGTGATTGGCTGAAAGTATAGGCGCGGATCTCGTCGATCGAGGGCTTGCGGATTGCACAATCGAACAACTTGATAGGCAAAAGGTAACATTTCGCTTTGAGCTAGAGTATCGCCAATTACTCTGGCATAGAAGGCAGGATCACCAATTAGATCCATATCACCATTGCTTCCGAATTGTTTGAACTCTGGTAGTGCTGTGATCCAAGATTGATTTGACTGTAAATCTGGCGTTGCTGCCAATACAAACTGTTTACCCGATTGAATCGCCGTTGAGAGCGATGTTTCTAGAGCGCGATCGCCACTTGGTTGATGTCGAAACAAAAGATAATTGATGCCAATCACTGAACTTTCTGATTGTGAAACGCGATCGACAACTTTTGCTAAATATCGTCGATCGAGATTTTGTTCGATCAAGCTTACTCTATCTTTCTGAAGCGATTCTTCATTGATTTGAACGAGTAACACCGGAGAAGATTGAGGTTGAATGCTTTGATTTGTAACTTGGCGGTAGATTGCCTGCACGAATTGGCGCTGATCAATGAGCGCACTTTGAACCGGGAGCAGAACACTGAGAGAAGCGAAAATACTGACTGCGATCGCTTCTAAACATTGCGGCTTCCACGGTCTTATGCGGGTTTTCCAAGTGGGTGTTGCGAATCGAAAGGGTTTTGCTTGAGGATGAGAAAAAAGTGAAGGAATAAGATAGGCAGAAGGATAAGTTAGATTTTTCTCTAGTTTGAGAAACTGACAGGCAGAAAGCGTTGCTTCTTGTGCGTTCTGGTGATTTGATAGATATCTTAAGAAGTGAAGTAGAAAGTCTTTTGCAACATCATCACGAATCGGTTCGCGCATCACAACGACTTGATTTAGACCTAAGTTAATGAGTGATTCAGCAATACTGAGACCATTACAAGAATTGAAAATAGCAAACTGTAATCCGCACTCCTGAGCAATCTTTAGCTGTGGAGCAATCTCGCTGATTAGAATCGAAGTGTTTGGCGCAATGCCTAATTCGCCGCCTGTAAGTGTGGATTCGTTGCTGTGTCCGGCGAAGAAGAGAATATCCCAGCCTTTTGGATCAGCGATCGCATTCCGAATTTGTTGCAGTAGCTCAGGAGTTCGCGCCTCTGGTTGCCATCCAATTAACTGAATTTCTGCACGATGATTTAACTGCTGTAAGGCTGCCCGTTCCGCTTCAAAATTGAGACCTGTTTCATCACCCAAAATGACTAAGATGCGATTTTTAGTGCGATGAATCGGTTTCGCTCGTTCAGCACAAAGCGCGAGTGAAGTCCGAATAATCTGAATCGGTTGAGAAGAGCCGAACTCTGCACCAATTTGCCAAGATTCCCAAGGTAATTTAACAATCTCTGAAGAATCACAGCGAAGATAAAGAACTGAGGTTTTAGTGATTTCGCGTCGAATTTCTAATAGTTCTGCACTGTTTAACCAATAATGAAATTCAGCCAGAAAAGCGGCTTCAGCTTGAACGAGCCGAGTTCGCCAATCGATTTCGGGTTGTTGAATGTTGAGGACTAACCCAAGACGAGCGCGTAAGGTTGAACGGTAAAACTGAAGGTAAGTACTTTGCCAAGTTTGATAAAGCGTAGTAAGTGTTTCTGGATAGGTCAGCTTTGCACTTAAAGTCTGTGTCTCATGCCAGACTAACTCAAATAAGCAAGTTTGTTCAACGCGCCAAATCTTTAATAGCATGGCATTAGTACGGTTGAAATACGATCGGGGCTAGACTCAGAGAATCCGTTAGAGTATGGGTTTCAGGATTGATGCTTCTGAGCATTAAAGTAAATTTCTCATTCCAGTTTCCAATAATTTGAGCAATCAAATAGGATGATTCTACCTTAGCTACTTCTTCAATTAATACCGTACTCCCTTCTTGAACAATCAATTGAGTCCCTGTCGGTAATGTTGAAGAATCGATCGACTCTAAGATCACTAACAAAGACCATTCTGGCTCTGAGGTTTCTTCCATTGCCCAAGTCGTAACATAGAGCCGAAATATATGTTGATTCAGCGTGATCGATCGATAACCCGATTGTGCCGTTGATGGAATGTGAATGCCAGAGCGTTCGATTTCCGTAAACACAGACGTTACATCTGCACTAAACGCATCTGCGCGTGTTCTCATTGCCGGAACTAACTCAAGCGAGAACAATGTCCAAGTCAATTCATCAATCTGAGTTTGTGCCCATTGAGCCGCATTCACAAGCGGTTGAATTAACCATTGAGGAGAAATCACTGAACAAGTTTTTAGTAATGGAATTGCACTAAGCTCTAAACCTGCGAGATACCATAGCAATTGTTCTAAGTTGGTTTCACATAAAGAAATTGGAATCAGACACGTCTCATCTGCTGAATTTATCGTAAGTCGATCGCCAAGTATAAAGGAATGAAACGCTATTTGATTCGATTCCTCATCAACATAAATCACCACATAAAAATGAGCAGGGTTTTGCAGCAATGAGATCGGGAACTCGATCGTATCTTCTACGTCATTGATAACAATAAAACCAAGATGAAACTGATTCGCATACACAGAATTGATCGCAGCAGGGATACCAAAGCCTGAAGGTTCAATTAACCGAGCTTGGGAGCGATCGAACTCGATTGGAGTTGAGCGATCAAGCATCCACTGAGTAAAACCCTCCAAGGCAAGCAAGGCAAGATAGGAGTGCCATTGAGTGAGCGGATTTGAGAGCGATTGAGTGAATGCGATCGCGGTTCTCACTCGCTCTGGATCGAGGTCAATTAAGGTAGAGGCAGCGTTTAACGGAGTCATCATGATCTGAAGATTGAATCAATGTAAGTCACGACTGAGCAAAGCACAAAGCTGTTCAGCGAACAAATTATCTTTTTGATAGGCTTTTGGAGTTTTAGATTGTTGAGCATCCTTTTCTAATAGGGCATCGACTTGATCGCGCAACGCTTCATCGATCGTTTCGGCAAATTGGCTCAACCGTTCCGAGTCGGTGAAATTTTGGGCGATCGCTGAGATATCCTGTTTCAGTCGGGTGAGGATATGCAATCCCACATCAGCCCGTAAAGTTTTGAGTTTCAATAATCGCGCAACGTTGTCTTGGCGCTTGAGATCGAGTTGTTCCGCGATTTGCGTCATCGTGATCCGTTGGCAGTAAAACAAATGAAGCGCAATACGGAATTGGTTAGCTTTCTGCTCTTTTAGACGACTGGTATAGTCGCGAATCACAATTTCTAGAGCCGCACTCAAACATTGAACGAATTGAGCGCGGTAGTAATACAAAAATTCATCTGTTGGATCGGATTCAGTGCTACGAACTGTAAGCTGTTCTGCTTGAATCGGTTTTTCCTCGATCGATTCAGTTTCGTAGCGATTGAGACGATGCTGGCGGAGACATTGCGCGATCGCAAGTAATTGTTTTAGCACTTGAGTTGAAGAAATCGGCTGATTCAGCTTTGTTTGCAGTTGATCAGCGATTCGTTTTAATTGTTCAGGGGTCGGTTCTTTACATCGTCCCTGACTGCCTTCAGAAATACGATCGCTTAAATAAACCGCGTGATAGCTTTCTAAATAGAGAATTGCAGTCTGGATTGCATCTATCGACCAGTAAAATCGATCGCTTAATATTCGTTCTAATCGCTTGGTCGTTGTACTGTTGAGAATCGCCCAATCGCTTTTTAGATATAGTCCTTGCTGCTTGAGAAATTGATTGAGATCGGGGTGCTGTCTTACCAGTCGAGTCGCCCAAGTGTTGAGAGATGCGATCGCTGGATTGTAACTTGCTAGAATCTTCTGCGATAACGGATGATAGTGACGGTTTAGCGTTCCATCATCATCGAGAACATAGCTCAGAACATCAAACTGATTGAATTGGTAGTAGTCTCCGAACTGACGTGTGATCGAGCTTGCTTCTTCTAAGGTGCAGTGAGAAATAAAGCAACGAAGACACAATTCCGCCTCAGTTGAACCATTTTGATAGTCGCGAATAAGCAACTGTTGTAATGAATTTGATTCTGTGATTTGAGCGTAATTTTGCTCGATGTAGTGATGTGCGATCGCGGATTTTTCCGCACGATATCCGCCTGCTGGATTGACCCGAACTAACGTCCAATATTCACCTATCTCACTCATCGCCACCTCGATTCCTGCTAGTCAGAGAAAACAATTAATCTTTCCCCGAAGAAGTTATGACATATCGAAGGGATTCTCGGCAAATTTTCCGAATTCCGTAAATTCAGCGAGAAGAATAAAAAATAAGATACCGCAAATAAATTTTCTTTTAAGATGAACTCCGGACGATCAAGGACTGACCGATGATGCAACGCTCTCTCAATCTTTTAGCGATCGCGCTTCTCTTTGTAGGTACAAATGCACCCTTAACACTGGCTCAATCGATTGCTCAAACGCAACAGATCGATCGCAAATCAGAAGCCGATCGCTTATCAAAACAAGGTCAGCAGCAGTACGAATCCGAGCAGCACGAAGCCGCGATCGCATCTTGGGAAGCAGCACTAAAAATTTATCGGGAAATTGGCGATCGACAAAAAGAAGCAAGCATTCTGAACGATCAAGGACGCTCTTACACGCTGCTATCTCGCTACGAAGAAGGAATTCGTGCGTTTGATCAAGTACTCTCTATTTTTCAGCAACTCAAGCGGCGCAACGATGCAGCAGTCGTCTTGATGAATCGGGGAAGTGCTTATACTGCTTTATCTCGTCACGAAGACGCACTCCGGTCTTACGATGAAGCTTTATCAATCGTTCGTGAAATGAACGATCGCAGCCGTGAAGCAGAAGTTCTAATGAATCGCAGCATCACGTATGCTTACCTCACTCGTAACGATGAAGCGATCGCAGGTTTCGGAGCTGCTTTAGCAATCTTTCAAGCTGCAAACGATCGGAACAATGTCGCTAAAGCACTGATGAATCGAGGCATTGTCTATAATTTCATCTCTCGTTACGACGATGCGATCGCAGCTTTCAATCAAGCCTTACCGATCTTTCGAGAACTCAAAAATCGTCGCTCAGAAGCTTCAGCACTATCTAGTCTTGGAGATGCGTATCGTTTCTTATCCCGTTTCGAGGAAGCTTTAACCGCATTCGATCAAGCTTTACCCATCTTGAGAGCGATCAAAGACCGAAGCGGGGAAGCAGGCGTTCTGATGAATCGGGGAGTCGTTTATGATTTGCTCGATCGTAATGATGAAGCGATCGAAGCTTACACTGAAGCTTTATCGATTTTTCGATCGATTAAAAACCCTCAAGGGGAAGCAGAAGCACTCAGCAACTTAGGCATTATCTACGGTGCGCTGTCTCGACATACGGATTCAATTCAGGCGCATACACAAGCACTCTCAATCTATCGAGCGATCCGAAACCGTGACGGGGAAGCATTAGCACTGATGAATCGCGGAATTGCTTATGTTGCGATTTCACGCTACGAGGATGCAATTCGAGCTTATGCAGAATCTTTAGTGCTTCACCGAGCGATCAAAAACCGTAACGGGGAAGCAAAAGTTCTATTGAATCAAGGGAATGCTTATCGAGCTTTACGGCGCTACGAAGATGCAATTCGTTCGTATAATGAAGCATTGCCCGTCTACAAAGCGGTTAGAGATCGCTCTGGGGAAGCACGAGCATTGTATAATCTGGGTGCTACTTACTTTGAGATAGGTCGATTTGCTCCAGCAGAACAATCTCTGAAAAGCGCGATCGCTGTTTTTGAATCGATTCGACTCGATCGACTTTCTGAAGCAAATAAAATCTCATTCTTCGAGACTCAAGCCGTTAGCTACCGCATCTTACAAGAGGTAATGATTGCACAGAAGAAATTTGAAGCAGCACTCACGATTTCAGAATGGGGACGAACAAAAGCGTTAGTAGAACGATTAAGTCAACAGTTGCAGCCAACAGATTCACCCTCTCAAGCAGCACCGAGCGCGGAGCAACTTCGACAAATTGCGCGATCTCAGAATGCTACTCTCGTTGAATACTCGCTCAACGAACGCAAACGAGAACTCTATATCTGGGTTGTTCAGCCGACTGGAGCGATCGACTTTCGACAAGTCAAGTTAACCGACGTTCTACCGCAGCAATGTTCTTCGATCGCACAATTGATCGGAAATGGTCGTCAATCGATCGGGGTTCGGAGTTCCCAATCTGATTGGCTAATTGTCGATGACGCAGCCCAAAAGAATCCCTGTGCCCAGTCTGATCGAGATGCAAATTTCAGAGCGCTTCATCGATTGCTGATTGAACCGATCGCATCTCTTCTTCCAACCGATCCGAATCAGCACATTGTTTTTATCCCAGATGGAACACTCTTTTTAGTTCCCTTTGCTGCTCTCAAAGCTACAAACGGTCAATTCTTAATCGAGCAACGTACAATCCGTACTGCTTCTTCGATTCAACTGCTGGATAAAACTCGTGCGCTCAACTCTCGTCCAAAAGGAAACAATGTGCTGATTGTTGGCAATCCGCTGATGCCGATCGATCCAAATTCTACCCAAGCGAAACAACTATCGAATCTACCGAATGCAGAACAAGAAGCTAGAGCGATCGCGCCTTTATTCAACACACAAGCGATCACAGGCAAAGCAGGAACGAAACAAACAATCCTTCAGCAAATCTCTGATGCTAGAGTGATTCATTTCGCAACACATGGATCGTTTTCCGATCGCAATGGTTTCAAAAGCTGGTTAGCGCTTGCTCCCTCTGAAAATGATAGTGGGATTCTTACGGCTGAAGAAGTCGCGCAACTGAAGTTAAATGCTGATTTAGTGGTTCTGAGTGCTTGTGATACGGGACGGGGACGAGTGACGGGTGATGGGGTTGTGGGATTATCTCGATCGTTTATTGCCGCAGGTGTTCCGAGCGTGATTGTCTCATTGTGGGCGGTTCCTGATGCTCCTACAGCAGATTTGATGAAGGAATTCTATCAACAACTAAAACGCAATCCTGATAAGGCTCAAGCCCTAAGACAAGCAATGTTAACAACGTTCAGAACCCATCCGAATCTGAAAGATTGGGCGGCTTTCACACTGATCGGGGAGGCACGATGAAACGTCGGTATTTTCTTCAAACGACAGCTTTAAGTGCAATTTATCTCGCTCAGGCAGAACAGTATCGTCAGGCATTAGCTCGATCGAGTTCACGCAAACTTGCATTATTAGTCGGCATTAATAGTTATTCGGAGACTCGCAATCGCAGTCTTTCCCCTCTAAACGGTTGCAAAACTGATGTTGAACTTCAACGCGAACTTCTAATTCATCGCTTTGGTTTCAAACCTTCAGATATCAAAATCTTGCTCAACGAAGATGCAACTCGAAGCAACATCCTACAAACTTTCGAGACTCATCTAATTCAGCAAGCAAACTCAGATGATATTGTTATGTTTCACTTTTCAGGACATGGCTCACGAGTGTTCGACTCTGAAGCAATTACCTCGGATCAAGCAAATACCGCTTTCGTTCCTGCGGCTTCAAATCATCTCAATCCTGACCAAAGCGTGAATGACATTATGGGCAAGACCTTATTTCTATTAATGTCAGCCCTGAAAACAGAGAATGTTACTGCCGTTTTTGATTGTTGTTACTCAGGGGGTGGAACTCGCGGAAGTGAACGAGTTCGAGCCGATGCAAGCAATACGCTCTATCAACCGAGCAAAGTAGAAATTGACTATCAGAAGAGTTGGATGCGAAAGCTGGGATTGACTCCTGAACAATTGCGCGATCGCAGAAAGAAAGGCGCGAAAGGTGTAATTCTCGCTGCCGCCACAGCGAACCAACTTGCAAAAGAAAATGATCTCGCTGATGTATCTTCTGGCTTGTTCACGTACTTTCTCACTCAATACCTTTGGGAATCAGCAGAGAGTTTAACGGACGCAGAAGCAATGATTAAACGATCGCTGTTCGCTGCCACAGGCTTCCAAGAACCCGTTTTTGATGTTGGACCCGAACTTACAACAAAGCCAATCTACTTCACGGCTCCGATTGATCGATCAGCTCAAGCGGTGGTGCAATCCATTCGACAAAATCAAGCTACTCTTTGGTTAGGAGGATTAGATAAGAGAACATTAGAATCTTTTGGAACGGGATCAACGTTCTCAACATTAGAGGGAACAGAGACAGTAACCATCATTGAACGAAAAGGATTAACCGCGATCGCAAAAATTCCCAGCAAGCTCCGCCCCGGAACATTGCTAAAAGAATCCGCACGAGTCATTCCAAGAACAATCAAACTGCGAATTGGTTTAGATTCATCGTTTGACGATCAAGCGCTGAAGATTGAGAGCGATCGCATCGAATTTGTCCCGACTCAAAACGGTGCTTATCCTCAATTCGTTCAACATATTCTCAGTCGCGCAACTTCAAACAGCATTGGATTATTCTCACCGAGCTTAGAACGATTGCCTGATTCATTTGGGCAAGCTGATGAATCGATTTCAGATGCGATCGTACGTCTCACCCCCAGATTTCAGAGTCTTTTCGCCGCTCATCTCATTCGCCAAACCCTCAACCCGACTGCTTCACAGTTAAACATTGAAGTTTCACTACATCGCCAAAACCAACCGGATCAAATCATCGCTCAGTCTAGTACAAATCGAAGTTCAAACCTTCGCAATCAACCGATTCCAGTTAAAACGCCTTGTCAATTTCAGATTAAAAATCACGATCGTTCATCGCTTTACTTACTCATTGCCTTGATCAGTCCGAATGGTCGTTTTTCGATCGTTTTTCCGAATGATTACATTAGCGGAGATTTGAGCGGTGAAGTGTCTGCAAAAGCAAATCGATTCGTTCCTGATCCAGATCAAGGCGAAACCTTCAGAATTGTACCTCCTTTAGTTGGACGAGGTGAAGCTTTAATTGTTGCGAGCCGTAATCCACTCACGAGAACTTACAAACAACTAAGAACACTAGCAGAAGAATCGAATCGAATGCCAATCGCGATCGCAACTCAGCGGGGAATTGATGCGATCGAGAATCTTCTCTCTGATCTCGATCGCCAATCTGGTCATTCCACTTACAAGATTAGCACTGAAGATGTTGCCACTCTTTCCCTTGCATTCCAAATTATCTAAAGATTTACTACATCACAGGGTACTGTCAACTTAACCCTCGTGACCCCGATCGTCGAAGCCTTGCCGTACCAAAACATTGACAACATCACCCTGATGGCTGTGGCAATATGGCTAGGATGGTGCCTCTTCTAATAACGGCCTCGGAAAAAATTAGTTGTAGCCAATGAGTTAAATAACTCTGCAATGAAACTCGATGAGCTTCATTGCAGAGCCAAGATGCTTTATGGACGACAGATTAACGTCCCAGCAACCGGGGTCAGTGCCCTGACCGTTGCGGTATTAGGACCGCCGCCGCCTGTCACAACAAACTGTTCAGAGCCTCTTTCGTTCATGTATTGAACGGTCACCTCTGTCCCAAAGGTCAAGTATGTTAAAGAATTCCTTCCCGATAGTGCTTGAGTGACAGCATTTGTTCTGACATCCTGTGATGATCGACAATCGACCGTGAGCAGCGACAAACTTGTCTGTGGGTACTGTGGTGGTTCCAGAAGACCGATATCCTCCAAGGTTTCTGTGGGTAGTGTTCTAGATGTGTGGGCATAACGTTATACTGCTCGCCCGAACTCATGACGATTGATGAATAATCCAATCACAGTATCATGCATCTTCTCAGTCTTGGAAAAACAGATCGTCTTTCTGGCAAGCCGCTTGATCCGAGTTCTCAAAGTTAGATGTTTCCGCTCAATGCGCTGTGTGTTGGCTTTGCCAACCGTATGGTGCTGCTCATCTAGCAATCGCAAGTAAGCTCCCCAACTATCGGTGTAAAACCGTTGAATCGAAAAAGGAGCTAACAGTTGCTGAAGTTGCTTAAGAGCTGAGTCTTCATGGGTGGCTAGCACATAGGCAAGGACTTTTCCAGTTTGATGGTCAATCGCGTGCCACAACCATCGTTGATGCTGCTTTGACTCGACAAAACTCCACATCTCGTCCATCTCCGCCGCCTCGACTCTGACGACCATGACTGCCGTGTTATCCGGTTGGTGCTGTTCGAGCAGACTTATGTTTACTTGTTCAAGTTGACTTGACTTTTTTTCAGCGTTTCAATCACAGTCGTTGGGCTAATCTTCAACACTCTGGCGGTATCACGAATACCACTGCCGTTGATTGCCATGTCGCTGATTTGCGCTTTGACTTCAGGCAGTCGTCCTCGATAGCTAAAGTTCAAGATAAATGATCGTCTCGAACACTCTAAGTTACGGCAACAATACCGTTGTTTTCCAGCAGCACTGCGACCATGCTTAACGACATCCACACTCTGGCAATCGGGACATTGAACAGGTTCTAGGACCATCTCTAGACTCAGCCCTCTAACACATCGTTTTCATTCTGCCATATATCCACATATCTAGAACACTACCGTTTCTGTGATGGGAGAGGGTTGTCTGACCTGATCCAAGATCCGTTCGATATCGGTACGGCTTTGGGGAGGATGTCCAATGACGACGATCGTTGGGAGTGTTGTTTGAGCCTCAGCGGGGTGTGGAGTTAGGACAGTGCTACAAGACGCGACTAAGGATAGTCCGATCAGTGCTTTGCAAGAGTTGATATTCATGACTTTCAGAAAGTAAACAGTTTGTTTGAATGTGTTGAGCATAGAGCGCGGTTAAATGTCCCGATGCTCATCATGGTTGACTGTGCGATCTAAGATGCTCTTAGAAGTTTTAGAGAGTTCATTGAACTTCTCATATCGGTGTAGAGTTCACTCCTAGAGAGGTTATGCAATCTCAAGAATTCGCTCTACGATAAATTCAGACGGTCGAGGAATTGCGATGAACAGCAGATTAAGTTTGATGATGGTGCTGATCCTTGTTGGAACAAACCCTACAATGGCTCAAACCACTCTGGTTACTCAACTTCAGCACTCTGAAAAAGTCGAAGCAGATCGATTGTTTAATCAAGGATTGCAGCAATATCAGGAAAATCAGTATGGATCTGCGATCACATCCTGGCAATCTGCATTAAAGCTTTACCGAAGACTTCGTGATCGACCAGGAGAAGCGCAAACCCTACTACATCAAGGTAAAGTCAGCTTTGCTCTGTCTCGCTATGGAGAAGCGCTGCAACTATACAGTGAAGCACTACCGATTATCAGATCGCTGAAAAATCAAGATAGCGAATCTACTCTACTCTTACTTCAAGGGAATGCTTACTTTGCTCTAGCCCGCTATGAGGAAGCATTGCAACTCTATCATCAAGCATTGTCGATCGCTCAAGCGGTTCAAAACCACAGTGAGGAAGCCAACAGCCTGATGAGCCAAGCGAATGTCTATACATCTCTTCTTCGCTACGACGAGGCAATTCACACCTACGGTGAAGCACTCCTCATCTTCCAAGCCGTTCAAGATCGCAGAGGCGAAGCAACCGTTCTACTTAATCTAGCAACAACCTATCGCCGCTCCTCCCGCTACAAGGAAGCGCTTCAGTACTACAATCAAGCACTGCCCATTTTTCAAAAACTGAAAAACCGTATTCTTGAAGCACACACCTTATTAAGTCGAGGCATTGCTTACGTTTCCCTCTCTCGCTATGAAGAAGCAATGGCTGGCTACAATCAAGCACTGCCCATTTTTCAAAAACTCAACGCTCGCGATCATGAAGCAAACGCCTGGATGAATCTGGGGTTCGCTCAATTTGCAGTGCAGCAATTTTCTCAAGCAGAACGGTCGCTCAGACGGGCGATCGCAGTATTTGAACAAATTCGATTAGACCGACTCTCTGAAGCAAATAAAATTTCAGTGTTTGAGACGCAAACGAAGAGCTATCGGGCGTTACAAGAAGTTTTAATTGCTCAAAATCAACCTGAAACTGCCCTGACCATTTCAGAGTGGGGGCGTACTAAAGCTTTAGTTGAACGGTTAACTCAACAGCTACAACCATCCTCGCAACTGATTAGCCAAGCCCCCTCTCTTGCTACCCTGACTCAGACTGCACGATCGCAAAATGCCACTTTAGTGGAGTATTCAGTCATTGATGATCCTAAAGGGCAAGAAACGCGACTCTTTATATGGGTGATTCAACCGAATGGCAGCATTGCGTTTCGTCAAGTCAATCTTGCAGCAGTTCTACCGAAGCAATGTCCAACAATTTCTCGTTTGATTGGTAACAGTCGTGACTCAATCGGTGTTCGTAGCTCCCAATCAGATTGGCTCATTGTCGATGCAGTCACTCAAAAGCATCCTTGTACTCAGTCTGATCCCGATGAGAATTTCACAACACTTTATAAACTGCTAATCGAACCGATCGCGTCTCTACTTCCAACTGATCCGAATCAGCACATTGTTTTTATTCCCGATCGCACTCTTTTTCTTGTTCCTCTTGCTGCGCTTAAATCTGCTGATGGTCAATTTCTAATCGAGAAGCACACAATTCGCACTGCCCCTTCTATCCGACTCCTAGACAAAACCCGTGCCCTCAAATCACTGTCAAGCGGGCAAGGTGCGCTAATTGTTGGGAATCCTTTCATGCCGAATGATCCAAATTCAGCACAACCGCTCTCGAATTTGCCAAACGCCGCACAAGAAGCGAATGCAATCGCGCCTTTATTTGGCACTCAAGCAATCACTGGCAAGCAAGGAACTAAGAAAACTGTCCTTCAACAAATGTCGGATGCAAGGATCATTCATCTTGCAACGCATGGCTCGTTCGACGATCGTAATGGCTTCAAAAGCTGGTTGGCGCTTGCTCCATCTGAAACAGATAATGGAATTCTCACGGCTGAAGAAGTTGCACAATTGAAGCTAAATGCAGATTTAGTGGTCTTGAGTGCCTGTGATACTGGACGTGGAAAAGTAACTGGAGATGGAGTCATTGGACTATCGCGATCGTTCATCAGTGCAGGTGTTCCAAGTGTGATTGTTTCACTCTGGGCTGTTCCTGATGCTCCGACGGCTGAACTAATGCAGGCATTCTATCAACAGTTGAAACACAATGCCGATAAAGCACAAGCACTCCGTCAAGCAATGTTAACGACTCTCAAAACTCATCCCAATCCAAAAAATTGGGCAGCATTCACACTCATCGGTGAAGGGCTATAAGATGTCGTCATGGCAACGATATTATCTTCAGCCTTGGTCGAGGCGTTAAATCTGTCATCAAGCGCGGTCTGGCTGGCGCTGCTACTTTACGATCATCCCTACTAGTTGTAGCGTGTGGGAAAAATAGGGTTCGGGATAGACTTAGAAATGAACAGATAGAGTTCGAGATAGGGTTCGCTCATATTTTGCACCTTGTCTCATTGAAACGTCTGTGGAAATATCTATGAAATAAGGGTTTGAGAAATGGGAGCAATTAGAGGTTTGAACCGAAACTATTTCGACAGCACGCAAAATCAGGCATTTCGAGTCGTCTGAAGCACTGCTGTTGTAGAAATTTATATTGGCTAGAAAGCCTCTCTAACAGGACTTACAGCGATTAATGTCTAAGTGTTAAGGTATCAATCAAAGATAGGGATCGATTTAGATCCGGATCTCGATCTGTTTCGATCTCTACGCGCGACCTTCAGCGTTGCGCCTCTACTGGGAAGCCGTCTTCCCCCTGAGTTCCTGTCCCATGTTCCCATGTAAAAGGGTCACTGACCCCGCCTACATCAGCAGTAAGTAATGACCCTGATGGCGTGCAAGGCACAAAAGCCTGAATCACTCTTAACCTCTAAGAATGACAGGGCAAGGGCAAGCTGGATAAGGTATGGCGCGACAATAGTAGGCACTTGTCCAAATTTGGTGATCTAGCATTGAGAGGGAGCTAACTTGTCAGCAAGAAGCGCTGCTCTAGTAACTTGATTCCTGCTCGACCGTACATCTGCCTTTTAAGTAGCTTCAATCGATTGATTTGCCCTTCTACGGGTCCGTTACTAATCGGCAGAGTCATTGCTGCTTTGACTGCTTCATAATCCTGCTGTAGTCCTTGAGCAAACTTCTGAAAAGGAACGAGATCGCTGACCTCCACTTGCTTTAACCAAGTCTCGAACTGCTCTGCTTGCCGACGACGAATGATTTTGCAAAATGCCTCACTCAGTTCAATTGCGGTTTTCAAAACAGGCGAGTGTATCTTCAATCTCTTAATCAGTTGTTTTTGCTCACGGGTGCGCTTCTTTGGTACACGCATCACAAGCCAAGTCGCTCGATTCGCACTCAGCGGTGTAGCAGGAACCGTTGACCCAGCCTTGCGTTTTGGAGTAGGCAAACGAGGGTGATCTTGAGATTGAGAAGTCAGAGGCTTGGCTTCGCGTAACCGATGAACATATCGACTTAATGTTCGTCTACTCCCCTTGTAGCCTTGGCGTTTTAGTGCACTAAACAATCCGTAGGGTTGCTTGTGCTTTTGTAAGGACTCAAGGATGAAGGCTCGATAGGGCACAGCTAGGCTATCGCCATAGTCACTGCGTCGTTGAGGGTCAGCAAACTGAGGTTTGCGAAGGTCTCGTTGGACAGTCCGAATCCCCAAGCCAACTTCCTCGGCAATCGCAGTAGTAGACCATCCTTGCTCAAACAAACTCCAGATTGTTTGATGTTGTGTACTACGCTTCTGCCAGTGAGCAGAACCAATGGTCTGCTCTGCTTGTGGTTCAGCGTCTGTTTCTGGTGCTAGGGCTGATTTTGGAACTAAATCGCTCAAATGCTGGGCAATGACCGCAATCGTTTCTGAACTCACCTGCTTCGACTCGGTTTTCCCGACCGTTTTCAACACCTGAGTTTGAGTTCTCAAAACTTGCTCTAAAACCTCCGCCAGATTCTGCATCAGATGGAATCGGTCTGCAACTTGAGTGGCACTCGGCGCACCTGCTGTAATTGCACTCCGATACGTGGAGGAGCGGTCTCGTGATACGAATTCGATGCCGCGATACTGGCTCAACCATTCGGCAACAGGTTCCGCCGCTCGTCCGGGGAGTAATGCAATCGGTTTATGCGTCTCTAAATCCACAATAATCGTGCCATAGCTCACACATTTCCGAAAAGCAAAATCATCAATTCCGACAATTCGAGGCGAGGCAACTTGTGGAGGAGGTAGGCGCATCACCAATCGCAGAATAGTATTGCGGCTTACAGGACAATGCAGCTTCTGGCTCAGCCTAATTCCGGCTGCACCTCCTAATACCAAGCCGATTTCACTCAATTGATCGTTCAGCCGTCGCGTCCGGCGTGCCCAAGGTGCTGCGATTTCGTGCAGTCGTTCGCTGAAGATGCGGCGTTGACACGCGGAGTTATCACAGAAGAATTTTCGCACTGCAAATTGCATCACCACCCGATAGTCCGCCCACGGCAAATCTCCGAGTGTTCGTTCATAGCAGCTATGCACTCGAACTGCTTCGTGCTGACAAACTGGGCAAGGTGCAAATGCTTGAGTTGAACAAAGATAAATCTGCACTTGCTTCTGAACGCGATCTAGCTCATAGTTTTGGATTTCTATCTGTTCTGAGTTGGGTAATAGTTCTAAAAATCTCACAAGCAATCTGAAGAGTTCCCTGCTCTATTCTAGCGAATTGCTTCACCAAATTTGGACAAGTGCCCAATAGTATTGGCTCAACCGACAATTACGGGCACTTGTCCAGATTTGGTAATCTAGCATCGAGAGATAGCTAACTTATGAGTAAGAAGCGCTGCTCTAGTAACTTGATTCCTGCTCGACCGTACATCTGCCTCTTAAGTAGCTTCAATCGATTGATTTGCCCTTCCACAGGTCCGTTACTAATCGGCAGAGTCATTGCTGCTTTGACTGCTTCATAATCCTGCTGTAGTCCTTGAGCAAACTTCTGAAAAGGAATGAGATCGCTGACCTCCACTTCCTTTAACCAAGTCTCGAACTGCTCTGATTGCCGATGGCGAATGAGTTTGCAAAATGCCTCACTCAGTTCAATTACAGTTTTCAAAACAGGCGAATGGGTTTTCAACCTCTTAATCAGTTGTTTCTGCTCACGGGTGCGCTTCTTTGGTACACACATCACAAGCCAAGTTGCTCGATTCGCACTCAGCGGCGTAGCAGGAACTGTTGATTCAGTCTTGCGTTTTGGAGCAGGTGAACGAGGGCGATGAGATTGAGAAGTCAGAGATCCGGCTTCGCGTAATCGATGAACATATCGACTCAATGTCCGTCTACTCCCCTTGTAGCCTTGTCGTTTTAGTACACTAAACAATCCGTAGGTTTGCTTGTGCTTCTGTAAGTACTCAGTGATGAAGGCTCGATAGGGCACAGCCAGACTATCGCCATAGTCACTGCGTCGTTGAGGGTCAGCAAACTGAGGTTTGCGAAGGTCTCGTTGGACAGTCCGAACGCCCAAGCCAACTTCCTGGGCAATCGCAGCAGTCGCCCATCCTTGCTCAAACAAACTCCAGATCGTCTGATGCTGTGTGCTACGCTTCTGCCAATGAGCAGAGCCAATCAATTGCTCTTCCTGCAATTGGGAGTCTGTTTCTGATACTTGATCTGATTTTGGAACTAAATCGCTCAGTATCTGAGCAATCACAGCGATTGTTTCTGAACTCACCTGCTTCGACTCGGTTTCTCCGACCGTTCTCAGCACCTGTGTTTGAGTTCTCAAAACTTGTTCTAAAACCTCTGCTAGATTCTGCATCAGATGAAATCGGTCTGCAACTTGAGTAGCACTCGGCGCACCTGCTGTAATTCCACTCCGATACGCGGAGGAGCGGTCTCGTGACACGATTTCGATGCCGGGATACTGGCTCAGCCATTCGGTAACAGGTTCCGCAGCTCGTCTAGGGAGTAATGAGATCGGTTTATGAGTTTCTAGATTCACAATGATCGTGCCATAGCTCACACACTTACGAAAAGCAAAATCATCAATCCCGACAATTCGAGGCGCTGCAACTTGTAGCGGCGGTAAACGCATCACTAATCGTAGGATGGTATTGCGACTCACAGTGCAATGCAACTTCTGGCTCAACCGAATTCCGGCTGCACCTCCTAATACCAAACCGATTTCACTCAATTGAGCATTTAGCCGTTGAGTTCGTCGTGCCCAGGGTGCTGCGATTTCATGCAGTCGTTCGCTAAAGATCCGACGTTGACAGGAGGCGTTATCGCAGAAAAATTTTCGCACTTCAAATTGCATGACTACCCGATAGTCTGCCCACGGTAAATCTCCGAGTGTTCGTTCATATCGGCTATGCACTCGAACTGCTTCGTGCTGACAAATCGGGCAAGGTGCAAATATTTGAGTTGAACACAGATCAATTCGCACTTGCTTCTGAACGCGATCTAGCTCATAGTTCCGAATTTGTATGTGTTCCGAGTTGGGAAGTAGTTCTAAAAGTTCCACGAGTCATCTGAAGAGTTCCTTGCTCTATTCTAGCGAATTGCTTCACCAAATTTGGGCAAGTGCCGAACTTCGGGATCATGTCAGCTTTTGGTGATCCCCTTGTAAGTAACGTGAAAACTTAGCGATAATTTGCTGATTCGTTAGCAGAATAATTTCTTAACTCTTGATAAATCACAAGACCACTTCTGCCAGCTTACAAAAATCCAATACTTTTCTTTGTCTTTCAGCAATCGCTTCACTGGGAAGTCTACATAATTGTATCTGTTGCTTCAACAAGATGCAAGTCATTCAACTTGCACTCAGAACTCGCCGCCTCAATAGCTCAAAGCCCGCTCTTCCGTACATCTGTCGCTTGATCATCTTCAGCCGATTGATTTGTCCTTCCACTTGTCCGTTACTCACACTCAAGGTCATGCCTGCTTTCACTGCCTCATAGTCTTCTTGCAGACTCTTGGCAAAACGCTGAAATACAACCGCAGAGCTTTCAACGGCTGATTTAAGCCAAGCATCGAATTGATCTCCCTGTCGTTCTCGTACCAAGGTCGCAAAGTTCTCTGCTAATCCAATCGCACCTGATAGTGCTGAGTGTTGCCTCAATCGCTCTAACCATTGTTGGTCTTCTGAATTGAGTTGTTTGGCTGGTCGCAGGACAAGCCATGTAGCGCGTCTTGCACTTAATGGGGGTTGCGTATCTTTGAGATCAGTGGGACAAGCACCTCGCCCCTCTTCCTGACTTAATTGAGATCGCTGTTGCTGTTTCAGTTGGTGGGTATAACGTGCCACGGTTGGATAGCTGCCTCGATACCCCTGCTGCTGAATCAGCTTGTACAGTTCCTTCGTGCTGCGTTGTCCACGGTTCCACTGCTGTAACAATTCAGGCTTATACTTGTCCAACTGGCTCCAGCACTGCCGTTTCTGCGGTTGCCACTCTGGAAAGGTCGGCGTTGCCAGGTAACGAGCTACAGTGCGTTCTCCCATGCCGAGATGATGAGCGATATCTAGCACTGCATAACCCTGAGATCGCAGGCGATGGACTTTCTTAAACTTGGCACGTCGTTGCTCGTTCCGTTGAGCTTGTAAAGCCGTTGGTTGACGTGCAACACTCGCCCTCGCTTGTTGCTGCTGGTAGTATTGCTTTTCGATTGCTTTGAGTACTGCCTGATGTCCGGCAAAGTAGCGCTCTAGTACTTCAGACAAGTTTTGCAGGAGATGAAAGCGGTCTGCTACCTGAATTGCTTCTGGTGCTCCTTGCGTCATGCCCTGCTTGTAGGTCTTCGAGCGGTCTCGTGAGAGAACTTCGACACCCGGATGCGCTTTCAGCCACTCTGCTAATGTGTTCGCTTCACGATCTTCTAGCATTGCTATCGGACAATGACGCTCTAAATCGACTAAGATTGTTCCATACCGCTGTCCCCGGCGAAAAGCAAAGTCATCCACTCCGAGAATCCTGGGTAAACCGCTCTGAGGCAATGGCAAGCGCATGACACGCTGAATCAAGGTATTGCGGCTGAAGCGATAGCCAAGTTTCTGGCTCAGGCGCTTGCCTGCTGAGCCGCCCAATGCCAAGCCAATCGCGCTAATTTGGTCAATAAAACGCTTGGTCGAGCGTGCCCACGGCATAGCCACTCTCGGTAAGCGTTCCGTGAAAATTCGCCGATTGCAGTCTGAATGAATGCAGAAGAATTTCCGCACTTGCAGGTGCAGTGTCAAGCGATAGTTGGCACAAGACAAATCTTGCAACGTTCGATCATAATGGCTGTGAATCCGAGAGCTGGATCGTTGGCAAAGCGGACAAGTTGCTTGGGATTGGGTGGAGGAAACGGTCAAACTCAAGTGAGCAGTTTCACTATCGATTGCCCAGTCCTGAAGGTGAAGATTGGCAGGATCAGGCAGGAATTGTTTGAAAAAGTCCAACAGCTTATGTCGTGAAGAGGGCTATTTCTATTTTGGCAAATGATTCACCAAAAACTGACATGATCCCAAAGTATTGCAACCCAATTTGAGGGGCTTTCCTGTCTAACTCGGTTAACAGTCTGACTATAAGTTGATATTTCCCGTTCCAACTCTGTCAGTTCGCGACCAATAAAATATAAATGTTCGGGTATGTGAAATCCGCAATAGCCCACATGCTCAAAATTTCCGGTTTCCATTGCACTTTGATAGCTCTCTAGCAAAATTGGTAGCGTCTCTTTAAGATGCTCTTTCCAATGCATTACAGAAGCAGCAAATGCAGTAAATATCTTAGTCTTAATTTCTTTAACATTGACTTGTTCGGCTAAACTTAAAGCCAATTTACCAAATTTATAACCAGTCTCAATTTCTTGGACTATGCCACACAAAACAATTCCATAAACGACATAACCCTGTGCAGACCAGGTGGTATTGCCATAGGCGATCGATAAATTCACTTCTGATAATGAAATCAGCGGGAACAGATCGGGAGCAGCAATAAATGTCAGAGAGGTGATGCTAGATAAAATACACATCGCTGCTAGTGGTTCAGGTTGGCTCATTCTTCTCAGATTAATGAGTTCTGCAACTTCCTGAGAAGCTAATTGTGAAGCGGTTTTCTTCAGTTCTATTTGAATATCCAACTGAGTGGGTTCTTCGGGTAATCTCACACCTAAACGAGCGAGTACCATAAGCCCAGTCTTAATCGCTTGTTTAAGATTACCCTGTGATGCATCTGCTTGAATTTTGACATCGTAAACTTTAACTTCATCGAAAACTGTTTTGGCGTTGTTATGGACTACACAAGCCAAGTGTTCCATTGCAATAAAGTCGCCACACAAATACGCCACCTCTACTGCTTCTGAATACAACGTTAAGGTCAGGTCATACTCACTCTGCCAGCTTTCTGAATCGAGAAGTTTCAGTCCGGTATTGAAATACTTAAAAGCTGCTTCATAAGCTGTTGCTGCCTTTGCCTTCTGACCTGCTATCAAATTCAATTTGGCAATTTCAGTTCGTTCTGGTTGAGTAGTGACCAGTTCAACCCCATGATTAAGATGATCAACAATAGCGAACAGCCGATCGGATTGTTGCTCTAGTGAAGTTTTTTCGAGTAAATTGCGACCGATTTGGAGATGAACAACTTGTTTGTGTGACTCATCAATCAAAGCATAGGCAGCTTGCTGTACGCGATCGTGCGAAAATCTGTAATTCTGAATCAGCAGATTCTCATCTAGCTCTGAGGTCGTTAGAATCAACTCCGACTGAATCACTGTTGTCAGTTCTGCAAAAATTTTAACTGCCGATCGTTCGCAGATTGCTGAGAGCGTTGCTAAATCAAACTCAGCACCCACGCAAGCCGCTAAACGCAAGACCTGTTGAGTTTGCTCCGGAAGTTGTTTCAGCTTCTTGATCACTAATTCCACCACATTGTCGGTAATAGTTTCGGCTTGAATGTGAGCAACATTCCACTGCCAGCATTGCTGATTATTGTTGAAGACGATGAGACTTTCGGTATACAACGTTTTGAGAAACTCATTCGTAAAGTAGGGGTTGCCATTCGCTTTCCGCCATACTAACTCTGCCAAAGGTGCGATCGACTCAGTAGAGGTGTGCAAAGTCTCACCAGTTAGTTGAGCTACTGCCTCCAGTCCCAGCGGAGCTAATGTTATTTGATTGATTGCCACCCCTTCCTGTTTTAGCTTCTCTACGGTTGTAAGAAGCGGATGCGCCTGAGTAACTTCGTTATCCCGATAGGCTCCAATTAAAAGCAAGAATTGCATCGCCCAATCGCTCAGGATCAACTCAATCAGTTTAAGCGTGGCAGAGTCTACCCATTGCAAATCATCTAGAAAAATGACCAGAGGATGCTCCTCGGAACAGCAGGCTCGAATGAACTTTTGAAAGACAAGGTTAAATCGATTTTGTGCCTCGGTCGATCCAACTTCTGGCACGGGCGACTGCTTGCCCACAATTAATTCAACTTCCGGGATGACATCAATAATCAGTTGTCCGTTGCTTCCCAAAGCTGTGAGCAGTCGCGATCGCCACTCTTGTACTCGTTCGTCAGGTTCACCTAACAATTGCTGCACTAATTTTCGTAGGGCATCGACGATCGCGCTGTACGGAATATTGCGCTGAAATTGGTCAAACTTACCAGAGATAAAGTAACCGCGCCTTGCCGTAATCGGTGTATAGAGTTCTTGTACTAAGGCAGATTTACCAATGCCAGAATAGCCCGACACCAACATCATTTCAGAAGACGTGGGAGTCTCCGGATCTTCTCCTGCTACTCTTTCAAACGCTGCTAATAATGCGGCAATCTCCGTCTCTCGTCCATAGAGCTTCTGGGGAATTTGAAACTGATCCGAGACATCTTGCAGACCCAGTTGGATGGGAGCCACTTGACCGCTTGCTGCTAATTGTTCAGCACACCGTTCCAAATCTGCTTTGATCCCCCAGGCGATCTGATAGCGGTCCTCTGCATTCTTCGCCATCAGTTTGAGAATCAGATCTGAGATAGGTTGAGGAATTGTTCCATTCAGTTCATGCGGTGGAACAGGCGGTTTGGCAATGTGAGAATGGACGAGTTCAAGGATGTCTATTGTGGGAAACGGCAGTTGTCCAGTTAGCAGTTCGTAGAACGTCACACCCAGCGAGTAAAAATCGGTACGGTAATCCAGCGATCGATTCATCCGCCCGGTTTGTTCTGGAGACAGATAAGCCAGTGTCCCTTCTAAAACATGAGGGCTTTTAAAGCTTGGATTCGTGCGACTAAATTGGGTAGCAATCCCGAAGTCAATGATTTTGACCACGCCCGTATCGGGATTCAGAACAATGTTGCCGGGATTAATGTCCTTGTGAATGATATTGGCAGCATGGATTTTGCCTAGAATGTTTGTTATGTCGATCGCCAGTTCTAGAAACGTAGTTAAGGGCATGGGACAGAAGATTGCGGGTTGCTGCCGCATCCAGTGTTCTAGGGACTCGCCGCCGAAGTCTTCTAAGAACATAACGAGCGTCCGCTGATAGTCCTGCTGACTGTAAACTTTGATGATGCCTTCCAGGTTTAGAGAGCGAGTAATGGCATATTCCTGTCTGTAGCGCGTTAATTCTTGAGGAGAAGGATAATCTTGCTTGAGGAGTTTGATAATGATCGCTCGACCATCCTCTTCTCTAACGCCCTGATACACCAAAGACGCTGAACTCTCGTAGATTTTGCGTTGAACGGCAACTCTAGGTAGGGCAATCATCTGAATCTCCTGATGAGGTTTTGCCTTGGGTCGAGCGAACAGCTATCTCATATCTTGTTGTGGCATCAGGTTAATGCCTGAAAACATTAGAGGGCACAGAAATTTTATCTTCTCTGCTTGCTTTAGTCCAGATGGTCAGACGGAGTAGCTGCTTAAATTCTGGTTTAACTTAACAAACTTGTCTTGTTAAAACAATTTCATGCGGCACAATCAAGACCAAGAAGGTTCATCAATAGGAGATTAACATGAGAGTCACAGAGTCAGAAACAGAGGTGTCCGTGGTTCGCTCTGGATGGTTAACCGCGATCGCAATTTTCATGATCGTGCTAGGCATGATTGCGATCGCGTTTCCCTTCTTTGCTACTGTTGCTTCGACCTTAGTGTTTGGTTGGGTCTTCATCATTGCTGGAATTGCTCAAATCGTTTATGCCTTTCAATCCAAAGGGGTGGGTCAAGTCGTCTGGAAGCTGATTCTAGGTCTTCTGTATCTTGTAGCGGGAATATTTGTGCTGGCGAATCCACTAGAAGGGGTGCTTGCTTTCACGTTAGTATTAGGAATCACGATTTTTGTCCAAGGCATCATTCAAGTGTCGATGGCGTTTCAAACCCGTCGAATCTCACCGAATTGGGGATGGATGTTAGTGAGCGGCATTATTGGAATTATTTTGGGTATTTACATTTGGTCGAATGTTCCGGCGAGTGCTACATGGCTGCTTGGAACTTTGATTGGAGTCAATCTGCTGTTCGATGGTGTTTGGATGCTAACGCTACCTTCAGGACAGCAACGCGCTTTACCTTAGAAGATTGAGAGTCAAACGTTTTGTGGACAACCTTAACGCTTGACGAAACCCTCCAATTTATCGATGCGAGATAGTTAGTCATTCTAGCTATCTCCAGTGAACAAACTCAAGAATCTAATGAATACCTTTTACTCCTTTAGCAATTCAATACAAGCGGGTGAAATACTTTCTGTAAGTCCAACTTCATCGCCTTCTCCAGATTTGCCTGCCGAGCCTTTGATCAATCATAGCTGGCAACCCTTTTTTTACACTGCCGCGATCGTACTTGTAGTCTGCTTGGCTATCATTGTTGGTGCTTTTAGCCGGAGAGTTGAACACGCGATCGCATCTGCATTGATTTTAAGTTTAGTTCTGATTGGCTTCTTTTTTGTGCTTACTCGTTGAGTTGTGCTCTATTTATTTCTGATCGTCTAGGAGTTTTGAGTTATACAATAAACTCAACGTGCTTCGATCGCTAAAGTTGCCCCTGGAAATCATGTTGCAGCAGCTTCTTTCATCTACGGTAGCAACTTTCATTGCTTTGTTCCCGATCGCCAATCCGGTCGGGGCAATTCCCATTTTTTATAGCATGACAGCAACCGATACGAAAGCTTACCGCTCCAAGCAAGCGCGGCAGACAGCCATCAATGTGGTGCTGGTATTAGTCGTATTCCTGCTGATCGGAAAGCTCATTCTCTCGTTCTTCGGGATCAGTTTAGGCATCTTACAAATTGCGGGTGGTTTAATCGTAGCTCACACAGCTTGGGAAATGGTCACATCTCGTCAACGATTAACCGATGCAGAACACCAAGAAGCAGTAGATAAAGAGGACATTTCTTTCACGCCAATGGCAGTTCCATTAGTCAGCGGACCGGGCGCGATCGGTGTTATCATCAGCTTTTCTGAACGATCGCAAGGGTGGATGTCCTATTGTGGGTGTCTACTCGGAATTGTTGTATTCGGGCTATCGCTCTACTTGTCGCTTAAGTTAGGAGAGCCTCTCATTCAGAGAATGGGACAGAATGGAGTTGGCGCATTGAATCGCGTTTTTGGCTTTTTTATTTTAGGAATAGCAGTTCAGTTAATCGCTGATGGTATTGTTGCGTTTATTCAGCAATCTATCCCCTCTCTACTTCACTAGCATCTCTTTCAGCAAAACTGGGACATTGATCGTAACTTCAACCTATTGGTCTGCCTTCTCATCATAGTTAAAGCTTTCCTGTGATGCCGTTATAGATCATCTGAATGCCGATCGCTAAAATCGCAACGCTGAAGATCAGACGCAGCATATTGACTTTAGCTCGGGCTAACACTTTGGCTCCACACCATGCACCAATTAATACGCCTAGTAACACAGGCATACACAACCCCGGATCAATGTATCCCCTGCTGAAGTAGATTCCAGCACTGGCAGCGGCTGTCACTCCAATCATGAAATTGCTCGGAGTGGTCGAGACTTTAAACGGCAGTTGCATCACCCGATCCATTGCTAACACCTTGAGCGCCCCAGACCCGATACCGAGCAATCCAGAAAGCACTCCTGCGACCAACATCACGGCAAATCCACCGGGAACATTTTGAGTATGGTAGGATTGTTCGCCCTCTGGAGTTGGATAGCTACCATCTAGCTTTAAACGGGCTGCTAGAGGATTAACAGGAAGATTGGTAGCTTTTGTTTGACGCGATCGATTGGTCAGATAAGTGGAAACCAACAGCACGACTCCAAATAGAATTGCAATCACTCTGGTCGGAACGAGCGCTGCAATCAGTGCCCCAGTTACGGCTCCAAACGTCGTCGCTACTTCTAGAAACATCCCAATCCGAATATTGCTATAGCCTTCTCGCACATAAGCGATCGCCGCCCCTGAAGAGGTGGCAATCACAGACACTAAAGCAGCACCGATCGCATATCGAATATCTACGCCAAACCCCAATGCCAAAAGTGGTACAACAATAACCCCTCCTCCTAGCCCGGTCAAAGCACCTAGTAAGCCTGCTAAAACAGAAGAGATGGAAACTATCGCGCTGAATTCGAGGTTATTCATAAATTATCACCTAGAAGAGTTTGGGACGGCATGATGAGTAAAATCAACAGTTCAAAGCCGGGAAATTACGGTTCTCTAACATGCGAATTGCGATCGCACAAATGTTGCTCACCCTCCCTCCCGTGTACAAGATTCAGCTAAAATCGAGCGACCGTTCCTAAAGACTTCCAGCGTTCCTTGCCCTTGATGATCGCCTCCACCTCCAAGAACTTGGTATGTATAAAGACCGTTCTTAAACTTATAGACTTGAGCAGAGCCAGTGTTATATATGTCCCCTCTACCTAGACTTAAACTGCCCAAAGGTCCGACAGAACGGTAGAGTAATTCGCCTGAACCGCGCCGCTTCCAGATATTCACAATGTACTCATCTGGACACTTCAGAGTGAGAACTAAGCTAGCAGTAGAGTCAGCCGAGGCAGGTAAGGTAAGGCAAGCTGAACTGCAAGTCAAAAAACTCAGCAGTAATGCAAATTGATTTAATCGTGTTTTCATTGTTTCCTCTTTATAGCGGTCGCCAATAGTGTTGCGGTATCGAATAAGACTTAGTGGGCACTCTAGTCTTGTTGAGTTGTCAGGTCGAGATCGTGCCAAAAGCATACAGTCAGGATTTACGAGAAAAAGCTATAGCAGCCATAGACCGAGGTGTGCCCAAGAGTGAAGTGATCCAGATGTTCAACATCAGTCGCGATAGTCTCGACCGTTGGTTGAAACGGCGCTCAGAAACAGGAAGCATCCAAGCGATTCAAGGCTATCAGCAGGGACACAGCCATCGAATTGTCGATTGGGAAGCCTTTCGCGCGTTTGTGAAACGACATGGGGACAAGACGCAAGCAGAACTCGCCGAATTGTGGCACGACCCCGTGAGTTCGCGCACGATTTCACGGGCTTTAGCTCGAATTGGATTCACGCGTAAAAAAAGACCTACGGCTATCGCGAGCGCGATGAGGTGAAACGCTCAGAATTTGTGCAGCAGCTTGCTTTGATTGAGTCGTCACGTCGAGTTTACGTTGATGAAGCCGGGATGGATCAACGCGATGACTATGGCTATGGTTGGTGTGAAGCGGGAACGCGATTTGAAGCCCTCAAATCTGGACGACGCGGCGGACGCATCAACATGATTGCAGCGTACTGTGAGCGTCAACTCCAAGCTCCGTTCACTGTCGAAGGGTCGTGTAATCGAACTGTCTTTGAAACTTGGCTCGAAACCTGCTTAGTTCCTCAACTTCAGCCGAACCAGGTGGTGATTCTCGACAATGCCACCTTTCATCATGGCGGACGAGTCGCAGAGATCATTGAATCAGCAGGCTGTCAGCTACTCTATCTACCACCGTATTCTCCTGACTTCAATCGGATTGAGAAGTGCTGGGCTTGGCTCAAAAGTCGCATTCGCAAGCGGTTAGACAAAACTCCCTCGCTGCGGGATGCAATGGAAGCAGTTCTCAAAGTTGCAACGGCTTAATCACATATCTATCCCTGCCGCAAGCTTACAGACGACCGCTATAGTTATGAGAGTGCCATAGTTTCCTCTGCTATTTTGAGAGTGTTGCAGCAAAAGCTTGATCAGTACATTAGTGGACGAGACCAGAGCGGAGTGCCCAAATTGCTGCTTGAGTACGATCGTTGACACAAAGCTTTCCAAAAATACTGCGAACATGGGTTTTCACAGTTCCTTTAGTGATGTAGAGTTTGTTAGCGATCGTGAGATTGTTGTACCCATCCACAATCAACTGCAACACCTCTAACTCACGAGCAGTTAACGGCTCAGCAATAATTAACTTCATGTATTCTGGCTCGATCGCTCGAATTGCGATCGTCTCAAAAGCATCGTTATCAGTTTGAGGTGGATAAGCTTTTTGCAGGAGGTTATTAACCTCCTGTGCAACAGTGAGCAGGGCGCGATTTACAGAAGAATCGCCAAGGAAATCAATCTGAGTTGGAAATTTTGTACATCCATCATCTTCAACCCACAACGAAATGAGTGTCATAGCACGTTCCTCAATAAACTACTAATTGGAATTAGATAATTCTATGAATTCTGGCAATAGCAACTGCTATACAATCTGTAAACAGCAATCACACATCTTGCAGTTCAGCGCTTGCTTGAAACCAATATAAGTAATTGCCGCTAACCTGTCGTCCACTTGAAGATGAAACTTTTGTACAGTCAGACGATTGATGCCTCAGTCCTACTCACAGTGGAGGTATAACTTCAACTCTAGTTGGAAGTTAGAGACATACCTCAAGCTAGACCGAGTTGCACCAGATGAGATCGTTATAATTGCCAGCATTAGCGCATCTCGAAATCGCGAATGGTTGCATCCAGCGCTGACAGATAGCCGCGGTCGTTGAGTGCTGATGCAGAAACAAGATTGTCATTGATTGCAGCTTGAACAATGTTTTTAGACGTGATACTACCAGAAATATATCTAGTCACCAGGACATTATAGCTATCACTGTCCTGGTTCTTAAGATATCCTCGGTAGGCTAGAAAGGCAAGGTCAACAGGACTGGTTTGAGTTGAACTACTGGGTCGTGCGATCGCAAGATTATAAGTAAGGTCGCGATCGCCACTAGGCTGCGCTTTGACAGGGTAAGCAATAAGCGCCGAGACCAACAGACCTAAAAGTGTAATTGATTTCATGATTTATCTCCTAAATTTGTGCTTGAAATACTCTAAAAACTCAATCGCTAACACCAGCTTGAAGCTTTAGCAATTTGGATTAATGTCGGTCTGTAATCTTCCTTGAGAATAAAGATTATGGAAAATTATGATCTTTCACAACTAGCACAGAGCAGTTGGCGTGATGAATCACATAGTTGCTAGTGCTGCCAGTGAACAATTCTGCGATCGCAGAGTGATCCTGCCGACCCAAAATAATCAAATCCGATGCCCACTGTTGAGCGACATTGCGAATCGTTCTCTCTGGACTGCCAACCTGATACTGATATTCAGTTGGAATCTTGAGATTTACCGCTTTTTGGTAGTATGTTTGAAGCCAATCCTTTGCTTGCTGAATCTCTACCTGCACCGCTTCTTCATAGAACGGCAGAGAAAATCCAGTATCATTGGGATAGATTCCGAACGTAGCACCCGATTCTACTAAAGGAGCAAATCTGGCAACATCTGCAAGACAATACAGGATTAGCAGATTTGCTTGCTCTTTTTTGGCTAAGTGCAATGCTCGATCGAACACCGTAGAAGTCACAAGAGAATGATTAATCGCAACCAAAATTCGTTTAAATTCCATTGTTTTCATCCTGAGTTGAACCGAGCAGTAACCTTCAAGCTTGCACCTTAGCTGTTACTGTTTTTTGCCTAAACTCAATGTTGAACCGAGCAGTAACCTTCAAGCTTGCACCTTAGCTGTTACTGTTTTTTGCCTAAACTCAATGTAGAGAATTGACTTTCTCATGTCGTCCACACAGAGTTGACTCTTTTAACCCATCAAGTGATTGAGGCAACAGTCCATCTCGAAGGGCAAGATTATTACTAACTCAAGTTGGAATCTAAATGTCAACTTGAGTACAGCCTACTGATCATCTTTGCTTCACAGCCGCGATTCTAAACTTTAGCAGTCATCAATAATGCTCCAGCGATAATTAGCAACGCGCCTAGGATTGATGAAATGCTGAAAGGCTCATCCAGAAAAAGTGCTGCAAAGAGAATCACGAATACCGAACTGAGTTTGTCGATCGACGCAACGAGCGAGGCTTGTCCTATTTGCAAAGCTCGAAAGTAAAAAAGCCACGATAATCCTGTTGCCGCACCCGATAGTACTAGAAAGATCAGAGAGCGATTCGACACAGACCCTAGCTGGCGCATTTCACCTTGAGTAATGACGATTACCCAAGCGATAACTAAAATCACAACTGTCCGAATCGCAGTTGCCAAATTCGAGCTAATTTCGGTAACACCAATTTTCGCAAAAATCGTTGTCAATGCTGCAAACACGGCTGAAAGTAGCGCATAAAACCACCAAACGGTGAACAGTTCCATTGGTTTTACAATACTGTGAACGTTTCAATCCTGGCACATTTTTTTTGCACAGGGTTGCTTGTCGATTGACGAGGTAATCTCCTGTGACATCGGCAATCTATCATTACTATGCTTTGCATCGACGTATTTAGCCTCGATCTCCGTCAGGTTGCCCGATTCATAGCGGCGCGGTCCGTCCGGTTGCATCCGCTGTCCAAAGCCTAATTCGATTTTCTCGATCGATTATGATTCATGGCATTCCGCTCCCAAACGATGAAGCAATGGATGTCCTGGATGGATGCACCATTCTATCCAGTAAATGTTCCAGAACAGCAGGCAAGTCTTCGCACAATCCTGTGTGAACTCGTGAGGTTTGAATGATCGTACTGCGAGGCGCAACCAGCCAGTGAAAGCGATCGCGTTGCGACAGTTGCCCGATTGTACCAGCAGCTTTCCCACCCTCACAAATCATTGAAATGGCGGCGAGATGTTGATGCACCATTTCGAGATCAAGCGTGGCATCGATCGCGCATAGTCGCGCCTCATCCACTTCAATCCGCGCCTGTAGAAATCTTCGAGTCGGACACGAGACAATCACGCCCACATTGACAAATTCTTCGCGCTCCACCTTGGGCACGACTCGAATAATCGCATAATCATAGGGCAAGGGATTGGGCACGGATTGCCTCCTCTAGGAAACCATGACGAAATTCTAATCGGGTCAGTAGATATTCAATATACGCTGTTCGATGCGAATTGCTCTCGCTGAAGGGAGAATCAGAGACTAGCCACGAGTCTGGAATCAAACGGATGATGGTTTCAATTACACTTGGAGTCAGTTGTTGAGCGAGTTTTGAGTCTACTGCTTCTAACTCAGTTGCAAACTGGGTAGTCCTAAACAGATAAGGATGCGTTGTAGTCATGAATAAAATACCAAATTGCTCCAATGTGATTGTCCAACTTCTTGGAGAACGACAACGTTTTTCGCACCAGTCGCGAGAGTCTTTGTCGTAAGGTGCAGTTGAAGCGTTCAATTCGATTGGTCAACCCCGTTTCCTTACCTACTGCCCGATGTCGTTTGCTGGGTAGCCCTGCCGCATAAGCTGACCAAAAGTCGGTATAGCAAACAGCACATTATCGATAGCCTGAAGGCAAGGATTGCCATAACGCTTTGGCTGCACGTTCTGAGCAGTCTCCAATGTGAACCCCGACAATCTCGCGTGTTTTAGCATCCATCGCTAACCACACCCACTGTTTGTTCCCTTGGTTGGACACGAACGACCATAACTCGTCGCACTGGATCGTTAATCGCCCCTTTTTTTAGCGCTGACGCTCACTTGTCGCGGCACAGCAGCATATTTGGCGTTCACGTAGCGTTGTAACCATAGCTCAGAAACCCCGACCACTCTCGCAATTCCTGCCAAGGACAGACGTTCTAACAGCAGCTTATCAATCAAGTCTTTGGTCGCCTGGTCAATCCGTTTGTTCTGCGGGTCTTGCACGAACTATCGTCCACAGTCCCGACACCGATAGTTCTGTTTGCCGTTATGGATCCTGCCATTTTTGACTGTATGTTTTGACTCGCAACTTGGACAAGAAAGCATGGCTGCGACACTAGAAAAGCTTAAACATCGCTTCTCATTCTATCCTTACTTGTTTAGGTCTACCGACACGCTCACGGCTTGTATGTTGAGAGTGAACTGATTTACAGTTCAAGAAACCAGGTGAATCTGTTCACGGCTGAGACGTTTACAGTCTGGTATGAAGATTAGATCCCTGGTTTTCTCGCTACAAGTTCGCTCTTAGGTTGGACAGTATCAGAGGTCAGTTCAATCGAACTTGAACCTGCATTGACAAGGATAACCAAGAACCTGTGGCATCATCGCACAAATCGTGAGGAGTTCCGACGAGATGAGTCAGTCGTATTTGGGTATTGATATCAGTAAAAGCAAGTTCCATGTTGCGTTATATGTGCAAGGCAAAGCAAAGAATAAGCCGAAGCTGAAAGTGTTGAAGAACGATGTGAGCGGGTTTGAGCAGTTGCAGCAATGGTTGAAGCAACAAGGAGCAAGCACGGTTCACGCCTGTTTAGAAGCGACCAGTACCTATGGAGAAGGCGTAGCAGAATTTTTGCACGAGCAAGGGCACACGGTGAGCATCATCAATCTAGCTCGCATCAAAGGATTCGTCATGAGTGAGTTATTGAGAACCAAGACCGATAAAGCAGATGCCCAATTAATCCTGCGGTTTTGCATGGCGCTACAACCCGAGCCGTGGCATCCCGCTGCGCCTGAAGTGAAGCAATTGCAAATGTTGCTCCGGCGATTAGAAGCATTACAGCAAATGGTCGTGCAAGAACGAAATCGATTAGAAACAGCAACACCAAAGTTACGAAAATCAATTCAAGCACATATTGACTATTTAGAACAAGATATTGAGTCAATCAAGCAGCAGATCAAAGACCACTTCAACCAACACTCAGGGTTAAAACAACAGCGGGATTTGCTAGTGTCCATTCCTGGCATCGGGGAACATACGGCTGCTATTCTACTCTCTGAGATTGTGCATTGGAGTTTGTTTGACTCCCCACGCCAGTTAGCGGCTTATGCAGGGTTAACGCCACGAGAACGAACGAGTGGGTCTTCAGTGCAAGGTAAACCTTGCTTATCTAAAGTTGGCAATGCTCGATTGCGAAAGGCATTATATCTTCCGGCGATGGCAGCAAAGCGATTCAATCCCCTGATTGCTGCCTTTTGTGAACGTCTCTTAGCTAAAGGCAAAGCCAAGAAACAGGTGATTGGAACTGCCATGCGGAAACTTCTACATCTGGCTTACGGTGTGCTGAAATCAGAATGTCCTTTTAACCCCAATTTTGCAATCGCTGAGACTTGACTTCCAACACAGTATCTTCATAGTAGCTGCTCAATCAACCTCATCATCAGTTATCACACCAACAGCAGTTTGATTCTAGTTTTTCTACTACCGATAAAACAGCCCTGCCCCTTAGAACGGCTATTTATTGTTCTGCTTTTTGATTGTAGCTAGTATCTTCGTAACGTGCGTAGCTTAAGATTTGCTGTCCAGGCGTAATGAAGCTGATTCGCTGGTAAATCGAAGGATGTTAAACACATCCCTTCGGCGCGTATTTCTGAGAATCGCCACCAAGCAGTTGCTATTTTTTCTAGCAGCTTATTGAGAGAGGCGCTCGTCATACAGGGGTTATTCAACCTGACTGTTACTTTCAATGCACATTCGAGCAACTGCTCTGATATCTCTTTATCAACTTGTAATGACTGCTCCAGAAGGCTCACTGATTGTGCAATCGCAATCAGCTCCGTCTCCAATTTTGCTCTCAATTCCTCATCGGTTGTATTGGCAGCATGATCACAAGCAACTCTTAATGCCAAAAATGTCGTTGTGGGTTGAGTGTCATAAAGTTCGGCAAAATTGATCGTCTTTGCTAGATGGCTCAGTTTCTCCGCTAAGTCGGCATACATTGGTAAATCACCAATGATATAAATTAGCAACGACCATTGATTTTCGCAGGTTGGTTCTGTTTCTAGCACCCCGATCGCAGTGTCTACCATCGCCTTAAGGTAGTCAGAAGCTCCCTGCCTAGCAAGATCCTCTCCCAGTACAATTGATAAATTTTTCTGACGGCTTCCGCCCCACAGTGCGCCCAAATTGTTTTGTGCTAGTGTATCGTCATCATGCCAGAGCGATATGCTGAGAAATCTTTGATCTTCTACCGTTTTTGTTGCAAAATCGGTTAAGCTTTGAACAACCCCAATTGCCTCTAGCACGCTTTGCTCGCAGTCTTGAAGAATAGCTCCCATTCCACCGACAATGAATCGAATTCGATTCAGTCGCCTGGGAGAAAGAATATCATTCCACAGTGCGGCATCACGATCGAGAATTTCTGCGCTGATTTGCCTCATCTGATTTAGGTCGTTCAGTTCCCGACTGAAGGCTTCTAGATCCACGTCAGGCTCATAGAGTAGATTATGCAACTTACTACTATGTGCCCACGTAATTGCCAATCGAATCGATGGCGACCATTGCCGAGCCTCAAGCCAGTAGCTGAATTCTTTGTCAACTAGACATAGAATTGCCTCGAATAATTGAAATTGAATTTGTCCATCCCTACTCAGAAGCGCATTAAAGACTTGTTGAACAAGTGGAATTGAACCTGGAGAAGATAGAGCAAGGTCCAACATATGTAGTTGACAAACTGGGGAGGTCATTTTGTCAACTAATCCTTCCAGGAGTTCTTCTCTCTCGTCAGATGGTAAGTTGAGAAAAGCTTTTTTGATTTGTGATGGTAATTTTGTTGGAAAACAGGAGAATCGTTCTATGCACGTCTCCAAATCATTCACGACCAACATTGATATTGCAGCAGACTCAAGACTCTCGCTAAAGCTAAGCGATTCAGATGAATGTTGCACTAAATGAAAATGCCGCAGCAATCCAGCACCGCAAGGAGAAATCAAATCTTCAGTTGTAAACTCTTGCTCCTGATGAAGTTTCTGCTGAAATGATTCATAGAAACATCTTGCTGATTCTCTTCGCCACTGATTTGTTTGATCGAGTCTTCTTTGTAAATCGGTTGTAGAAACGATCGCCGCTATCGCGTTTTCGTAGGTTGTGTGATCGCAATCAAACCAAGCTGGATTTGCTCGTAATAGCTGCTCACGCACTTTAGGATTTGCGGATGCAAGTCCCATTACATCGTCTTGTATTGCAAACTTATGTACGGTTGTCAGATTCGTGAAATGCAGTTGGATCACTGTGTCACCTTGATGCACTGCCTGCACTCGATAGATTATTTCGGAGTTTGAAGCTTTAATTTCTGCTTCCCTACCATTCATGACTGTTGAGATCGCGCTAAGAAATTCAGATGCTGAAAAGATTGGACGATGAGCAGGATCAAATTGACTTAGATTGACTGCTTCAATAATCTCAATCTGGAAGTAGGCAGTCAGTTCGGGTTCAGCATTTAGCTCATTCTTCAGAGCAGTGGGGAGGTCTCGATAAAATCGCTCCAACATCAGACGGCAGAGATGTGATTGTTGCTCATTCAAGCTCTCGTCCCGACTAAGGTGAAGAATCGTTTCGCAAATTAGACGCGCGATCGCCGGAATCATTTCTGAATTTGCTCTAAATCGCCGCTCAATCATTCGATGTTCCAGCCATTGAAAGTATGCCTTGCGGCGGTGAGACACAAAACGATGACTTTGCTCATCAATCCGCCATAGCCCTAACCCGTAACAATAGAGCATCCAAATATCATCACTCAACACCTCAAGCCCATCTTGATCAACGTCTAGCTCAGGCAGTAAATGTCGAACCCCAAACATCCCGGTATACAGATTGAAAAGAATCCAGTCTGAGTAAGCTGCTGCTGTTTTTATGGATCGCTGCTCATCCGCCCAGATTGTTCTCAATGCTTCTAACGTCGCTCGCACACATCCAGAAACAAACGGTAATTCGCCATCGGGATGCGTCGCATTCTGATCCCTTGTTGGACGTTGCAAGCGATGCGAATCTAGCAAACAAGTAGCAATATAGCGGCGCAAGATAGCTAGATCTTCAGTTTCTTGCAGGTTGCCGTTGTCCTTCACCTGGGTTTGCTCGAGGTGATATAGGATTTCTCGGCTTGTAATGGGAACATAGCGAGCATTACTTTTCCGAAGCTGTAAAATCTTTTCATAGTAGTCTGCTTCACTCAAGTCCTGATTGACCCTGAGTACTTCTAAAATCTCTAAGATTCCAATAATAGGAACTCCATGTTCTTGATAGGGATACTGGCTAAAGAAGCGATCGTCAATCCAAATCAAATCGTTCTCTTGAGGCTGATAGTTGAAGAGATCATAAGCCGTCAAACCGTTCGCATCCAGAAGCTGGCGTGATTCGGAAGCTTCATCTGAATCAGACGATAGTACAGCAACCATCTCATACCGACCTTGTGCTAATCCATCTGAGATTTTCTGAATTAATTCTCGTATCCACTGCACCATTTCAGTTGCCGCCTCGTTTCCATTAACAGCAGCCTGAGCCTCGTCAATGCACTGTGTTGTGATAAAAATACGGAAATGACGACACAATTTTGCAAGAAGTTCTGAATCAGCTAACGACTTGACTAATCCTGAATTTACGAACAGCGCGTCGTTTCGGGTTGGACGTTGAGAAACGGACACATGACTTAGATCAGGTAATTTCTCAAGGGCAGATTCGTAAGCAGTTTGAGACAGGCTTCCTTCTTCTCTTAGAACTTCAATAAGTGTTCGGCAGTTAATCAATCGCTGTTGATCGCTTTCTTCTAGAACGATAGGATGAGAATTCCCATTCTCGTCAATGCGTTCAAGCGGTAAAAATTCAACCACAAATCCATTTTCACAACGAGCCTGCTGTAACAACATCGCAGTCTGTTCATTCAGGTGTTCAAGTAGATTCTCAGAACTGAGAGTAAGCGACGATGGAAGTTGCTGTAATTGCTTTGCCTTGTGAAGGCGTAGAATTTCACGATAGCCTGCTAATTGGGAAGGTTGTTGAGGCGTAAAATGTTCAGCTTCTTGTAAGAGCGCCGTTGGTAATGCGGGTGAGATCCGGATTGGATGAAACCGACGCTCAAGAACATCTAAAATCTCTAAGTGGGCGGCAACTAGAAGTGCAGAAATATCTAAATGCAATCGCCGTTGAAACGTTGATTCTAAAGTGATTTGAGGAAAAGGTCGAGCGCCATGACGAATGAAGATAGGAGCTTGAAGCAGTGGATTTGGCTCAGATGCGTTGACATTAAAAAGGGAGTGAAAAATGCCTGACAAAGGAAGATGGCGGAATTGAGCAATCAAATGAATTGGAAGCTCTGCCACATCGTACTTTGAATTCATTACCTCAGCGCTAGCAATCCACTCTCGTTCTCGATTCAAAAGTTCAGGCATTTCAATCAATTGAAATGGACCTTGCCCACTTAAAGCAAGAATCTGCGCTCGATGAATAAAAGGTCGGAGTTCTCGATCGAATTCGAGGTTGTAACCTAAGCTAATCACTTCACGTAAAAGATCATTGTCAATGTCTCCTGTTACTGCTCGTTGCCATAAACGACGCGCCAGATGGAAATCTTCAATGAGCAAGCATCGTGAGGCTCGCAATAAAACACTTGGACGAATTTCTTCGTTTCTAAGCAAGCGACTTGCAGTTTGAGCAACTCCTTGAAGATCACCATGATCAATTTGAAGATTCAGAATGATGGTGAGATTCTCGACAGTTTCTTGTAAATAAGCTAACTCACTCGCATCCGAGATCGCTTGAGGGAGCAATCCTAATCGTGCTTGACACCGTGTTCTCAAGCGGCGCAAATCGGGCGGCAAGACCCGATGTGGGAAAAGATGAAGATGATTATTGAGCAGGTGATAGCACTGTTCTGCATGATCGACTTGCCAAGCTGCTAACGCGGCGAGGCTGAGTGCATCTGCTGTTGCGATTGACAAAACAAGTGTGTCTGCATGTTCAACAACATAACTCCAGTTCTGCAATTTAGCTTGAAGTTGACACGCTTCGTATAGATACTGATTGTTACCACTTTCTTGCCAACAAATTTCAAGGAATTCAGCCAGCGGTTGCCAGTGATTCTGGAGACGCGATCGCTCGTAGAATACAGCTACTTGAAGATTGCGTCGAACTTCGGAACGATCAAATTGTTCGATGATTTCGAGTGCTTGCTCAAAATCACCATTTGCAGATAAAGCTTGCACATACCAGAATTGCCAAATTTCAAGACGGTTTGTACGCTCAAATACTTCCTGTTTTGCATTGAGTAAATCTAGCGCAAGTTTAGGCGAATTGAACTGCACATAAAGACCGAGTAGCGTAATGATGCACTCTAAATCCTGACTCCCTGCTTGGACTAGAGCTTCTAAAGCTTGCTGACTGGAAGTTGTATCAATTTCATAGCGACGCACTATACTCCAAGCGATCGCTTGAGGATGAGTTGGATCTTTTGCTAACAAAGCTTGGCACAGTGTTTGAGCTTCTGCTTGATGATCTGGATCATTCGCTAAAGCGGCAAAATGCCAAATCTCCCAATGATCGCGTTGCGGATCGCCCCGTTCAGTTTCCGCTGCAAGTTGGCTAAACTCTGCTGCTGCCATGCGTAACCTTCTTAAGCTTTCGTCATCTCGTTTCACTAGACACCATTCGACTGGTAGAGGTCGATCGATCAGCCTTGGTGCAATGGATGGGGAAAGTGCGCTGAAATAGTTGATAGTTGCCTCTGCTGCTCGGATTTTTTCCCATCGGGGGTTGTCATAACGCGCCTGTTGAATTTTGACCTGTGCGCCAGGAATATCACTTTGATCCAAAAGAGCGAGTGCATGAATTCGGTTAGTCTCCGAGTCTGCTTCAAATTTTTGTGCTAATTTTTCTAGCTGTGAAAAGACTTCATCAAGCTGCCCTAGTTCCAGATGTAAGCCCAGCTTCAAATTGTATAAGTCGAGTGTAGACGGATTGTCAATGAGTTTTAGAGCAGCTTCAGCGCCTTCGATATTGTACTGAATCAACACTCGAATAATTGTGGTATTTGCTTCTGGATCAATAGCTTGAGCCTCTTCTGCAAGTTCCTGAGCTTTTGCCACATCTTTCTCAATACCAAGCACATAGCCCGCAAGGGAGCATAGAATCTGTGCCTGTAGCACTTTATCAAAATTATCCCAATGCTCATCAGCACGGAGGGCACTCAGAATAGACAGCGCTTCTTGAAATTCTCCTCTTCGGTAAAGTTCACGGTATGTTTCAAGGTGCTGCGCCTTCGCTTTGGATAGCTCGGAGGAGAGCCGATCAATCTTGGATGTTAGCATACCAACTGTGACATCTACATTCCTAGATTCACCTGGAACAAGCAAGGTCGGTTGCTGAATACGTCGCGTAGGAGACTGAAACCGAGTGTTCCGGATAAAAGAGGCTTGTTCTTGAATTCTCGCGCCAGATGCGATCGCTCTTTGAGCCTTCTGATTAGCCTTGAAGTGCTGATTAATGTGATGAACAATCTGACTAATTGATAAAAATTCCTCAGTACTTCCAGCCTCAAACTGCATTGCGGTCGAGAGTGCTTCAACAAATGCACCATCTCCCGCTTGACCATCAGTACTTGCAGCAACGATCCAAATACCGCTTCCTGCTGAATTGAAATTCTTTAAACGGTTCAGAACATCAAAGGCTTGTTGTTGCCCAATTCCAGCGTAACAAACGTCTAGAATCAGCAAAACATTTTGAGGACACTCATTATCTCCCTGAAACAGGCTTTCGATTAGACTGCGCGTTGCGATCGCAGTATTAGATAAGTTGTTCTTGCAAGATTCAGCAGTGAACAGATAGTGATCGCTAAGTTGTCCGACCTCATCTCCATGTCCCCCATAATAGATAACAACGCGATCTGAAGCTCTCCGATCAGAACTGGCAAACCAGATGTTTAATGCATTTTTAATTTGGTTAGAGGTTGCACCCACTGGAATTTGATCAGTTAATACGATCTCATATCCCTGCTGCCGATTCGCGAACAGTTCGATGATTTTTACAATATCGAACTCAACTTGCGGCAAATGTGGAAGTCCTAAATTCGGGCAGTGAGGAGAGCCGATTACAATTAAGTAGCGTCGAGGCTCATCATTTTCAGGAAAATTATTCATCGACATCATGCTTCAAACAATCCTGTAGCGATCGCACGTCCAGTCTCTTTCGCATTAAGGTAACGAGTGGCGGAGTGTGACTCCCATCCGTTGTATACCAGAACATCTACGATCGCGCCAAATTTAGGCTCCAATTCTTTCTCCAATGCCACAATATCCCCTTGATCGGCAACGTTAAACCACTGCTTTACGTTCGGGTACATTCCTCGACCAAGCTCAGGAGCAGGTGTTAGTGCATCAAACACAATCGGAGACATGCCCAGCGGAGATCCCAATGTTATTAGCGTTTCCACATTCCATTCTGGATGGGCACATAGACATTCATAAGCAACAACCGAACCGAGCGAGTGTCCGATGATCACTCGCGTATCTGGTGAAACTTTTTCGATCACTCTCTGTTGAATGGCTTGCTTCATCTCTAAATTGTGCAAATACTCCCGCACCTGCTTTAACACAAATAGAACGGCTCGCTCCCCTCCAAGCTGGCGGAAATATTTCGATTTTGCAAGTTGCCTCAGTGCTGCTTGAACGGTGCGTGAAGTTCGCCCTCGCCCCTCAGAATCTGGGCTTTCAATTGTGAGATCTTCACCTAAAAAATCAGGCTGCGGATGACTACGATTGATCTGCGAAAGTCTGGCAGCTTCACGCCACCACTCTAGAAGCAGTGTGACCTCCCGCTCGTCTTGAATATCTGCTGCGGTCAGTCTAGGAAGCCATCCTGCCCGCGTCCCTTCTGGACGAAATAACGCACCATAAGCAGCGATCGTAAAATCTTCTGGCTGAATGCGTGAAAAGCCTGCCTCTTCAAGCCCACCCTGAATCGCAGGCAACCACTCGCGCTCAATTTCAGGAGCAGTCAGGTGTGTATGGGCAATTCCGTGAATTCCAACAATTTTCATGAGAAGCTAGAGTTGAGCAACTATTTTTTCATCGTCTCTTTACACATACTACTTCGCGAGATTTTGAAGCGGCGACTGAAGAGTAATTAGCGACCGTATGATCATTACTCATTTCGCAGTAGATTTTCGGCTGTATTTTGTCAAAATCAATCAGCAACTAAGCTCTGATCCAAATCGATCATGACAGACCTAACAGCGAAGAGATCCTCACCTTGCTCTTTTCATGAGGGTTGAGCTATCTTCTTGCTCTATACCGTAGCTTCCGCCAAAATTTTCTAAGGACACTCAAGCAGCGCTCGATTAAGAATGAATTCAATTTGGCTGTCTTTGCTTGAGAAGATGGTTTTGAAGTACATTGAACACTGCTGTTTGGCTCAGTTCTGACATAGTAATCCGCTTTGGCAGATTTATCCTGAACGCGATTCGCTGAAATCTGCTGATCCGTCCAGATCTCAGCTTCAATCACTCGCCCAGATTGAATCCAGTAATGAGAACGACAAGTGAAATTCCAGTTCCCGATCGACGGAGATAACGAAACCGTCTCCCCGTCAAATGTCATCTTCCAGTCAGTTGGAGTAAAGGGTGTAACCACTTCTTCTCCACAACCACAGCAGCAACAATGAGCCGCAGTGGCATACTTCATAGAGATATATAAGATGCCTACCTGTAAGGTTTTTGGGAATTGCTCGACGAACTCATGTTCAAGAGAGGTGTGCTGCATCATACGAAATCCGCGCTCAGGAGCATATTGCTATCGGTTGTGTAGGTGGAGTGAAGCTCACCCTCTAGATCGCGATAAAATCCTCGGATCTTCTTCCACTTGATCACGGCTAGCATTGCATTCAAGGCGTTCAGATCAGCAACCTGGATATTTGAGGCGTAGATATCATTTTCGCCCCCGCCTTCAAAATTAACTCGCTGTGGGCATTCTGTTTGTTTGCCCGGAATGTGTGCAGTGGTTCGCAGAATTCCTCCAAGCGATCCATCGACTAATTCCAGTCCCATCCCAACATCAATAAACGGAATACCCAGTGCTTCCAACTTCTGAAAGATTTGCCGCTTTGCTGTTCCTTGATCAATGCAGACAAACACAAAGCTTAGCCCTTCTAGTAGATGAAGCGTACTGGAATCGATCGTAACTGCATGAGGAATAATCCTACGGTGCATTTTCGAGTAAATTTTTGCCCAGTAATCGACTTTCAAGGGCGCATCCCGCAATTCATCAATAGACGGCGCACCAGGAGAACGAAAGGCATTGTGCTGAAGAAATCGATCGCCATCGAACAATCGAATCTCCCGTACTGGTGTCTTGGCAGCCGAGTCAAGGATATATGAGCCAGTGCCGCCCAAACCGATAATTCCTAGCGTTTCGTGAGCAAGCCGATCGGTAAGCGCACCGATACCAGCTCGATCCGATGCCGTATCAATGTATACAAACACGCTCTTTTGTCCCTCATCCGGCACGCGAAAGGTTCTTGGATTTGAACCTGGCTTCAACACTGCTGCTGATCCAGAAAGGATAGCAGCATAGGTCGTCATTTTGTGGTAGTAATCTGTGTAACCGCTTTCTGGCTTGCTCGAAAAACTGTGCTTTGCGGTGAGTCCATCTCTCAAATTCAGATCGCCGCTTTGATGGGCAATCTGCTGGATTGGCACCCCCTCAGCCGTGCAGGGAAACTCACCATCGAAGTAAACGACGTGATCTCCACCATACTGAGTAACATCTCCAGCCAGCGTCAAGCTGGAGATTAGCGTTCCAGTTTGCACCTGTCGCTGTGCATTGACGTATGGCACTTCCCGCAAAAGCAGGAATCCCGCATAAATCTCGACGAAATAGCCTTCTTCGCGCAGGCGCTTGAGATCCGGGCTATGACTTATCAGTGCGTGTGACATTGAAGACTGTTCCTTGTTTGACTTTGACAACTCCTCCAGCACCAAGTTCACCTTTGGGTGGTGTAGAGGCAGCTTTGCTGTAGGTAATCGAGAAGACGGAGTTTGGATTGTGCGAACCTGGAAAAGCGAGTTGCACGATTTGCTCGTAGGTCACTTCAGGGCTTGTCACCTTCTGCGATCGCGCATTCACAATGATCTCGATTTCAAGTGTGATTCGAGGCGCAGTGATGAATCGTTCGACTCCTGGAGCCGTTAAGTCGATCACAGCTTCGGGTGCGATCAATTGATCTTCACCCCCACGAACTTCAAGAAATACTGCTTTATCACCGCTAATGTCAGCCAGCTTGTAAAGGTCAGATCCGTTAATTGCGGGTTTGCCCCAGGTGATTTGTCGATCGTCAAGGGTCAATTTGAATTCTCGATCGCACTGGAATGCTACAAATCTCTCAACGCCACGTCCGCGCAAGTCAAAGGTTTCATCCAGACGGATGTCCTCGAAATCGCCAGAAGTCAGGATGGAAAAAAGGCTGTAATCCCCTCTCACATTAATCCCAGCCGCCGCGAGAATTTGCCGACCCAGAGGCACAGGGTCAGTGATTTCAACGGCTCGAAAATTTAGGTTGTTGAGCGCGAACTGAATACGATAACTGCGTGAGTCTTGCCCGGACTCGCTTGAGCTTTGGCAATTAATTTGCTCATCGTCTTTCATTCTTCATTCTCCTTGAAGCCTAGATTAGTTAGTTGGCTCTAAGGTGTTAATCGATACTGCTAGACGAAAGCGGTAAATGATCTCTAAAATTCTTTTGATAGAGATCCGGCTGGGGTTGAACCGCAGATAAAAAAGGCGGGACAGCTTGGACAGGTGTGAGTTGAAGGATTCATCGGAAAACGTCCACTGCTGACAGCGTTGAAAAATTCTCCCAGTTTGTCATTTCTAGTCTGAAGTACTTTATCTGACAATGAAATGCCCTGCACCGTTTGGTCTGCCAGGTAGAGAAATTCGATGGTGGCATCTGGGCAAGCCTGCCGAACCGCGATCGCAAAGGCAGCCGTTCCGAGATCCTTGTCTGTCGATCGCGAATGTCCAGTTTGAATCCGTCTGAACGTCTTTTTCCCATCTGAACTGACCAGAACATCATCAGGTCGAACGGTGATTTCTGCTTTGTCCGCTACCTTGAATTTCAGAATCGACGGTAGTTCCGGCGTATATCCAAAACGTGCTGATTTTAGAAATTGAAGCATTTCAACTGCGAAAGTTTTTAATTCTTCAGCACAGTCATCGTCTTTCAACTCGTTTTCAGTCATTGCTTTCCGCATCCACTGTTCAAGATCTAAATCAGGGTTAGATGTTTTACCTTCAGCGATCAGGATTTGGGTCAATGTCCGTACAATCTCGTGCATTTGCATCAGAGCAGTTTCCTTGCGACGACCCCCAATTTGCATCAGATGTGTATAAAAAAATCGGCGTGGGCAAGACTCATACAATCCAATCTGTGCTGCGTTGAACTGTAGACTGTCCTCAATCTGAAGCGAAATGCTGTCGTTCTCCATCACTTCTAGCAGTGTGCGTATCGGTGTGACATGCTGCCATTTGAGTTTGTCTCCCAGACGCGCTAAAAACGGAGACAACCCCCACTGATGACCATTCGCTTTCTGAGTTGGTGCATAGAGGAACAGACGATCGCGAGTCCGCGAAAGTGCCACATAGAATAAGCATTCTTGTTCAAGTGCCTGCTCAGTGCGAAACATTTCTCGTGCAGTCCCAAGGCTGCCTTCTATCATTCCGTCTGGAGGTGAACAAGCTGGTGGTTGTGGCGTTCTAGGCAGGGTATTCACGTTCAAGCCCGGTAAATGCACCACTGGAAACTCTAATCCTTTCGAGCCGTGAATGGTCATGAGACGGACTGCATCAAGGCTTTGAGCGGCAGCAGGGAGTTGACGTAGATCCCGATCGTCTCCTAGCCTGACCAAACGACGAACCCGATTCAAGAGTCGCGTGATGGGCAATCCCACGCTAGAGGGCTGGCTGCGAATGAAGTTCATCAGTTGCCAAAGTGCGATTCCGCGTGATCGATCGTGAATATCATCTGAGCCAGCAATTTGAGCAGCGATTTTAGTTCGGTCTAGTAACACCGTTGCTAGAACTGTCCAAGGTGAGGACTGTTCATCAAATCCCTCTAGCATCTGGACGATCGCTGTGAGAGCAGTACGACCTGATTCAGACAAATCAGGAATTGTTGCTAATTTATCGAGCCAAATACCTGATTCATCTTCGTGTTGAAGATAATCGATCACTGTTGCAACGTCATCCAGTTGCATTGTGAACTCACTCCAGCAGGCAAGCCGAGCTAAGCCAATCGCACGCCGATCAACCAGTATCGATAGCAGAGCCAAGACATCTTTAATCTCTTGTCGCTCAAAGAGACTCCCCAAGAACAGAACGGGTACGCCTAAACGTTCTAAATCCTGAGCAAGCTTCGAGAGTTTCTCGTTCCCTGTACAGAGTACAGCCTGATCACGGTAGCAATGTCCCTGAGAACGCATTGCTTCGATCGTATCCGCGATCGCGACTGTCTGCTGATCAGCTTGATCAACGGTATAAAGTATCGGTTCATCACCCCCAGAACCTCGTTCGGCTTCTAAGGTAGAGTTAGCATCGCCTACTGTCATCGTTGAAGCAAATTCAGAGAAGGCGCTTACGATCTCGTGAACCGATCGATAGTTTTGTTTTAGCCGACTTCGCTGACCGCCTGGGAAATCCTCCTGTCCAAACCGCGTCATGTTAAATGAGGAGGCTCCTCGGAATCGGTAAATCGATTGTTTCGCATCGCCTACAACCCACAAGTTCTCTCCATGACCGCAAATCGCTTGAAGCAGGCGAACACTACTGCGATTGACATCTTGATATTCGTCAACCAGCACATGATCATATCGATTCGCCAAGTGTTGTCGAACTGCGTCGTTTCCCTCCAATAACTGCACTGGCAGTAAGACTAAATCACCAAAATCGATGTAGCTCTCCTGACGCTTCAAGTTTTCGTATGTCTTATAAACCTGAGCAACTTCGATCGCTTTCTCGGCTGCCTCCTGTACATCAGGTGTTGACGCTTTCTGAAGCATCGCCTCTGCAAGATCGGCATACTTCTCTGGAGTAATGACCTCATCCTTGGCACGCGAAATCGCTGCTAGAATATTTGCAATGTTCTGAATCGGATCGTAAAGATTACGATAGTGCAATAGCTTGAGCCGAGAGAACTCTTTTTCGAGAAGTTCGACAGCAACAGTTCGATCTAGTAACCTTAGATTCTTCGGTAACCCCAACTCAACATGGAAACGTCGAATCAGATCCAGTCCGAAGGCATGAAAAGTTCCAATCCACATTGCACAGGCAGCATCCTTGTTTTTTAGGGCAATCCGTGCAGCCATTTCTCCTGCGGCTTTGTTTGAGAATGTCAGCAAGAGAATTTGGCGTGGATCAACCCCCTCAGCCAGCAAAGCTTCTACACGGGCAGTGAGTGTCTGAGTCTTTCCGGTTCCAGGTCCTGCTTCAAGCAAATAAGCTTCCCCTCGATGCTGTGCTGCTTGAGCTTGCAGTGGATTGAGTGGAAATGCGATCGCTGGAACTTCTGATGCTGGAACGACTGGTGGCAGAAGTAAGGCATCCAGTAGCTGCTGAACGACGACATCAAACGGCGCACCAAACTTTTCTGCAATCTGGGAAGCTGTGAGTCCTGCGTCGATAAATAGAGACCACACCACAGGTCGAGGCAGGAGAAATTCACGAGCGAACAGATCCATCTGAATTTCGCGCCGTTGACGTGGACTATAATCTACAACGCGATCTGCACCAATGGGTGAGGGTTCTGATGATCGTGCTGGTTCAATCTGATAAGCCGAGTTCGCATTAGCATTATCGCCGAGTTCAACATGACCAATTTCGTGCGCGACCAAAAAAGCTTGCTCGAAGGGAGTTCCACTATTTTCGTGTAGGATCAGAGCATCTTTAGGAATAAAAGTCGCTTGTCCACCATCAAGAAGCGGAGTACCGGGATTCGTTGGCTCAACATAGATGTCCCGCCGCTCTGCTTCAACTACTGCAAAACGATAGGGATCTTGAGGATCTTCACCTCTGGCAACAGCTTGGGCATGAAGATCAGCCGCAATTTGACGGGCAAGCTCGATCGCGTCCATTTTAGTTTTCACCTTTCATCAACTGCGATCGGTTTTCTAGCGAAACACCAGCATCAATCAAAATCTGCTCAAAAGCTACCTGGGTTTGAGCTTCAGGTCTGTTATCTGCTTTGTAGCTGCGCTCTAGGTTCGGTGTAGGTGGAAGGCTAAGGGAACTAATGAGAATCTCAACGGTGCTGTCTAAAGCAGTTGCTAGGCGCTCTAGAAACGGAAGTGGGATTGAAGTCGGTTCAATCCGATGCTCACGAAACGCTGTAATCACTTGTTGTGGTACATCAAGAAGCCGAGCAATCTGACGTTTTCTCTCAATTGAAAGATCTTCCAAAGGGTCTGCTGTTGCTTTGGGGGCTGCCTCGACGTGTCGCTGCCATGCCTTGTCGATCGCTGCTTTGTCTTCATCTGTAAGCGGTATTTCGTCCTCGCACACTGGACGAGAGAGTACATACGACAGTTCAATCAGTTCAGCCGTGTATTCTGGATAGTTTTGGAGGTAGCGTTCGAGAGTGTCGTTTCCTAAATTGGGTTCCATTGCGAAGGCATCCAACACATCTTCGCAAGAGAGGTGAGAGTTTCTAGGTGTCATACGTCTTCTCCTTCGTTGAGGGCGGCACGCAGAACAGCATAGGCTTTATTGCGATAGGTTCGGATTGTTTTTTCTGACTTTCCGAGCGTTTTCGAGATCGTACACGCATCTGGATCTTTTGAATCGATTGGAATACCTCGATCAATCATCAGGATAATCTGCCGCTGTTCAGGTGGTAATGAATCAATCGTTTCCCAAAGGCGCGATCGGTAATCGGCATCAGCCCAAGCAGGTGGATTGAAGGGATCAAAACTTCCAGCCGATCGTTCAACCGCGACAGTTGGCTCACCTGTTTCTTCATCGTAGAAAGCAGTTGATCGCTTTTCATCTCTCCAGATCTGCTTCTGAGCATCGAGATACCGCCTCTTCATGACATTCTCAAAACTCACTTCGTAGTAGTCGAGTTTGTCCATATACTCAATTCGATCGTGGGCAAGCAGATTCACAAATTGATCGAAAACTTTCTCTCGAATCTTAATTTCAGTTGAAGAATTTGTCTGACTGCTGCTCTGTATGGAAAAGCAGCGCACCCGTCCAGCTAAACTTTCATAAAGCTGATTAAAGAGAGCATCTGAATTGTCGTCACGGCAAACGCGAACGAAATATACTAAGCATTCGCTTGGAACATAAGCTGGATCAGATCGCGTTGTGATTTTGCACCGCGCGATCAATTCGTGTCGAGGAAGCATCGACAATTTAATGATTTTGGACTCGATCTCAGGTCTACGGACATATCGCTTTCCTTCTAATGTCTGCTTCCTTAATGGTTCTATCAAGGCTTTGTATCCTCACTCCCTTGCAACAACTCTACTCTACGCCTAGCGCTGATGAAGCATAAATTAGTGCTATGAACGCTCTAGATAGTTAAGCAATGAAGTCGATTTTAATACCCGTAATGCGATTGGACTAAGTGCAAAAGAATTTTTAATATTTGCTTAATTCTTGCAATGATATGAAAACTGTTTGAAGTTGCTTTTAATTTCCTAACAAGTCAGTCGCCCAAGCACTGCGATCACCTCCTAAAATACTGCCAGAAGCTAAAGCCCCGGGTAGCTCAACTGCCGACAGATCGAATTCATGCGAACTTTCTAAGAACGAACCCGTCTTGCGTAAGAAGGCACCGCTCAAGTCGCCAATCTCCTATTAAATTGTCCGGCTACGCCATTTTTCCTGATATTGTGCGGTTCTTGGGTGAGACGGTGGAAAGCGATCGCACAAACAATTCACTCAAGCAGCATTTAAATTATTTGCATACTTTTGCAATTGTGCTATTGTCTAATCATGGAAATGAAAGATGCGATTGACGCGCTCTCAGCCTTAGCGCAAGAGACACGGCTATCGCTGTACCGTCTCCTCGTTCGCACCGGACCGAAAGGGTTACCTGCGGGGGAGATTGCGTTACAGCTAGACGTGAATCCTTCTACGGTGTCTCGGCATTTAGCACAGATGGAACGAGCAGGATTGATTCGTTCTTGGCGGGTGCAGCGACAAGTATTTTATGCGATCGACTGGAAAGGCACTGAGGCATTGCTGGCATTTTTGACTGAGAACTGTTGTAAAGCAGACCCCGATGTTTGGTGCGATAAGCAATCTAGCAATTGCCGCAAATAATTTCGAGAGGATAGCTACATGAGTTTTGATCACAAGCCTAGAATTTTGTTTCTTTATGGGTCTTTGCGGGAGCGATCGTACAGTCGCTTATTGGCAGAAGAAGCGGCACGAATCATAGAAGAAATGGGCGCAGAAGTCAGGTTTTTCCATCCTCATGATTTACCGCTCCCCGGCAGTGCTCCCGATACGCATCCGAAAGTGCAGGAATTACGCGAATTAGTGCAGTGGTCAGAAGGGCAAGTGTGGTCGAGTCCAGAAATGCACGGGAATGTGAGTGGACTCTTGAAGATGCAGGTCGATTGGATTCCGCTTAGTATTGGGGCAGTTCGACCGACCCAAGGAAAAACGTTAGCGGTGATGCAAGTCTGTGGGGGATCACAGTCGTTTAATGCGGTCAACACATTGCGGGTTCTAGGTCGTTGGATGCGGATGTTTACGATTCCAAATCAGTCATCTGTGGCGAAAGCGTATCAAGAGTTTGATGAAGATGGCACAATGAAGGACTCACCTTATCGAGATCGCGTGGTCGATGTGATGGAAGAACTCTACAAGTTCACGCTCTTGCTGCGTGACAAAGTGGATCACTTAACCGATCGCTATAGTGAACGCAAAGAAGTAACGGCAAAACAAGCTGCAAGTATTGTGAGTCAATCGATTGGAGTCGCTCAGTAGTTATTCATCGAACGAAAGAGCATGATTGAAGGATTAAGTCATATCACGCTGATTGTTCAAGACTTAGAGCGAATGGCGCACTTTCTAAAGCACATTTTTGAAGCTGAAGAAGTCTATTCGAGCGGCGATCAAACTTTCTCGGTCTCACGCGAGAAGTTCTTCTTAATCAGTGATGTGTGGATTGCCATTATGGAAGGTGATCCATTACTAAGCAGAACTTACAACCATATTGCTTTCAAAGTCTCAGATGCGGAATTTGATAGGTATGTTGATCGAGTTCATGCTCTGAACATTGATCTGCGTGAAGGGCGGAGTCGATTTGCTGAAGAAGGTCGATCGCTTTACTTCTACGACTACGATAATCATTTATTCGAGCTACACACAGGTACATTAGAACAACGCCTTGCGTTTTATCGTCGAAGTGAATGAGTATCACCTCAACTTACCAAAGAAACCGTTCAGAACTAACGTCTTGATCTTTCTGCCTAATCATGCAATTTTGAAGCATCTCTAGCAGTTTAAGTCAGAGTTCACTATGTCGGCAAAAGACGCGAAATCAATGACGGGTTTGTGCCCTTGGTGTGATAGTGAGGTGGTTGCGGTCGGGATCTGCTTAGTAGATGGGCAGGCTTTAGACTCCTGCCCTGCTTGGAGATGTGAGGTTTGCGATACTTATCTTGACTGTTTGGGGTTGCCAATTCTTTTTGATCGAATTGTTTTCGACATTTCAGGCATCCAAAACTGTCGCTTTCCATCGTTGTGAATCGAGTCGATCTCGACATCATTTCAACACTAAATCGCTAGGAGTAAGACTCCAAACACTAAACTACTTACGCCGCCTGCAATCCACCAAAGAGATTGATTTTTCTGCTCTCGATCCCAAGCGGGGGTTCGCTGTGGTTGCTCTCCTTGAGCTTGTAAGCGTTCTGCTTCCTCTGACCATAGATAATCGCGATCGCACAGCACTTCATAGGCTTGCCAGAAAGCTGCTAATCCAGCCGCGATAAAGGCAATACCCAACATCTTATTCATGATCAACAGCTCCAAATTCGAGGATACTCCTCGATTGTGTGTTGGGGCGCTTGATCGGGTAAAAACGGTAAGATTTTTATTAGAAACTTGATAGCCAGCCGTGCATCGTTAATTGAATGCTGCACGGCTTGATTTACATCAGTTGCTTTCATTACGTTTAGTTTCTAGGGGCATACATCATAATTAAAACGCCTAGTAATACGATCCAACCTCCTAGAAGATCAAATTTATCGGGTTTGATTTGATCGACTAACCAACCCCATAAGATAGAGATCACGACGAAAACACCGCCATAAGCTGCGTAAGCGCGTCCAAAATTAGTCGGTTGTAGTGTTGGCACAGCACCATAGAGACCAAGTAATACAACTCCAATCACAGCAAACCAAACACTCTTTCCCTCTCGCAACGAGAGCCAGACCAAATAACCGCCGCCAAGCTCAAAGAGTCCAGCCAGAACGAAAAACAGCATGGATTGAATCACTTGTATATCCTTTTGCTTTACTCCCAGAATTATCCCGCGTTAGGATTGTAAGTTGAGCATTCATCAGCAATACAGGACGAACCGTAATTCTCTTTGTCATCAAACCCAAACACCAATTACGATACTCCTACAATTTTGTATTAAGGCGAGTGATTGGGGAGAAACTGTAAGACTGTTACTAGAATTTGAACCGACGACTACGGGTGAAGGCAATGGTCGTGAATTTAGAGGTGGGATTTCTGATAATGCCAACATATGTACGGTTGGAATAACCCCTGCTCATTTTCATTCGCTTCTCAAAACAGCTAGCCTTGCTGATTACCGCAAATATCGTCTCGCTCAATCAGTTGGCAAATCTTGCCGCCACAACTATCTTCGATAGATGCAGCCGAAGGTTTAGACAAGACTGATTCAATTCGCTCATATCGCTGGGCTAGTTCCTGGCGCAATACTAACATCTCCTGAATATGCTGATCTAATTCATCAAGGTGCTGCTTCACCATCGTCTTGAGGTCTGCACAAGGGGCAGCACCCTCCGTTCTAATTTTAATCAGTCGCTTAATTTCGTCGAGAGAAAGCCCAAAACGCTTGGCTTGCTGGATAAACCGTAAACGGTGTTCAGCCTCGGATGAATAAATTCGATACTGGGATGCTGTTCGCCTGGGTGGATCAAGTAACCCCAGGCGTTCATAATACCGAACTGTTTGAGCAGGAAGATCCACTCGACGGCTCAATTCGCCAATTAGTAAGTCTTCTTTCACAGCCTAAGTCTCCTTGACCGGGAAAGATTCACTGCTCTCCCGGTTCACGTTTTATCCTTGCCCGATTCCAGCCGCAATTAATGATTCACGAGAAATCGGCTGCTGATTTCGGCAGCATTCTGCTAGTTTGCCATTAACAACTACAGCAGGAACCCGATGAATGCCATACTGCTTTACTTTCTTCTGGCTCTCATTTGTAGCTTGTTCCTCGCGCAGATCCCATACCTGCACCTCACAATTAGAGCAGGCTAGCTCCCGCACGAGTTTGACCATCTCATCACATAGCGGACAGCCAGCCGTAAAAACTTCAACTACTTGCTTGGACATATCTAATCTCCTGAACGCTAAGTCCAGGCTAAACCTTATACCCAACTGCAAGGTCAAGGGATAGCCATCAGTTTTTACAAACAGAAACATTTAACAGGGCAATCGCCGACATGACTTGGCGTAAATTAATTTGTCTAAGGCTTTATTTGCTCCTTTAACTCGCTCCCGCTAAATTTTGCAGAAACAGAGTTTGAGCTTCTCGCAACTTGACATCAGGATTGTTCGAGTGAATGAGTTGCATCGCGTCATCGTAGGAAGAACCGCTACTGATCAAATAAGCAGCTAGCATCGTTGCCGTTCGCCGTTTGCCATTTGTGCAGTGAATCGCGATCGCACTTTGATTAGATTGATCAACAAACTCTTGTAGTTTCTGAACTTGTTCTAAAGTGGGTGCAGTGCCACCTTTCATGGGCAACCACAGATAAGGAATGTTTGACTGTTGATATAAATCTAGATTAGTCGGATCATCCATTACAGACACGATCGCTCCAATTCCCGCTGCTTGTAATTCTGGTAATTCTTCTGCGGTTGGCTTACGAACGCCTGCCAACTTTTTCGGAATCACCCACCAAAGATTTTCTGTAATTGGTTGTGCTGTTGATTGTTCCATAGAACTGGCTCATGAGTGAGAAGGTGAATGGATAACGAATGGAACAATGTTTAGATTGAGAAGCTATCGATAGTTACGATCGGGGAAAACACAGCGGGGATCAGGCAGGGTCGCTTTTTCAGGCTGGCGCGGAAACCAAAAGGCAGTGCGTTTACACACTTCAACCAGCATCAGCATGACTGGAACTTCAATTAACACCCCAACAACGGTTGCTAATGCGGCTCCAGAATTTAAGCCAAATAAAACGACAGCCGTTGCGATCGCAACTTCAAAATGATTGCTTGCCCCAATTAACGCAGCGGGAGCCGCATCCTCGTAAGGCAATCGAAGTTTCAGAGCAGCAACATATGAAATCAAAAAAATGAAATTGGTCTGCAAAAAGAGTGGTACTGCAATCAGCAAGATATGCAGGGGATTACTGACAATCAGTTCGCCTTTGAACGCAAATAGCAGAACCAATGTGATGAGTAGGGCTGAAATTGCGATCGGGTTCAGGTACTTGAGAAACTTCTGCTCAAACCAAGCTCGCCCTTTGTGCTTCAAAATCCAATGGCGTGAATAAATTCCGGCAATTAGCGGTAAGCCAACATAAATGGCAACAGAAAGCGCGATCGTTTCCCAAGGAACGGCTAAATCATTTGCTGCTAATAACCACCGCCCCAAAGGGGCATACAGAAACAGCATCGCAAGCGAATTTACCGCAACCATCACTAGGGTATGACCTTGATTGCCATAGGATAAGTAACCCCACATCAGCACCATTGCAGTACAAGGCGCAATGCCTAACAGAATGGTTCCAGCAATGTAAGAATTCGCTAACGTCACTTCGCTGCCTCTGATCACTTCAGTCCCAGTGATCAGAGGGCGAAACAATCCCCCTAAAAACCCTTGAGCAAAAGCAACCATCGTAAACGGTTTAATTAGCCAATTTACAATCAGGGTTAAAATCACAGGGGTCGGAGCGCGAACGGCTTGCTTGGCTTGTGAGAAGTCGATCTTCACCATGATCGGATACATCATGAAAAACAAGCAAACGGCGATCGGAATTGACACCTGATAAACGCTCATGGCATCCAGTGCGGTTGCAATTCCCGGAAATAGTCTTCCTAGCACAATGCCGATTCCAATGCACAAAAAGACCCAAAGGGTTAGATATTTCTCAAAGAAGCTCAATGCACTGCCAGCTTGTACTGGTGCGGTATTCGTCGATCGAGGATTGAGGCTCATTGCATTAATCTCCGTCTTTCGTTTTCCAAGCGATCGCTTTACTCGGTTGTGGGGTTGGTAATTTGAGAGAAATCAATGCAGCAGCTAAAACAAACGCTGCCGAAGTCCACAAGCAACCGATCAGCCCAAAGCTTTGATAGATTAGCCCTGATAAAACGGTTCCTGCCAATCGTCCCCCAGAGTTCGCCATATAGTAAAACCCAACGTTCAGCGCTACTTTGTCATCATCGGTGTATGCCAGAACCAAGTAAGAATGAACGGCTGAATTGAAGGCAAAAACCACACCAAAAATCATTAAGCCACCGACAATCGCATAGTTTGGATTCACTCCAGCCGCAAGCGCGATTGCAATCAAGACAGGCACGATCGTTAAGGTAAATGTCCAAAACCGAATCGTGCTAGTAGAGGGCGGACGACCTGATCCAAAGCGTTTAATCAAGGTTGGTGCAGAAGATTGAATGATGCCATAGCCAATCACCCACAGTGCCATAAATCCGCCCACTTGATAGAATGACCAGCCGAGCGGTCCGCGTAGGAATACAGGTAAGCCCACCACAAACCAAACATCACGAGAACCAAACAGAAAGAATCGTGCAGCAGAAAGAATGTTGATTTCGCGACTCTTAGAAAAGAGCTGCGTGAACTTCACCTTGCCCTTGATTTTGCCCATGCCACTCGGCAGCAATAATCCGGTAAACATCAACGCGAACAGTCCACCTGCCATCAGCCAGAGCGAATGCACAAAGCCGATCGAAGCCAGCAATGCAGCTCCTAAGAAAAACCCTGCCCCTTTCAGCGCATTTTTCGATCCCGTAAGAATTGCAACCCATTTGAAGAGCGAGGATTGCGCGTCCTGCGGCACGACTAATCGAATTGCACTTTTGGAACTGAGTTTCGTCAAATCTTTCGCAATTCCAGAAAATGCCTGAGACACCATGACGTAGGCGACCGCAAGCCACTGCGCCCAATTGCGATCGAGAAACGACAACATGATCAGCGCGAAGATTTGCAGTCCAATCCCGGTGTAAAGCGTCGCTTTTAGACCGAGCCGGGAGCCAATCCAACCACCAAGGAAATTCGTGACAACGCCAAACACTTCGTAAAACAAGAATAGGAATGCAACTTGTAAAGGGGAGTAACCAATTTCATAGAAGTAGAGCAGCACCAACAGCCTAAGCGCGCCGTCGGTAATCGTAAAGCCCCAATAAGCAAGCGTTACGAGAATATAGTTTTTGAGATTGGCACTAGATGCGGTTGTAGAGGGCATAGGATTAGTTCAGACTCAGTGCAACTTTTTGAGCGAGTTCAACCATACGATTTGAGTAGCCCCATTCGTTGTCATACCAAGCTAGAATTTTCACCTGTGTTTGATCGACAACCATCGTGGAAAGGGCATCAATGATCGAGGAGCGGGGATCGTCTTTGTAATCGATCGAAACCAAGGGACGTTCTTCATAGCCCAGTATGCCTTTCAGTTCACCCTCGGAAGCTGCTTTTAGCAATTGATTGACTTCCTCAACAGTGGTCGATCGCGCCACCTCAAACACACAGTCAGTGAGTGAAGCATTAAGTAACGGCACTCGGACAGCTAACCCATTGAGCTTGCCATTGAGTTCTGGGTAAATGAGTCCGATCGCAGTTGCTGATCCGGTGGTGGTTGGAATCAGAGATAAACTGGTGGCTCTCGCTCGACGGAGATCTTTATGAGGTGCATCGACGATCGTTTGAGTGTTGGTATTGTCGTGAATCGTCGTAATGATCCCGTGCTTGATGCCTAATCCCTCGTGAATTACTTTGACCACGGGAGCAAGACAATTGGTGGTGCAGGATGCAGCAGTGAGCAGATGATGCTCGCCAGGCTGATAAAGATTGTCATTGATGCCCATGACGATGTTAAGTGCGCCTTGCTTGACGGGAGCCGCGACAATCACCTTTTTCACACCGCGCTTGAAGTAGGGATCAAGCGTTTCAGTGGTACGAAACTTGCCTGAACATTCCAGCACGATATCAACGCCGTAATCTTCCCAGGGCACGTCACCTGGCTTAGCATATTCGCTGAAGGTCACGGGTTTTCCATCAATGAGAATACGATCGCTCCCCGCTTCAACTTCTGGTGTCCACCGTCCATGCACCGAATCGAACTTCAGCAGATGAGCGGCAGTTTCCGCCCCGCCTTTAACTTCATTAATGTGAACAAACTCGAACTCCGACCAGCCCCAAGCAGCGCGGAAATCGAGCCGCCCAATTCGACCGAAACCATTGATCCCAACCCGTACAGTCATGTGCTTCACCTTGAGAAGTCGTCTCCTTATTTCAATTTAATTTAGAATAATGCTAGAAGAAGCACTTTGCAATACAGCACTAAAACAAGCTTATAGAAAATTGCATCTAAAAAACTTGTTTTGACCTCACCGCATCTGTGACGCTCGCACAAACCGCGATTCTGCTAAATGCAGCCCCTAAAACACAGCTTGCTTGCGAAGTAATTCGCTAATGGTCAAATCAGGCTGAGGAACACCGTCAAATACTGTTCCCACCTTGCCTTGATAAAAATGCAGGTTCGTCAATCGATAACCTTCATCTGGTAGCGGAATGTACCCGACCTGTGTGACGAGCCGTTTAGCATTATCGAGATAGTATGTCACAAACGCTTGCAGTTCCGGTTTACGCTGTGCAGCAGTAATGTTGACGTAAATAAATAGGGGACGAGAGAACGGGCGATACTGCGCTTTCTCAACCGTTTCTCGCGAGGGTAAAACTGCACCACGACCATCGCCATAATCCACAGCGAGGGCTTTTAGCTCATTCTGCTTAGCTTCATAGTACGAAAGCCCAAAGTAGCCTAAAGCATTGGGGTCTTTCTGCACACCTGCCACTAACTCATTGTCATCTTCGCTAGCGGTGTAATCCGTCCGGCTCTCATTTGGCTTTCCGGTTGTGACCTCATTGAAATAGTTGAATGTTCCAGACTCTTTGCCTGCGCCATAGAGTTTGAGCGGTTGGTTTGGATAGGAGGCGCGAACCTGATTCCAATTTGTAATTTTGCCTTGAGCAGCAGGTTCCCAAATCTTCTTCAGTTCCGCAACCGTAATATCTTTTGCCCAAGTGTTTTGTGGATTGACGACCAGTGTGAGGGCATCGAATGCGATCGGTAACTCATAAAACCGCACACCCGCTTTTCCGCACATCTCTATTTCTTCTTTGAGGATCGGGCGAGACGCATTGTTGATGTCGGTTTCGCCTGCACAGAACTTTTTGAAGCCGCCGCTTGTACCGGAAAATTGAACGTCGATCGTACCTGCTTTGTTGCCCTTTTCCTTGCGGTACTCTTTCGCAACTAAATCTGAAATTGGATAAACCGTACTCGATCCATCGACCTTAATACCAGAATGAGTTGGTATAACTGGATTCGGCACGTCTGCTCTTACAGGAGTGGAAGACTGGGATTGATTAGAATCGGTTGCCTGATTCGAAGAAGTACAGCCAACTAACCCAAAAGTCATTACAAATCCAGCGCCCAGCAGAAACTTGAAGAGAGTTGAGGTCTGCATTGCCATAGTGAAGCTCACTTATGCTTCAGGAGTAACATCTCAATCATTTCAAATAAAATTGATTTGATCAAGTGTTCTGCAAGACACTCTGCTTAAGAATTGTAAAAAACTTGATGAATTACTCCGAGTCGCGACAGCTTCGAGCAGGCAGAATTGGGCTGAAGCGGCGAAACTCAGCAAGATATTGTTCGAGAACAACGAACTGTGGCAGATTCAAACTGTAATAAATCCAACGCCCTTCTTGCCGTGATCTAACTAATTGAGCCTCTTTCAGCGTTTTGAGATGAAAAGAGAGCTTCGATTGAGTCACGTTTAGAACTTCACACAAATCACAGACGCAAAGTTCACGATCGCGCAACAAATCCAGCACTTGAACGCGCAATTGATCAGAGAGTGCATGAAAGCCCAAAACAACTAAATTTGATGAGACTTCGGCAGCTTTAGTCATCAACTTTTCTCAAAATGGCGACTAGGGTAGTGACTTCCAGTTTAGCCTGGAACTTAGACAAAAGTGAAAACGGGGCAACAATAAGCGCGAAAGTGCCCCTAAACAGTAGAACACTTGGAAATTACGAACAGCAGACAGAAGTGGCGGTTGAAGACGTGCCAAAGGTGGCAGAATCCTCTAGTACCGTATAAATTTCCCACTTCGCGCCGTTTGGATCTTGAACCCAAACTTTGTCTTGCAAGGCGTAGCAACAGGTGGTCTGCTCCTCAATCTTGACCGATAAATCCGCTGCTTTGACACGATCGATGGCTTCGACCACTTGTTGGGAGGACTCCACCTCGACTCCTAAATGATTCATCGTTCCAGCCGCAGCCGGATTTTCAATCAGGACAAGTTTTAAGGGTGGTTCTGCGATCGCGAAATTAGCATAGCCCGGACGACGTTTAGCAGGTTGGGTTCCAAACATTTTGACGTAGAACTCAACCGCTGCATCGACATCATTAACATTCAATGCAAGTTGTACACGAGACATAATTTTAACTCCTTATATTGACATACATCAATATCGATTAATATCAATATCTTGTCTACAATATTGATGTATGTCAATATAGAAGTCATGAAGTTATCTAACGCTGTTACTTCTTGTTGTTCTGGGCTGCTGACAGGGCATCTGAAAAATGACGATGCAATCATCCTAGCGGCGATGTTTCGAGTGCTAGGTGAACCTGCACGACTGCAAATGCTAAGTCTAATTGCAGCACAGCCGAATCAAGAGGTTTGTGCCTGTGAATTGGTTGAGCCATTGGGATTATCACAACCGACTATTAGTCACCATCTCAAGGTAATGTATGAGGCAGGATTGCTGGAAAAAGAACGACGCGGTACTTGGATTTACTACCGCATCGTGCCAAAACAACTTGAATTATTACGAAAAGTTCTATCTTGATTGAAGCTTCAGCGTTTCAACAGCCTCAACCCACTCAGGGTCACTAGCACAGTCGATCCCTCGTGTCCAACCACTCCAAGTGGCAAGGTAATCTGGCTGACAAAATTAGCAATGAGCAACAGCACAATGAAGCCTAGTGCAAAGACAATGTTTTGCTTTACGACTTGTTGAGAGCGTCGCCCTAACCGGATCGCATTCACTAGCCGCTCCAGCCGATCTGCCATCAGTACAATGTCTGCGGTTTCCAGCGCCACATCACTTCCAGCCGTTCCCATCGCGATGCCAACGGAGGCTTGTGCCAGCGCAGGGGCATCATTGATCCCATCTCCTACCATTGCAACCGTGTGATATTGCCGTTGTAATGATCGCACCACATCGACTTTGTGTTCTGGCAATAGTTCTGAGTACACCTGCTCGATTCCAAGTTCACGAGCAATGCTGCGAGCCGTGCGTTCATTATCGCCAGTTAGCATGACGATTTCTCCAATGCCTAATTGTTTCAGTTGACGGATTGTGCTTGCAGCTTCCGGGCGAACCGTATCGGAGATCGCAATCATGCCTAACGGTTTTCCAGCATAAGCCGCCCAAACCACAGTTTTTCCAGTTTCTTCAAAGTGTTGGGCGGATGCAGTCAAAGTATTTGCCCAACTGTTCACTTGACTACAAACAAACGCGGCTTTACCAACGATCGCCAGTTGTCCATTAATTTCTCCGGTAATTCCTTGTCCTGCATGAGCCTGAACATTGGTTGCTGACCGCCATTCAATTTGTTGTTGCTGAGCAAATTTTACGATCGCTGCCCCGATTGGATGCTCGGATAAGCTTTCTAAACTCGCTGCAACTTGCAGCAATTGCTGTTCAGACTGGGACGCAGCCATGATTTGAACCACTTCGGGGTTTCCCGTGGTGAGCGTTCCGGTTTTGTCGAATGCGATCGCTCTCACTCGTCCGATCTGTTCTAACTGAGCACCATTCTTGAATAGAATCCCTTGCCTTGCACCGTTCGCAATTCCAGAAAGCAAAGTTGGCATGATTGCTGCCATCAATGCACAGGGAGAAGCAACGACGAGAAAAATTAAGGCACGGTAAATTGTGGTTTCCCAACTCCAACCCCAGAGGAAAGGCGGAACGATCATAAGTAAGATGCCGACGATGACAATCACCTTGGCATAGCTGCGCTCGAATCGCTCGATAAATTGTTGCGAGGGTGGTGCTTCCATTTGGGCTTGCTCAACCAATCGAATGACGCGCTGAATTAAACTACTTTCCGGCGGTTGATGAATTTTGAGTTTTAATGCACCGTTGCCGTTAATCGTGCCCGCAAAGACTTCATCGCCGATCGTTTTCTCTACAGGCATCGATTCCCCAGTAATCGGCGCTTGATTGAGGCTGCTAAATCCTTCAATGACCAAGCCATCGGTTGGAACCAGTTCGCCGGGTCTAACGATCACTTTGTCGCCAATTTGCAAATCTGCGACCGCAACTTCTTTTTCTTGTCCATTGCGCCAGACCCTTGCCGTATCCGAAGTCAAACTCATCAAGCCTCGGATGCTGCGTTCGGTGCGCTGCATCGCATACCCTTCTAAGGCTCCACTAATGGCAAAGATCAAGATGAGAATCGCGCCATCGACAATGAAATCATATTCTCGTCGCCATAATCCCAATGCTGCGGCTCCTAGCGCCGCCACAATCATCAAGAGATCAACATCGAGTTCTTTTTCTTCAAACAGGGTGGTTAACCCTTCGCGGGCGCTTTCGTAGCCGCCAATCACGTAAGCGGCAGGCAGAATCAGCAACGCCAGTCCCAGCCAGCCCGATTGCAAAGTGATCCAGCCCAAGAAGACCAGAATGCCGCACACGATCGCGGCAACTGCGTCAGGATGCTCTTTCAGGAGTGCAGGAAAGCGAGAAACAGTAAGGGAAGACATGGGTAAGCGGTAGAGACAACATCACGCTTTCATGCTAAACCTTGACATTAGTGTTAATGTCAAGCTTCGGGATTAGAATAAACGGATGAAAATGCGAAATTTGACGATTAAAGAATTAACCGAAGCCGTCGGGGGTGGCATTACGCCGCGAATGGTGCGGCACTATCACACCCTCGGATTGCTGCCGCAGCCGGAGCGCTCCGCGAGTAACTATCGTCTTTATCGCGATCGCGATGTGCAGCAATTAAAACAAATCGTTGCGCTCAAACAGCAAGGATTTCAGCTTGCTCACATTCAGCAGTTGCTCCAGAGCCAAATGGACACTGAGCAAACGATCGCTGCCCAACTGCAACAGCAGTATCAAACGATCGTGCAGCAGTTAGCGCGATTACGCCAGACCGCAGCAGCATTAGAGAGTGTATTGGGGCGCGATCAGGATTGTCAAACGATTCAAGCCGAAGCTCTTGCCCAACTGCGATTATTAGACGCTGAAAATCAAAGCGGATTTGGAACTCTGGATCAACTGTGGCATCGCTTAGATAGCGAAACGACAACGCACCCTGAAGCTTTTGGAGAATCCTTACAGCGGTTACTGCCTGATTTGTCTGATCGCTCTGAAATTGAGGTAGATTTACTCTCGAAACTGGTTCTAGCTTGCGGTGATGTTAGCTTGGTGCAGTTTGTTCGGCGGAGCCGAGATGCGATCGCTGCCGCTCGTGATGCCCTCAAAGCTGGATGTACGATCGTCGGCGATATCTTACCTGTTGTTTCTGCTCTCGATCAAACTCGTCTCGCACATCTGAACTGTTCGGTTGAGACGTTGATTGCTGATTTACATATCAATAGTGCCGCAGAAGCAGAACAAGCATTTTGGAACAACGAGCATTGGAAAGATTGCTTACAGCACCTTCCAAAAGGCTGCATCTTAGTAGTTGGCTACGCGCCTTCAGTGTTGATGTCAGTTTGCACTTTGATTGAACAGGGACAAATTCAGCCTGCATTAGTCATTGGAATGCCGATTGGGTTTAGTCACGCACCTGCGGCTAAGCGACGGCTGATGAAAACAAGCGTTCCTTATATTACGATCGAAGGAACATCAGGCGGCGGTCTGTTAGCAGCCGTGGCATTGAATGCGCTTGTGGAGTCTCTGCTTGAGAAGCCAGATTGTCACTGTTACTTGTCCTCACGGTAAAGAAAGCCAATCTTTTCAACTTCTACTCACAACCATTACTTAGGCCACTGAGCCAGCTATCGTTGATATAGCGATCGCAAACCCTTCTGATCTTCTTTTAGGAAAATCCTTCATGAGCGAATCTGAAGTTCGTCAGCAGTATGATCAAATCGCAGCTAGCTATGATCAGCGCTGGAGCAAATACGTCACAGATACACTATCCTTTCTCAAAACTTGGGCAGAGATTCCACCACAGGCAAACGTACTAGATGTCGCCTGTGGGACTGGCAAATTTGAACAAATGGTCTTAGCAGAAAACCCTAGGCAGAAAGTTACTGGTGTGGACATATCGGAGAATATGCTAGCGATCGCTCAACAAAATTGCAGTGTTTATCCAAATGCTTCATTTCATTCTGCATCCGTATTGGCATTACCATTTTCAGATTGTCATTTTGACGTGATTGTTTCTGACAGTGCATTCCACTATTTCGATCAACCACAGGCAGCCCTCATCGAGATAAAACGAGTTCTTAACCTTGATGGAAAGGTTGTGATTCTAGATTGGTGTAAAGATTATTTCTTGTGTCGAATCTGTGATATTTTACTCAAGATTTTTGATCCTGCTCATCGTCAATGCTATACACAGAAGGAATTGCATAATTTACTGACTGATGCAGGCTTCAAAATTCACCATGCAAGAAAAGTTCGATTTGGAGTTGTCTGGGGATTGATGGTTGTCACTGCGATAGTTGAGCGCAGTGAGATGAAACTAGAAGAGAGACTACCTTAAGTTTCAATCTTTAAGCTCAGAAGGTTGATGCTTGGCAAACTGGTGATTATCCTTGCTCAATGATGGGGCAAATGATTGCTGTAGAGTTCTCAGATAAGACATCTTCTTCGGCAAGGAGTCGTTTCAATTCCTGCTTGAGAATTTGCAGTTGCTGAATTTGTCGATCGATATCTATAAGCTTATCTCTCAGCGTCTCTTGTACATGATCACAAGGTAAATCACCTTGGTCGTGAATATTCAAGAACTCCCGAATTTCTGACAAACTCATCCCCAAGTTTTGGGCACGCTTGATGAAATTTAATCGGGCAAACACGTCTGCATTGAACAATCGATAACCACCCTCAGTTCTACCTGCCGTCTTCAGTAACCCTAGCTCCTCATAGTAGCGAATCGTTTTAATCGGGATACCGCTTTCTTTAGCGACAGAACCAATCAATCTCGGCTCCTCCTGAACAATCATGTTTATCCCCTTTGTGAAACTAGATTTTGAGTTGTTTCTACTGAATGATCTGTTGCTTGCACCTCAATCACACCTCTAAACATATTCATGCCACAAGTGAATTGATACTCTCCAGGTTGAGTTGGCGTAAACTCGATCTCTGTGACTTGATTCAGGGGCAAGTCTTTGGCAATGTGAAAGTCAGGGATTCGCACGGCTTCAAGACAGCTAGAGGGATCACGTCGATCGAAGCTCAATCGTACAGGTTGCCCTACCGTAACAACGACTCGATTAGGCTCGTAGCCGCCATCAACGGTAATCGTTGCTTCTTGCATTCCTTGATTGCTGTCCGCTTTACGCGACTTAGATTTACTGAACAAAAACCACCACAGTTCAACTCCAATAAGCCCGATACCGCCTGCCGTGACAGCACCTTTCAACCAATTTGGTTGATCAATCCGGCGGAAGCTCGTTGTTTGTTCAGTTCCAGACGGTTGCATTTCGTCATGCGGCATTTGTGCGATTGATGCACCAGAAACACCCAGCATCAGTCCAAATCCCGCTAAACTTCCAATCATCCAATGTTTTTGGATCATGATTCCTCCTTATGCTGTTGCTCTCGGTTTGAAGTTTCGCAGACGCAGTGCATTCGTCAGCACAGAGACGGAACTGAGCGCCATTGCACCACCTGCAATGATGGGATTCAGCAACCAGCCAAAGATCGGGAAGAGAATACCAGCCGCGATCGGAATGCCGACTGTGTTGTAGATAAATGCAAAGAACAGATTTTGCCGAATGTTGCGAATGGTAGCGCGGCTTAGTTGAATCGCGGTCACGATGCTTTGCAGATCCCCAGAAATCAGCGTGATGTCACTTGCCGCGATCGCCACATCGGTTCCAGTTCCGATCGCAATTCCGACATCTGCTTGAGCCAATGCAGGTGCATCATTAATTCCATCTCCGACCATTGCGACAATTTTTGATTTTGCGTGTCGTCGTGACTTTGTTTGAGTCGTCGATTGCTTGCCGATTTGACCACTTTGGATCGCTGAAATTACAGCGGCTTTTTGGTCGGGTCGAACTTCAGCAATCACGGTTTGAATTCCAACTTCTTGAGCGATCGCGTTTGCAGTCTGTTGGTTATCTCCAGTAAGCATCACGACTTCAAGCCCTAATCGTTGTAGAGCGCGGACTGCCTGAGCCGAGGACGGTTTAAGCGCGTCAGAGATGCCCATTAAGCCTTGAAGTTGGTGATCGATCACAATTAGAATCACTGTTTTACCCAATGACTCTAATCGGGCTTTTTCCGCTTGCACTAGAGTGGTATCAATTCCTAATTCATTTAGCCAGCGTTGTGTGCCGATTTGAACTAGGTGGTTATTTACTTTCCCTTCAACACCACTTCCAGCAACCGCTTCAAAATTCTGAGCCGTTTCTAAGGTGACTTCTTGGGACTGAGCGTATCGAACAACTGCTTCAGCTAAAGGATGCTCAGAATTGCGCTCGACTGATGCCGCCAACTTTAATAGCTTCAGTTCATTTGCAGTTCCAACTGTGGGAATAAAGTCGGTGACTGTGGGCTTGCCTTCGGTCAGGGTTCCAGTTTTATCGAGCACGATCGTTTCAATCTGATGTGCCAGTTCTAAGCTTTCGGCTCCTTTGATCAAGATGCCGTTCTCTGCACCTTTGCCAGTGCCAACCATCACCGAAGTCGGAGTGGCAAGTCCTAATGCACAGGGGCAAGCAATGATTAATACGCCAACAGTGGTAATAAGAGCAAGCGTCACGTTACCCATCACGTTAAACCAGATCAGGAAGGTTGCGATCGCAATAGCAATCACTACCGGAACAAACCATCCAGTAACTTGATCGGCTAGTCGCTGAATCGGCGCTTTTGACCCCTGTGCTTGTTGTACAAGTTGAACAATCTGAGCGAGAACCGTATCTTTCCCCACGCGAGTCGCTCGAAATCTGAAGCTTCCCGTTTTGTTGATTGTGGCTCCAATCACTTCATCACCGGGTTGCTTTTTCGTCGGGACGCTTTCACCTGTCACCATCGATTCATCGATCTGCGAACTGCCCTCGACAACTTCACCATCAACCGGAATTTTCTCACCCGGACGCACGATCACAATGTCACCAATGCGGACATCTTGAATCGGAACTTCAAGTTCCTGTCCATTCCGAATGATCCGAGCATCTCGCGCCTGCAATCCAATCAGCTTGCGAATCGCATCAGAAGTTTGCCCCCGCGCCCGCATTTCGAGCAACCGACCGAGCAAAATCAGCGTGATGATCACATTCGCTGCTTCATAGTAAACATCCGGGTTCAGTCCTTGCGACAGAAAAAAGTTCGGAATCAGCGTTGCGATCAGCGAATATAGGTAAGCGGCTCCCGTACCGAGCGCCACTAACGTATCCATCGTTGCCGTATGACGCTTTAAGGCTTTCCAAGCATTGACGAAGAACTCTCGTCCCGCCCAAAACAAAATCGGAGTGGAGAGAATCAATTGCAACCAAGGATTGTGCAGCCATGCGGGAATGAATGGAATCGGCAATCCTAACATCATCGGTAATGATCCAATGACCAAAACAGCGCTGATGATGCCTGCAACAATCACTTTTGTTCTGAGATGCCGAAATTCTCGCAATCGGGCGGTTTTTTCAGCCTCGGTTTCATCCGTGATGAATTCTTGGTCTTGTAAGGAATAGGAACTGTATCCAGCATCGACGATCGCGCTTTGAATCTGCTCTAGATTCGTGCGCTTGGGATCATATTGCAGCGTGGCTTGTTCGGCTCCAAAGTTGACGCTAACATCCGCCACACCGGGAACTGATCGAATCGCATCTTCGACACTGCGGGCACAGGATGCACAACTCATGCCCTGCAATTTGAGCGTATTGGTTTCCATGATTTAAGAAGAAACGAGAAATGAACCTACGCGACGGTATAGCCTACATTTGTTACCGCTTCTTTAACGCGGTTTTCTGAAGCTTGGGTTTCAACGTTGACTTGCTTAGTTTTCGGGTCAGCGCTCACGGTTGCAGTGGGATCGATCGCTTTAATTGCACTGGTAATCGTTTCACTGCAAGCAGAACAAGCCATATTCGGGACGGTAAATTGAAGGGACATAATTGAAGCTTCCTTGAAGCGAGAAGTTGAACTGTCTCTATGTTGAACCCTCTAGTAGGCTGGAGAGTCAAGCGGTTGCTTCAAAATCCCTCCATAGAATGAGAAGAGGCTGTCTCCTAATTGAAGAGACAGCCTTGATCGAACCCGTTGATTAAGCCATTGCTGTAGCCATCTGGCGACAGGATTCAGCACAACGACGACAAGCTTCGGCGCATCGCTTACAGTGGTCATGATCGTGTTTTTCACATTCGGCAGCACAGCGATCGCAAGCTTCAGCACAAACGCCACAGAGTTGAGCATGAAGATCAGAATTACGTGCCATAAACCGAGCGCAAATATCGCAAGTGTCGGCACAGTCGCGGCAGGTCTTAATGCACTGCGCCATCATTTGTACCATATCGCTATCAAGGCAAGCAGTTGCACAGGTTTCGCACTCTCGCAAACAGTCCAGACAAGCTTCGATACAAGCATCGAGTTGAGATTGATGAGATTGGGTTGCAGTCATGATGAAACTCCTAAAATGTAAAGTTCAAAGAACTACGATTTAGTCCTTGGCTTTCACGGTAGGAGGTTACTGATTCCAGTCGCCTCTAGCGTCTGAAGTACAATTTTCTATAAAAAATCAACACTATTGATGGAATTCCATTTCATGCTGATTTCATTTTCGCCTGGTATGAACTTAAATAGAATGAAAGAATTCTGATTCAATTAAAACACTTCATACTCATTTCATCTTTTTGTATCAAGATATTAGTTAGCAGTCTTTTGCTCAGTAATAAAAAATCGTTTTTGCTGCTGAATCTCAATTCTCACCTCAGCAATGTAGATATGCGCTCTAAACTCGCTTTGTGGATAGTTTTATTCACAGCAACGATTGTAGTTGTCTTTCTCACTCCCAAACTGGGATCAACTCAAAGCTTACCCAGCCTTCATCGCTTCATTGCTCAATCTCCAACAGATTCCAGTATGCCTGGAATGAATATGCCTGAAATGTCACCCGCGATCGCACCACAGCCTCAAAGCACAATGCTGATCGATCAAGTTTTGCTGGTTTGGTTTAGTCTAAGCGCGATCGCGGTTATTTACGTTGCTTGGGATGCCCTTACCCGCAATCCTGAACTCACAATTATGAAGTGGGGATGGATATTAGTGACACTCTACACTGGAATCGTTGGGGCTGCCCTATACATCTTGTCTTGCCAAGAACCAGCCCCCGGAGAACACGAAGAGTTTGTTAAACCCTTATGGAAGCAAACACTCGGATCAACAATTCACTGTATGGCGGGAGATGCAACAGGGATTATTGTCGCGGCGGCTATCACAGCAGTTTTAGGACTACCGATGTGGCTGGATGTCATTTCTGAGTATGTCTTTGGCTTTGCATTTGGGCTATTGATCTTTCAATCCTTGTTTATGAAAGATATGCTCGGTGGTTCGTATCTAAAAGCCGTTCGACGGTCTTTTATTCCTGAATGGCTTTCGATGAATGCGGTCATGGCAGGCATGATCCCTGTGATGGTAATTCTGATGAGTCGTGATATGCAGGCAATGGAAGCAACATCTCTTCGCTTCTGGGGTGTAATGTCACTTGCAACATTAGTTGGTTTGGTGGTCGCTTTTCCGGTCAATATGTGGCTGGTTGCTGTTGGTCTAAAACATGGCATGGGAACCATTAGAGCTTTGGGTAAAGGCGGTCACAGCCTCACTGCTGAACGACAGCGGATTGCTGCAATTTCTGGTGAACAACTCACATCTAACACCTCTACCAACAACTATCCTGACCAAGCATCGCAGCCTGACATCTCTAATACGGAGCGAAAATAAATGAAGGCTCACTCAAATCAGCAATCTGCAAGTTCGCATAGGGAGATGAGCATGAAGCCAAAAGCGACAAGAGCGCAGATTTTCGCTGTCATGCTTTTAACGTTGTTAGCACTTGCGATCGGCGTTCTGATCGCGGCTCTCTATGGCAACTTCAGCATGAGCAGCAAAAATATGCCTCAGACTGCAATGCCAGGAATGAACCAAAGTAATGGATCGATGCCGGGAATGAACATGAAAGGCACAACTGCTCCCGCGCCAGTTGCATCACTGCCCACTGCACTCATGAGTAGCGTTTCTCAAATGAACGGACTGGTGATGCCGCCGGGAATGATCATGACTGCCGATACGAGTATGGAAGCGATGGAAGATATGGCAGCAGTCGATTTAACTAAAATTGCCTACACTGCTCCTGCGGATGCACGGGGCAATCAAATTCTAGAACCCAAGGTAGAAAAGGGTTTCAAGGTCTTTAATCTAGATGTCTCTTTAATTAATTGGAACATTCTCCCCGGAACGCAAGTGGCTGCCTATGCGTTTAATCGCCAAGTTCCTGGACCGCGAATTCAAGTGACAGAAGGCGATCGTATTCGGATGATCGTCAAGAACAACCTGCCTGAGCCGACTACCGTTCACTGGCACGGCATGATTTTGCCAAATAATATGGATGGTCCTGCTGATGTCACTCAGAAACCGATCGCGCCCGGTGAAAGCTACACCTATGAGTTTACGGTAAAACAATCAGGTACTTACTTTTACCATTCGCACAAAGATGTCGATCGACAACAAACGCTAGGAATGTATGGCGCATTGATTGTTGAACCGAAAAATAAAGCCAATACTCCTGCGTTCGATCAGGATGTAACTGTGCAACTGCAAGAATGGACGGTGAAACAAGGTTACACTTTCCCCTCAATGCCAATGGAAGGTTTATTACCCAACTTCTTCACCATCAACGGCAAAGCCTATCCTTCTACTGAAACTGTGAATGCTAAAGTTGGCGAAAAGATTCGCTTCCGTTTCATCGGTTCAAACAATGCCTTCATTCATCCCATGCACATCCACGGCGGACCTTTCAAAATTGTTGCAACCGATGGAAATCCGGTTCCTGTCGCTGCCCAGATCGAGAAAGACACAATCAATGTCGCTCCGGGTGAGCGTTATGACGTAATTTGGACAGCACGGGAGAAAGGAAAGTGGTTACTACATTGTCACATTGCTCACCATGCCACGAATGACAATGTTGAAGTGCAAGGTGCAGGAGGACTAACGATGTTGATCAACGTTACCTAAAGCGAATTCCATTCTTTTGAGAAAAGGTTGCCTATCGATTTATGAAAGGCAACCTTTTTCAGTAGGACGGATTGAGGGTTTCTATCTTTGAGCAGAGCAGTATTTCACTTCAGTTTCATTTTGATGTACTGTGTCAGACTAGCAGCCTCTAATTTCGATCGAGATTCTGTAAGAATGCGCTTAAAAGTGCTGAGAAGGTTACAAGAAAAGGTGATTGCCTACTTCCTCAAAACTTTTTGCAAAACTGCTTGACTCTCCCGTTGACTGAATACTTTACAGTGATGAGCAGTTGAGAAAAGAATCCTACTGCAAGTGTGCGCTGCTCGAAGGTGCTGTCTGAACTTGCAGAACTGAGATGATTCTCCAAGCTTTCGATGCTAATCCCTAACTGCTTTTGAGAGGTTTATCATGACGATGCTGAACAGTAAAACAACGGAAACGAACGCAAAAAACGTTAAGGTTTATCGGATGTCAATGCCTGAGCATGAATGCCCTTGGGGACTTCGGGCAATCAAGCTGCTTCAAGAGCAAGGCATCGAATTTGAGGATGTGAAACTTCGATCGCGTGAAGAAGTCGATCGATTTAAAGCAAAACATGAGGTTGCAACAACACCTCAAATTTTCTTTGGTTCAGAACGAATCGGAGGCTATACCGATCTCGCGGAACGGCTGAAAGTCGAAGCTGAAAAAGCCGAATATTCCTACACACCAGTCGCCGCAGTCTTCTCAACGGCTGGATTAATGGCACTGGCGACATCACTTGGCATTCCTGGCTTCATGGGATTTTCGCTCTCGATGCTAGCTTCTCTTAAGCTGATGGATCTGAATTCGTTTGCTGAGAGTTTCGAGAAGTATGATCTCGTCACTAAGCGCTTTAAGCCTTATGGAAGGATCTACCCGTTTGCTGAGTTGTTGATCGGGCTTGGATTTCTGTCTGGTATTGCACCATTAGCAACTGGCATTGGATCATTGGTTGTCGGAGTCAGTGGAGCAGTTTCAGTGTTCAAAGCGGTCTACATTGATAAGCTGGCGTTGAATTGTGCTTGTGTAGGTGGTAATTCCAAAGCACCGTTGGGTGTCGTAAGCTTTGCTGAGAACGCAATCATGGCGGTGATGGGGGGAATGTTGACCTTCACTTCATTGTCAGAGGCAAATATTCAGCCGATGAGAGCCTTAGAAGCACTGCCGCCCTCCCTTGTGCAGGTGCAAGACAGTAAGCCGAATCAAGCACAGTGAGCTTCATTGTCTGATCAAAGAGATTTCAGGAAATTATAGCGGTTGCCCGTAAGCTTGCGGCAGCGATAGTTATGCAATGGAAGCCGTTGCATCTTTGAGAACAGCTTCGATTGCATCGCTTAAGGATGGAGCTTTGTCTAACCGTTTGCGAATGCGACTTTTGAGCCACGCCCAACACTTCTCAATGCGATTGAAGTCGGGAGAATAGGGCGGCAGATAAAGCAGATGGCAACCTGCCGCTTGAATAATTTCAGCCACCCGTCCACCATGATGAAACGTCGCGTTATCGAGAATCACGACTTGGTTTGGCTGAAGTTGGGGAACTAAGCAGGTTTCGAGCCAGGTTTCAAAGATGGTTCGATTACACGAGCCTTCGACGGTGAACGGCGCTTGGAGTTGTCGCTCACAGTAAGCCGCAATCATGTTAATGCGTCCGCCCCGTCGTCCTGATTTGAGGGCTTCAAATCGCGTTCCCGCTTCACACCAACCGTAGCCATAGTCATCGCGTTGATCCATGCCCGCTTCATCGACATAGACCCGACGGGATGGCTCAATGGTCGCAATCTGTGCGAGAAATTCTGAGCGCTTTACTTCATCGCGTTCCCGATAGCCGTAAGTCTTTTTTTCCGCGTAAATCCAATCTTCGCCAAGGCTCGTGAGATGGTACGAGCACTGACTGGCTCGTGCCACAATTCGGCGAGTTCTGCTTGCGTCTTGTCGCCGTGTTGTTGAACAAATGCCCGAAACCGCTCCCAGTCCACAATCCGATGACTGTGCCCCCGTTGATACCCTTGGCTTGCGGCAAGATCACCAACCGAGCGGCGTTTGAGCCACCGATCCAAACTATCGCAGCTGATGTTGAACATTGTGATCACCTCGCTTTTGGGTACACCGCGATCCACAGCAACAACCGCTTTTTCTCGCAAATCTTGACTATAAGCTTTCGGCATTGGAAGGATATGGCAGCTCAACTGTCCTAGAGTGCCCAAGGGCTTCCTTTTGATACCGCTAACCTAATGACGACCGCTATAAAGCCATTGTCGGAGGATTAGAGTTGTGACAGTACACGACAATACGACGATCGCAGATTCAGCTACCACTTATCACGTTGAATTTGAATTCTAAGCCTATCCGCATTCAAGCAGGTGAACCCGTAGAACTAGCATTCACGATTCGGAACTCAACTGGAGAAATTGCCCATGATCTGAAAATCGCGCCTTGCTCAGTAATTTTTTCTTCTAGCATCCCTATCGTATCTTGAGATGAATCTGTATTAAGAAAAAGGTTGCCTATCTATCAGCGAAAGGCAACCTTTTTGAGTAGGACAGTTTGGAAAATATGCTATGCAATTCCTGCAACACTTGCCACTTTCTTGTACTCCGCAGAAGCTTGGCGGCAAGCTTGGGCGCACTTTTGACAATGAGGATTGTCTGGGTACTTTTCACACTCCGTCGCACAAGCATCACAAATTTCGATGCAAGCGCGAACAACTTGAGGAATGAAGCGAGATCCACGGCTCATATAGGAAGCTGAAGCCCAACAGATTTGAGCGCAGTCTGTACAAACTCTCGCACAGTCGGGCATTGAACCTAAACAAGCATTTGCACAGTGTTCACATTCGTAAGCACAGTGAATCGCGGCATCCAAAATTGATTGATAGTCTTGATGGGGCATTGTTCTTTTACTCCATGATTAAGCCATCTCTGCCATTTTGCGACAAGATTCTAGACAACGACGGCAGGTTTCTGCACAAGCTTTCATTTGGGCATCACTGCCATTGTCGCTATGACGATCGCAATCATCTGCACAACGCTCATTGACATCAGCGCACGTCCCACACACTTCACGATGAAACTCTGATCCTCTCAACATAAAGTCTGCGGCAGTTTGGCAGATTTGAGCGCAATCCATCAGAATCTTGATGTGCGAGGGTTCTGCGTGATGTCCACCTTTTTGTAACCTTTTTGTAAACAGTAGGTTGCTGTGTTGAGACAAATGCTGTGGCAGTCAAGGCAATCTTGAATGCACTTCAGCATATCTGGGCTGGTTTGGCTGAAAGTCAGTTGTTGAACAGTCATAAGGTTCTTCAGGGTTAAATTGTCCGAGAGTCATCTCTCAGACATAACCGTAGGAAAAGCAGGTTTCAATCGCATCATTCTTCTGGTATAGGGAAATTTCTAACTTCTAATAGGCATTCATTTCATGTCTATTTCATGTTTACGTGCTGGATTGAATGCTTTGAAAGCGACAGCTACGATAGCAGCGGTGAGCTAAAAGTAGTAAAGATAGTACGTTATCAGGATGACACGCAAGTTGTCACGGTAGCAAAGTCATTCACTGCTTCATGGATATAGCAACTGTTTTTTACGAGGCGAAGAATGCTTCTCAGACTTTATCGTTTTAACACTTCAGGAAAAACTCATGTTTCAAAGTCGTTCACCTTTGACTACTGATCTCGTTTCGACTTCTTCCTCGATCGTCAGTCCTCTAACCACTGATTCCCTCACAACCGTGGATTCAGGATTACGATTACCGTCACTCGCTTCGTCTGATGTTCGCGCTGCCTCAACAGTTGCACCAAACGATTCAGCAGCCCGGTTTGATGTGCGCTACTTGCAAGAGACGATCGATCATCACACAATGGCGATCGAGATGGCGGAACTCGCAGTCGATAAGGCAGTGAATGACGATTTGAGATCCCTCGCGCAAGGGATTGTTGATACCCAAACGGAAGAGCGATCGCAAATGCAGACTTGGCTCAGAGATTGGTACGGTTTCAACTACAGTCCTGATCTCAACTTTGGCGAAGAACGCATGATCCGAGAAATGTCTCGTATGGAAGGTGCCGAGTTTGAAATCGACTTTATGCGTCAAATGACCATGCACCATGAGGCGGGCATCAGTGATGCAGTTCCTTGTACTGAACGGGCAGGACACGCCGAGTTAAAAGATCTGTGTAGTAACATTGCTTCAACTCAGCAGAGTGAATCCGATCAGATGCGGCAGTGGTTACGCGATCGCTATCAAACCTCGGTGGACATGATGATGCCCGCAATGGGTGGATTAGAAAACTACAACGATTCCTCGATTCCGAACGGTAGTTTTGAGAACGGGGATTTCACAGGTTGGTCAACAGTTGGAAAAGCTGAAATTCAACCTTTAGATTACGGAGTCTTCCCAACTGACGGCATCTTTCAGGCACTGCTGACCACTGAGCGAGAAACCGCTTCTCCTTCAGAACTCGCATCGTTTCTAGGCGTAGATTCAAACGTGTTGAATAATCTTGGCGACGGCAACATTGATCAAGGCTCCGCAATCAAACTTACCTTTGATGCAAAAGCAGGAGACACTGTGTCGTTTGATTGGAATTTCCTGACCAATGAGTTAGATTCAACCCTGGTTGATCCCAGCAAAGATTTCCTTTTCGTCACGCTCGAACCGTTAGCACTCACCGCAGCCGATCCTAACTCAGCTTCTAACTCTTCGAGAACCATGTTCTCGAATGAAACCGGGTATGAAACCTTCTCGGCTGGAATCACCCAATCTGGTACCTATACGTTAGGAATTGGCGTTGCGAATGTTGGCGATCCGTTGTTTGACTCTGCCGTGCTGCTAGATAACTTCAAACTTGTCTCTGCCTAAACAATCATCTTGCAGTCTCTGCTGATCTAGCTTTAACGCAGGTATTAGTTTCTAATGCTTGCGTTAAAGTTCATTTTACTTTGCTGGAATCTTTCAATCTCGTCCTATGGATACAGAGCCATTTCATCTGCGTTTCATGCTGATGTTAGAAACTGAAGATTAGTAACGATTGTTCTCTTCATGATTGAATTCTATGAATTATGACTATGACTTAATTGTGATTGGAGCGGGTCCGGGTGGCCTAGCGGCATCAGAGCGAGCCGCCAGCTATGGCGCTAAGGTTGCGATCGTGGAATGCGATCAAGTGGGTGGAACCTGTGTGGTTCATGGCTGCATTCCTGAAAAACTGATGACCTATGCTGCCAGCTTTTTGCAATTCTTTCAGAATGCTGACGACTATGGTTGGGGTAACGTCTCCACCCAGTTCGATTGGTCTCAGTTTATGAAAGCCAAAGAGCAGCACATTGAGCATCTAAGCCAAGTTCACATCGAGCATTTAAAGAAAGCAAAGGCGGAACTGATCAATGGACAAGCTCGTTTTTTAGATGCTTATACGTTAGAAATTGGCGATCGTCGAGTTACAGCAAATAAGATTCTGATTGCGGTGGGTGGAAGGGCGGTTAAACCGAATCTTCCTGGAATTGAGAATGCAATCACAACTCGCGAACTGTTAGAACTGAATGCTCGACCGGATCATCTAGCGATCGTAGGCAGCAATCATATCGCTGTGAAAGCCGCAGGTATCATGAACGCTTTGATCCCTAAAGTCACGCTGATTACGCCAGAAACTCAAATTCTTCCAGGCTATGACGATGATTTGCGCTCGACTATTCAAACTCAACTTTCCCAGCTTGGAGTTCAAATCTTGTGTCGATCGCAAGTACAACAACTTGAGCGCGAACAGTCCTGCATCAAAATTAGTGTTTCTAGTGAAGCCGTAGATGAAATTTCTACAACAACGGTTGCTTGGATTGAGAATCGTACCCCGAATTTGGATGGATTGAATCTAGAGCAAATCAATGTTGACCTTGATCAAGGTGCGATCGCAGTTGATGAGTACAGCCGCACTTCGCAACCAAACATTTTCGCAATCGGAGATTGTACGCTTCGTCCTCATTGGACTCCCGCTGCAATCGCGTCCGGTCGGGCATTTGCTGATACAGAATTTGGTGATCAGCTTTGTGCTGTGAACTATGAGAATATTCCTGCTGTTGTTTCGACAAAACCCGAAGCAGCAACGATCGGACTTAGCGAAACACAAGCCCGCGAGAAGTTTGGAGATGCGGTTCGATGTTACCGCAAAACGTTTCAACCGCTGTTTAATCTAATTGGAGAATCGAAGCAGGAAGCATTGCTCAAACTTGTGGTCGATCAGCAGACTGACCGGATTTTAGGCGCTCATATGGTGGGTGAGTATGCGAGTGAGATTATTCAAATGATTGCGCCTGCGATGAAAGCTGGAGTCACCAAAAAGCATTTTGATCAAGCGATCGGGATTCATCCTTCGCTAGGGGAGGAGTTTTTCACAATGCGTGAAAAGTTGTAGCAGATTGACCGAACCGTGAGTAATGCTTATGACCCAACTACGTTCTAAGAGCTTTTGTTGCTGCCCCTCGGAGCCGCATTTCCACCTAAGCTTTGTTTGGAAAATGCTACAGATGTTCGCTTATGCACCGTCTAGTCAATCTGCTGCTCAAACATGGCGATTCTGTGGACTAGCTTTGATCGCGGATGCCACTTACATCACGGCGCTTTATTGGCTTAGCAAGTCTTTCACGCAGAGCGATCGCTGAATTACTCATTTAGCTTGAAGGCAAATTATACTGATGCCGATCGTTGGCATCATTTAGTGCAACAATCATGGAACTATCGCACTAACACTTGGGTCATAACGGTATAATAATGCAATGATTCGAGTGTTCGGTCTCGAAGTCGGTGTTATTCCACTGCTTCAGCTATTTCCTTCACTCTGATTGAAACCGTCCATGGAGTGGGCTATTGCCTAAATTTGCCTCATGCGCCACAGTAGCTTATTTAACCGGACTCGCGCAAAAATGGCAGGCTGGTATGCTGTCATTCTAGGCTTAATTTTGGGTACTTCTAGCTTTATGACGTATCAGATGGTGGCATATGCTCATTGGCAAGCCGTCGATCGAGAGCTAGAGTCTATTTCTGGAACGCTTCATGACAGTTTAGAGCCAAAGCTGAAACAACCCGGAAAATTAGAGCCAATGGTTGAACAAGTCCTACCTGGGTTGTGTCAAGTTGATACAGCTTGCTCAACGGCTTCCGATGGCGATCGCCACATTCTCGGTATTGTTCAGAATGGCGGTTACTATATTCGTTTTCTTGATCTGTCGGGTCGTTTATTAGCAACGGCTGGAGCATCTCCAGCTCAATCCAATTTGCCAGGAAATATTCAAACTTGGCAAGTGATTCGCGATCGCGAATCACAACGCTATCATCAGTATTCATTAACGCTAAAAACCTCGACAGGACAGCCGTGGGGTTATCTGCAAATTGGACGATCGCTGCGGGAATACGACGAACACTTAGCGATGCTTCGGATCTTATTTCTCTTTGGGTTTCCAGGAGTTGTTTTGATCATTGCGATCGCAAGCTGGTGGTTAGCGGGACTGGCAATGAAGCCTGTGTATGATTCGTATGCAAGAATGCAGCAGTTTACTGCTGATGCTGCCCACGAACTACGAACCCCGATCGCAACGCTGCGAGCCACCGTTGAGACGGCTCAAGATAGCCAACCGATATCAGAACAAGAAACGCAAAATTTGCTATCAATCTTGAATCGTCAGTCAGATCGATTAGCCCAACTCGTTCAAGACTTGTTGCTACTTTCTCGAATGAATCAAAAAACACTATTTTCTCAAACACGCTTGTGTTGTTTAAATGATCTCATTAGTGATTTGGTTGAAGATCTATCAACATTAAATATCGCAGCCCCGATTCAATTGAGTGTTCAAATTCGAGTTTCAGAACAACTTTATGTGATGGGCGATGAGAATCAACTGATTCGTTTATTTTCAAATTTAATCACAAATGCCTTGCACTATACTCCTCCTGGCGGTCAAGTGATTGTGACCTTAGAGAAAGATGAGCATCAGGCTGTGATTCAAATTCGCGATACGGGAATTGGGATTGCGCCCAAGGATCAAGCTCGAATTTTTGATCGGTTTTATCGAGTCAACAGCGATCGCTCTCGGCAGACGGGTGGATCAGGCTTAGGACTGGCAATTGCTCAAGCGATCGCAAAAGCTCACAACGGCAAAATTGAAGTGGAAAGTACCGTCGGTAAAGGTAGCACATTCACCGTTCGCCTTCCACTGCAAAACCCACATCACCCATCCAGCAATAAAAAGCCTGTAACTTTCAGATGGAAAACCACAGGCTCGAAAATGGTGTGAGATCCAGACAAAGTAATGACAAACCTTGCTTGGATTCTCACCAATAATTCTACTCGTCAACTATAGAAATTAAGATGAAATTAAAATCCTTAGCTTTCTCTGATTTGTTCCGATTTATTTCTTGAATTAGCTATTTCATGCTGATTTCATTTTCTTGTGAGAGCTTGGAAATGAGAGCCGTTTTTTCTTAGAAAGAACAATCCTTTCTATTTTCTAGGGTCAGCCATGAAAATCTTAATTGTAGAAGATGATCAAGCGGTTGCTAGTTCCCTGAGTCTATTGCTGACTAGTCAAAATTATATTGTTGAAATTGCCCCGGATGGAGAAACCGCTTGGCAACTCGTTGAGGTATATGAGTATGACTTATTGATGCTAGATGTTTTATTGCCTCGCTTAGATGGAATCAGCCTTTGTCGTCGGCTGCGATCGCGAGGGTACAAGATGCCCATTCTCCTGTTAACAGGTTGTGATACTAGCCAAGACAAAGCAGCAGGACTCGATGCCGGAGCCGATGACTACCTTGTTAAACCGTTTAATCCAGAGGAACTTTTGGCGCGGATTCGGGCATTATTGCGCCGGGGAAATGTTGCATCGCCAGTTCTGACATGGGGTGACTTACGCTTCAGTCCTGCAACAGGAGAAGTGGGTTACGCAGGTCGCGCTTTACTACTGACTCCTAAAGAATATGCGCTGCTAGAATTATTTCTCCGCAACCCACAGCGAGTATTTAGCTACAACGTTATCTTGGATCATTTATGGACGGCTGGAGAAGCACCTAGCGACGATGCCATTCGAGCGCATATTCGCGGATTACGACAAAAGCTGAAAAATGCAGGCGCAGCGAATGATTTCATTGAAACCGTCTATGGGATTGGATACCGTCTTAACCCGCTGAAGAATCAGCCAGCGTTTCAAGCGTTGGAAGGTGAACTGAGTTCGTCCCCAGGGACTCCTCAACAAATGCTGGCATCACTGACCCAGGTTTGGAATCGGTTTCGAGGAAAGGTCGAAGAACAACTGGCGCTGTTGGATCGAGCGACAAAAGCGATCGCAAACCAATCCCTGGACGAAACGTTACAACAGCAGGCGGTTGGAGAAGCACATACCTTGTTTGGCGCTCTCGGAACCTTTGGATTTTCAGAAGGATCTCGGCTCGCCCAACAAATTGAGCAAATGCTGCAAGTCGGAGCATCGCTTCAGCAGAACGAGATTGCTTGCCTGTGTCAATTAGTTGCAGCCTTGCGTCAAGAAATTAATACACCAAGAGAGGAAAGCGACTCAGAGGATTCCGGGTTAGAACGCGAAGAAAATTGCCCTTTGCTACTGATTGTCGATCGCGATCCAATCGCAGCAGAACAAGTCGTTCATGAAGCTGGAAATTGGGGATTCCGAGGAGCGATCGCAAGCAATTTAACGGTAGCTCAAACCCTGGTGGAGCAAGATGCTCCCGCTGTGATTGTCCTTGATCCAACCGTGTCACAATCGATTCAAGAGAGTTTGGCGTGGCTGGCTGAATTAAGCCGTCAATCCCCTTCAATCCCAGTTTTGGTATGGACAGCACACCATCAACTGACCGATCGATTAGACGCAGCACGGTTGGGCGCTAAAGCGTTTCTGCATAAGCCAACGACACCAGCACAGGTTTTAGAAACTGCCATTGAGGTGCAGCGAATTGATGCATTTCAACGAGCAACACTGCCGGGATCTGCGAGAATCACAGTCTTGGCGGTCGATGATGATCCTCAAATTTTGGTTGCACTACAAACATTCCTGGAGCCGTGGGGATTTCGAGTCCTGACATTGAGTGAGCCAGAACGCTTTTGGCAAACATTAGAAGCAGCCCATCCAGACTTGTTAATTCTAGATGTCCGAATGCCGAATATTAGCGGGATTGATTTGTGTCGAACGGTTCGGAATGACCCAGACTGGAGTGGCTTGCCCGTCATTTTCTTAACTGCTCATACTGACACTACTACAGTGAATCAAGTCCTTGCTGTAGGAGCGGATGATTTTGTCAGTAAACCAATCGAGGGTGCAGAACTCGTGACCCGCATTATCAAGCGGTTGGAGCGAATCAAGCTGTTGCAAAGTCGGGCAGAAATTGACCCGCTAACTTGGGTTGCAAATCGTCCACAATCCATCCGAGCCATTCAGGGATTTCTGCGGCTGGCAAATCAGAATCAGCAACCGTTGTGTTTCGCGATTCTAGATCTCGATCGCTTCAAGCAAGTGAACGATGTCTACAGTCAGATGGCTGGCGATGCTGTCTTGCGCCAATTGGGGCAGATGCTTCGACAAACGTTTCATCAGCGATCGGTCGTTGCCCGTTGGGGAAGCGGAGAGTTTGTGATTGTGCTTTATGGCGTGACAAAAGCTCAAGGAATCGAGCAGCTTTCTGAAGTATTGAAAACGCTTCGGCAACATTTATTCACATCTAGCAACGGCAGTCCATTTCGAGTGACATTTAGTGCTGGTGTTGCCCAATACCCCGACGATGGAGATGACTTGGACGCTTTGAATCGTGCGGCGCAAACTGCTCTCCATCAGTCCAAATTGGCAGGCTGTGACTGTATTTTTTCGGCTGGCACTCCCGGAACCATTCATTCAACCTGACGCAAACGCTACTTGTTTCTGTAACAAGTTATTGCACCGAATGCGGTTTTGCCAAGTTCCTCATAACTTTCTCGGATTTTCTCACTATCTTCAGGAGTGTAAGGAAATTCAGCGCTCTCTCAGAAGAGGTTGAGCCTATGTTTCAAAAAATTCTGGTGGCTTTAGATAAGTCAGAAGTTAGTAATCAGGTGTTCCAAGCGGCTCTAGATTTGGCGAAATCGGATCACGCCAGCTTGCTGTTACTGCACGTTCTATCATTTGAGGAAGAAGACTATCCGATCGTGGTTGGACATACGAGTTTGAACTATAACTCGGAGGGAATGGACTCAGCGATAAAGCAATTTGACCAGCAATGGCGAGCCTATGAACACCAGGGGATTGAGATGTTGAAATCGCGAACAACCACTGCAACCGCAGCCGGAGTTCCAACCGAATACATTCAGTGTTTGGGCGGTCCTGGTGCTTGCATTTGTGCGAATGCACGGGAGTGGGGCGCTGATTTAGTGGTGATTGGACGGCGGAGATTATCAATCTTGCGAGAGTTAGTGTTGGGTAGTGTGAGTAACTATGTGATTCATCATGCGCCCTGTAATGTTCTAACGGTGCAATCTATTGTGCAGAAAAATGTTCACGCAGAACTGCTTCAAGCCGCAGAGCTATCTCCCTAAGTAAAGATTGATTGCAAAGACTTGTCCCTCTAGTGAACTGTAAGGTTTAGCGTATTGATAAAAGACATTAGGATGCTATCTCTTCAATTCACGCCTGTTGTCTTCATCCCCTTCTACTTGAAGGAAAGGAGAGAAATTATGAGTCGGAAAACATTAACTTATGGTCTAGCAGGGTTATTAGCGAGTAGTGCGATTGTTGGACTTGTCATCATGAGTAACGCACAAGCCGATCCCCAAAACTCGATGCTTGCTCAACGTCCTGCTACGCGCACGAATCCTTCTCAGCCACGGGTGATGATGGGGCAGATGGATCAGCATTTTATTCAGATGATGATCCCGCATCATGAAAGCGCGATCGCAATGGCAGATTTAGCCTTGACTCGTGCCAAGCGCCCAGACATCAAGAGGTTGGCTGAAACGATCAAGCAAGATCAGACCCGTGAAATTCAGCAAATGCGGACGTGGTACAAGCAATGGTATGGAACCGAAGTCCCTAAAATGTCGATGGGAAATATGGGCATGATGGGGCACGGACAAGGCATGGGAAATATGTCTACGCACTCAGGCATGATGGCGGACACTGAGATGCAGTTGGAGACGCTGAGAACTGCCCCTGACTTTGATCAAGCATTTATCCGCGAGATGATTCCGCATCACCAAATGGCAGTGATGATGTCTCAAATGTTGCTCAACGGGACAAATCGCCCTGAACTGAGAAGTCTGGCTCAATCAATCATTCAAAGCCAAACGGCTGAAATCAATCAAATGCGCCAGTGGTATCAAGCTTGGTATCCCAATGCTAGTCGCCAATCTCAAACAAGGTAAGCGTGATGTGGACAAAGCTAATTCTGGGGATTGTTGCTGCCAGTTTTGGCGTGTTGCTTGGTGTCGCTGTGGTGAACATAATTGACCCTCAACCCCCTAAACGAGTTAACTCGCATCCCGACCCCTACACTCACAACGGCAGATACCTTCGATAAACAGAGACACATTTGAAAAAGAGTACAAACAATGTAGGAGATGAATTATGTCTGGAATTTCTGGGCTTTCTGGAGGAAAACAAGATAACGAGAAGACGGCGGTTGATCCAATCTGTGGCATGACAGTTCAGAAAGCAACTGCCATCAAAGGTGAGTATGAGGGACAAACCTACTATTTTTGTAGCCCTCACTGTCAGAACATTTTTGCCGCACAACTCAAGGAAGAAGCTGAATCCGGCGAATGAGACGCTCGATCGCCTTCCTGTTGCTTTGATTTCTAACCCTTTCTACTTTAACCCTAAGCTTCGTGTTCCGAGCCTTTCTAATCAATTGCCTCTTTAAATTTCCCCTTAATAAAGGAGCTTGCTAGAGCATGACCTCACACGGACATCACAGCCATTCACATGGTGGTACGAAAACCCTAACCGCAGACAAAATGGCGAAAGATCCTATCTGCGGTATGGTCGTTGAAAAGGCAACTGCACTTAAAGCTGAACGGACTGGGCGCACCTACTACTTCTGTAGTCAGAGTTGCCTGAATACATTTGAAAACCCAGAACACGAACTGAAATCCATGCGACGACGGGTGACGATCGCGCTCACCGGAGTTGTCTTACTGGCAATTATGCGAGCCGCCGCTTTTCTAGGATTAGCTGCGGGAGTGACGCTGGTTACGTGGGTTCCAATTCCAGCACTCCCCTGGTTTACTTGGGGCGTGTGGCTGTTTATTTTAACAACTCCGGTGCAATTCATCGGCGGGTGGTCATTCTATGTAGGATCGTGGAACGCGATTCGGACACGCCACATTAACATGGATTTTCTCATCGCCTTAGGAACGACAGTGGCATACATCTACAGTGTTGTTGTTGTCTTCTTTCCCAATATTCTGCCTGTGAAAGTGGCAGAGCGCGAAGTTTACTTTGAAGTCTCTGCGATTATCATCGCCTTCGTGTTATTGGGCAAATACATGGAGGAGATTGTTAAGAAAAATTCCTCAGCAGCAGTCCGAAAACTACTTGATCTTCAAGCTCCGATTGCTAGGGTGATCCGAGACGGAGTGGAAATGGAAATTCCCGCAGAAACTGTCATGGTTGGGGAAACCATTGTTGTGCGTCCAGGCGAAAAAGTTCCAACGGATGGCACAGTGACTGAAGGTAATTCCTCGATCGATGAATCGATGCTGACCGGAGAATCAATCCCAGTCGAGAAAGCACCAGGATCTGAGGTGATTGGTGGCACCTTGAATCGAACCGGATTATTTCGATTTCGGGCAACTCGCGTGGGTTCAGAAACAGCACTCGCACAGATTATCAAATTTGTCGAAGAAGCCCAAAATAGCACTGCACAAGTTCAGCGATTAGCAGATACAGTGACAGGTTACTTTGTCCCTGCTGTTGTTGGAATTGCTGTCCTTGCCTTCATCGGATGGTTAATTGCAGGAAATTTTCCACAAGCCCTGCTTGCATTCATTGCCGTGTTGATTATTTCCTGTCCTTGTGCATTGGGTGTTGCGACACCAGCCGCGTTGATGGTGGGGGTGGGCAAAGGAGCAGAAGCTGGAATTCTGATTCGAGGTGGCGAAGTGCTGGAGCGAGCACAAAAACTTTCAACAGTGATTTTTGATAAGACGGGCACTTTGACTCGTGGAGAACCGAGTGTTACCAATGTTGAGACATTTACAGATCGTCCCAAAGATGAAGTCTTGCGGTTAGCAGCTTCGGTAGAAGCAGGGTCAGAACATCCGTTGGGCGAAGCGATCGTGCGAGCAGCAACCAAGAACCGCCTAGATCTAGTGAGCGTGAAAAACTTTGAAGCCATCCCTGGGCATGGAATTCGAGGCGATGTTAATAGCGATCGCGTCGTCTTAGGCAATCGGCGATTGTTCCGAGAACAAGGCTATGCGATCAATTCTACGGTTGAAAATCTATTAACCCAACTCGAAACTGAGGGCAAAACGGCGATGCTGGTCGGCTGTAATGGTTTATTAGTGGGTGTCATTGCGGTTGCAGATACCCTGAAACCCGAAGCGATCGAGGCAGTCACAGGTTTGAAGCGAGAACGAGTAAAAGTTGCGATGCTGACCGGAGATAATCAGCGCACGGCAGATGCGATCGCTCGGCAATTGGGTATCGATCGCGTGATTGCAGAGGTGCTACCAGGCGATAAAGCTCAAGTGGTAAAAGACTTGCAAAAGCGGGGTGAAGTGGTCGCAATGGTCGGAGATGGAGTCAATGATGCTCCGGCTCTGGCAACGGCTGATATTGGGATTGCGATCGGATCGGGGGCAGATGTTGCCAAAGAGACGGGTGGAATTATTCTCGTCAAAAACGATGTCCGGGATGTAGTTGCCTCGATTCGACTGTCTCGCGCTACATTGCGGAAGATCAAACAAAATCTTTTCTGGGCGTTCATCTACAACACGATCGGGCTTCCGATTGCTGCCTTTGGCTTTCTGAGTCCAATTATTGCAGCAGCGGCGATGGCGCTTAGTTCGCTGTCGGTCATCGTCAATTCATCGCTCTTAAAAGGATTCAAGGTCAAACCTGATGAGCATTCGATCGCGACAACTTAAGAAGCTTCGTGAAACACCGTTTTGTTCCTAATCTATTGTTCTCTTAATTACTGAGGCTGCAATGACTCATCAACATGATCATTCTTCTAACCCCCCACGCGGCAATCAACAGATTAGTCCAAGCCGCTCGTTTGTTCGGATTGTTATGTATGTCACGATCGGCATTATTGTGTTTTTTCTGATCACAGAACACACAGCCCATTTAATCAGTTTTTTGCCGTACTCGCTTTTGTTTATTTGTTTGTTTATGCATCTATTCATGCATGGCGGTGGACATGGCGGACACGGTGGAGGGAACAATAACCAACCGCGTTAAGCACAATTTACTAAGCAA